>NZ_JBFUEN010000015.1:0-109484 GCF_056403915.1 Terrabacter sp. P2_E3
CCTCCCGGGTCCGGCCGCCGTCGGACGGCGACGCGGCGGCGCCGAGCGAGCCCGACGCGCTGGACGGCTGGCTGGCGGCGTCCACCGGACAGCTCCTCGACGCGCTGCGCGAGGCCGGGCCGGAGCGCGGCTGCTGGACGTGGTGGGGCGACTCGCAGTCGCCCGGGACGTGCGGCGCGGTCGCGCGGCACCAGCTCCAGGAGATCGCGGTGCACACGTACGACGCCCAGCTCACGGTCGGTACGCCTCAGCCGCTCCCCGACGCCGTGGCCCTCGACGGTGTCGAGGAGTTCCTCTCCACGTGCTGCGCGACGACGAGCCCGTGGCCGCACGAGCCCGCCGTCGTCGACTACGCCGCGACCGAGGGACGCTCGTGGCGGCTCTGGGTCTCGGGCGACGGCGCACGCACCGCCCCCCGGCCCGAGACCGCCGGGCCGGTCGATGCCCGCGTCACCGGCACGGCGAGCGAGATCGTCCTCGCCGCGTTCTACGGCCGCCGTCCGCTGGAGGCACTGACGATCGAGGGCGACCGAGAGGTCATCGACCGGCTCATCGCCTGGGAGCCCGAGTAGCCCGACCGGGCGCGCCCTCGTGCAATGGGCGTATGCCGTCCTCCCACTTTCGGTGGGGGTGATCGTGCGGGCCGGTCGACAAACTGGAGGATCAGGCAGCCGCAGGATGGGAAGGACGAGTCATGGCCCCCCCGCACACCCCCGCTCGACGAGCCGTCCTCGCCCTCAGCACCCTCGTGGCCGGCCTGGGCCTCGCGGTCAGCTCCGTCGAGGCCGCGGCAGGCGCCGCCGCCTACCTCTACGTGGGCGGCGGCGGCTGCTCGGACACCGGTGCAGGCACGGCCGCGGTGCCGTTCTGCACCATCGCCAAGGCCGCGAAGGTCGCCGTCGCGGGGCAGACGGTGCTCGTGTCCTCGGGGACGTACACCGACGAGGTGTTCCCCTGGCACTCCGGCACCGCCGGCTCCCCCATCATCTTCCAGCCGGCCGCGGGCGCGGTCGTCACCATCGCGGGGGCCAAGCACGGTTTCACGATCTCCAACCAGAGCTGGATCACCGTGTCGGGCTTCACCGTCCGGGACACCACGAGCAACGCGTTCTACGTCTTCAACGCGACCGGCGTCCGGCTGTCGAACAACACGGCGCGGGGGTCGGGTAGCCCCGTGGCGGGCGCCACGGCATACGGCATGTACCTCAACTCGATGACCGGGTCGGTCGTCACCGGCAACCTCGTCACCGACAACTCGGCCTCCGGCATCTACCTGACGAACGGCTCGACCGGCAACCAGATCACGGGCAACGAGAGCTCGTGGAACGCGTACGGCTACGTGCGCAACGCGGTCGGGATCGACCTGCGGGCGCCCGGCAACCTCGTGAGCGGGAACCGCGTCCACGACAACGAGGACTCCGGCATCCAGTCCTACCCGGGCGGCGACCGCAACACGATCGTCGACAACGTCAGCTACCACAACAAGGGGTTCACGACCGCGGCCCTGACGAACTGCAGCGCCCCGCCGACCGGTAACACGGCCGGGTGCATCACCGGCGACCACGGCATCGACGACTTCGGCGTCACCGGCAGCTCCGTCGTCGGCAACACCGTCTACGACAACGTGGCGGCCGGCATCAACCTCGAAGGCGTGGCGTCGGGCACCCCGAGCGGGTTCACCTTCGCCGACAACATCTCGGTCGACAACGCGGCCTCGTGCCCCAACGGCGCGGGCGGCACCGTGAAGTGTCCCCGGACGAGAGGTGACATCCGCGTCGACGCGACGTCGCAGCTCGGCACGAGACTCGACTACGACCTCGTCAACCTCAGTGTCAGCGGCACGATGATGGTGTGGGGATCGACGTCCTACACGTCCCTGGCGGCGTTCCAGGCGGCGAGCGGACAGGAGTCGCACGCACGGCAGGCCGACCCTCGCTGGAACGGCCCCGCGCAGGCCGACTTCAGCCTCCGCGCAGGGTCACCGGCGATCGACTCGGCCGACTCGGGCGCGCCCGGCCAGCCGGCGCTCGATGCCGCCGGCCGTCCTCGGGTCGACGACCCGAGCACCCCGAACACCGGGGTCGGCGTGCGCTCCTACGACGACCGCGGCGCCTTCGAGTACCAACCTCCGACCACGAGAGGGGCGACATCATGAGCGCGTCGACGACCTCCACCCACCGCTGGCAGCTCCTGCTCGGCGTCGCTCTGACGATCGTCGTCGCGCTCGGATCAGCCTTCGTCCTCACCGGCGCCACACGCGGGGCCGCCCCTGCCGCGCAGAGCGCCGCAGCCCAGCCGCTCGGCGGTGACTGCCCCGACATCGGGTCGCTCGTCGCGGCCGCCTCGACGACGACCGCGTCGACGACCGCGACGACGCACGGCGCGTCCGCGGCGGCCGTCCGTGCCGGGCTCGACACCGTTCTCTCCCGGGCCAGGGGCCTCGCGAGGACGACGGCCTCCGACGACGCCCGCGAGTCCGTGCAGAACCTCGCCGACGACCTGGCCGCCTACCGGCTCAGTGTGACCCGACCGGCCACCGACCGCCACGCCGACATCGCCGCGACCGTCCGCGCCGACCTGACCGCCCTGCGTCGGCTCTGCGGACACTGAGGCTCCGTCAAACGACGTAGACGCGGGTCAGGCCCACGCGGGTGTCCAGCGGACGCGCGGCAGCGGATCGTCGAGGCATGAACGGACCACTCGTCACCTCCCTCGGCCACGCCGGTCTGCGCATCGACGCGCCCGGCATGCGGATGCTGTGCGACCCGTGGATGTCGCCACGCGGCGCGTTCCTCGGGTCCTGGTTCCCGTTCCCCGACAACGCCCACGTGCGGACACCGCAGATGCTCGATGCCGACTGGGTCGCCATCTCGCACGAGCACCTCGACCACTTGGATCTGCCGCTGCTGCAGGGCCTTTCGCCATCGACGCGTCTCGTCATCCCGCGCTACCCCTCGAGGGAGATGCGCAACCGCATCGCGGGTGCGGGCATCCGCAACGTCGTCATCGAGCTCGACGCGTGGGAGCGGCTGGCCCTGAACGACCGCGGCGACTGGGTCACCGTCATCCCCGAGCTGAGCCCGATGTGCCACGACGCCGCGATCCTCGTCCACGTCGACGGGCACGCCGTGCTGCACACCAACGACGCGCGTCTCAGCGTCAGCCAGCTCCGCCGGGCCGCCGAGGAGTGCGGGCGTCCCCTCGACGTCATGGGGGTGCAGATGTCCGGGGCCTCGTGGCACCCCATCTGCTACGACTACCCGCCCGAGGTCGTCGAGCGGATCAGCTCCGAGAAGCGCCTGGGCAAGTTCCGCGCGGTGACCCGCCTGCTGCGGTCGGCGCCGCCGAAGATCGTCATGCCGTATGCCGGCCCGCCCGCCTTCCTCGACCCCGCCCTCGCGCACCACAACGCCGCGGTGCAGGCCCCCGGCATCTTCCCCGACCAGGCCCAGGCGCTGGCGTTCCTGCGCGACCGGCTCCCGGGCCAGACCTCGCTCTACCTGCTGCCCGGCGACCGCCTCCACGTCGGGTCCGGTGACGTCGAGCGCGACCCGAGGTGGGCCGACTTCTCCTTCGACGACACCTCCGAGTACCTCAGGGCGTATGCCGCCCGGCGCGCCGACGAGATCGCCGCGGTGTACGCAGAGCTGCCGGACCCCCCTCCGGAGAGCCGGCTGGGCGAGCGCTTCCGCGACCACTTCCTCGCACTGGGAGCCCTGTCCGGCTACTTCCTGCAGAGGATCGGCATGACGGTGCGGTTCGAGGTCGTCGGCCGGGCGGGCGGCACGTGGGACGTGCGGCTGGGGCCCGAGACGACGGAGGTGGACCTGTCCCCCGTCGGTGGGACGCCCGGCTACCACCTGACGGTCGAGGCCCGCTGGCTCGATGCGGTGCTCACGGGTCGCATCCGGTGGGAGGACCTCTTCCTCTCCCTGCGCATCCGCGCCAGCCGGGATCCCGACGTCTACAACGACTACCTCGTCGGCCTGCTCAAGCACGCGGACCGGGACGCCCTCGAGGCCGTCGAGGGGTACGAGACGAGCCGCGACCCGGCCGAGACGGTCGTGCTCTCCGACGGCCGGACGGACTACGTCGTGAGCCGCTACTGCCCCCACGCCGGCGAGGACCTCCAGTACGGCGGCGTCGTCCGCGACGGGAGACTCCGGTGCCTCGGGCACAACTTCGAGTTCGACCTCGAGACCGGGACCTGCCTCAACGCCAGGTGCGACCCGCTCCAGGTGACCCGGGCGCCGGCGCCGCTGCCGTCCGGTCGCTGAGGCAGAGACCGGAGGGCGGGTCGTCGCGTCGTCGGCGGCGGTTCACTGGGGGTGGAGCAGGTAGACCGCGGTCTCGAGCAGCACGGCCACGGTGCGCGACAGCGACGGAGCAGAGAGGTAGCCGGCATCGAGGTCCACCCGGCGCGGGACGACGTGCTCCAGGTACCACGTCTCGGGGTCCGGGGCGGGCGCGGAGGAGACCGCGGCGAGCGGTGGCTCGAGCACCCGTGAGTCGCGCATCCTGATCTGCGCCGGTCCGGTCAGTCCCGGTGTGGCCTCGAGCACCCAGCGGCACCCGGACGGGTAGCGGCGCGCCAACGCGACCGTCTCAGGCCTGGGGCCGACGAGGGTCATCTCGCCGCGAAGGACGTTGAGCAGCTGCGGCAGCTCGTCGAGCGAGGTGCGCCGGAGCAGGGCCCCGACCCTCGTGACGCGAGGGTCGCGCCCCATCGTGATGTCGAGACCCTTGCCACCCGAGGTCATGGTGCGCAGCTTGAGTATGGTGAAGGGGCGTCCGCCCGCGCCGACCCGCTCCTGGCGGAACAGCACGGGCCCCGGGCTCGTCGTGCGGATCGCGACCGCCGCCGCCACGACGACCGGCGCGCTCAGCACGAGGGCCACCGCGGCGACCACGACGTCAAGTGCCCGACGAGCGCGGCTGACCCGAGTGGATTCCGTCGTGCTCAGCCGGTCCCGGCCGCGACGAAGACGACGTCGAACTGGCTCGTCACCGCGCGGACGTCGTGTCCCCGGTCCACCACGTAGGCCGACGGCGTCATGTGTGTCCACAGCCGCGCTCCCTTCTTCCGCCTCTGCTCCAGCGCCCTGGTTAGCGCGTTCGGGACGTCCCCCGGGTCGACGAGGGTGACGAGCTGGCCGCGGTAGTGCTGCGCCCAGGTCCAGATGTCGACCGCTCTCGCCCCCTCGGCGAGGGGGATGTCCACGTAGGTGTGCACGTCGGCCTCGGCGCGCGCGACGTCGCCGGGATACGCCCCGGGGTGAGCCAGTGCCTTGCGCGCCTGGAGGGTCACCCGGGTGCCCCACCGGCGTACGGCCTCGCGCCAGCTCTGCTGCATCGCGTCGTCGCGGGAGCTGCCCTGGGAGGCGTACCAGGCATCGTCCTGCAGACCCGGGCTGAGGTCGATGACGTCCACCCCGGAGGCGGCGTAGCCGTCGACCGCGGCGAGGCTCGCTCCGGGGCTCGTGCTCGCGGAGCCGGCACCGCACATGCGCATGACCGCCGTGGACGAGGCGGTCCACGACAGGCAGCCCAGCTCGGGGACGACCACGTCGATGAGCACCTTCGTGCCGGGCGAGGAGGCGTGGATGTCGGCGACGGTGCGCCTCAGCATGTCCGCCGCCTGTTCCGGGGTCGTGCCGTCGTGGTAGCCGAGCTCGTCGGCGATCTTGATGCCGGCCACCCCTCGGCGGCGCGCGAGAGCGAGAGCGGTGCCGAGAACCTGACGGTAACGGGTCGGTCCTGCGAGGTAGGCCTTGACGACGTCGGACTCGACCCAGACGCCGGTTCCCGTCGCCCTGAGGTCGTCGACGAGCTCGGCGTACCGTCCGTCCGTGGGCGTCTGGGTGCCGAGGACGCTCGCCGCCCGTGGGGTCGCGCTCGGGGCCGGCGCACCGCAGCCGCCTGCGAGAAGGGCCGACGCCGCGACGACCGAGGCCAGCACGCGCCTGGTCATCGCGGGGTGCCTGCCGTGAGCCGTCGCACGACGAGCACGGTGCTGACATCGGTGACGAGGTAGGCGACGGCGCTGGCCACGGCTGCCCCGGTCACCCCGAACGACGGGATGAGGGCGAGGTCGAGTCCGAGTGTCGCGAGCAGGCCGACGGCCTGCAGCACCGAACCGGTGCCGGGGCGCCGGGTCCCCAGCAGGTAGCCGCCGGCCAGGCCCCCCGCGGGTGAGGCGCAGAGGCCGACGGCGATGATGGCGGCCGGCACGACGGAGGCGACGAACTCCTGACCGTAGAGGGCCGGCAGCAGGGGTCCCGCGGCGAGCGCCAGCACGACGGCACCGACGATGCCCACGCCACCGAGCCACGGCAGCTGTCGACGCACGACCGTCGCGGAGGCCTCCGGCCCGAGGCGGGCGATCCGCGGATAGCTGACCCAGGTCACCGCGAGCGACGGCAGCCTGACGAGCTCGGCGAACTTCGAGGCCACGGCATACACGCCCAGCGGTGCCGGACCGGCGATGGAGCCCAGGACGAGGAAGTCCAGCCGCAGGTTGAGCAGGTTGACCAGGCCGCCGACCTGACCGAGCAGGCCGAACGACACGATGCTGCGGCCGAGCGGGCGGTCGGGACGCCCGGTCATCCGCATCCCCCGGCCGTGCACCTGGCGCACGAGACGGGCCCACCCCGCCCCGGCGACGACGACGTCGGCGACGATGAGCACGACGACCAGCAGCAGGGGCCCGCGCAGTCCGAGCAGCCAGGCGACACCGAAGGCGGGGAGGAAGGCTGCTTCCTCCCCGGCAGTGACCGCGTTGGACCCCTTCCGGTCGTCGAGCCCCTGGAGGCTCGACTTGGCGACGGCGAGCGGCAGCTGGGTCGCGACACTGACGCCGGCGAGGAGCATGACCAGCGGGCTCGCCGTCGGGAGCAGGACCGCATGGATGACGGGAACGAGCAGCAGCCACACCGCGGTGCCGATCCCCATGCCGGCGCCGAGCAGCACGAGGATCGTGGGCCACAGCCGCGAGTGCCCGGCGTGGGGGCCGGCGAGGAAGTAGCCCATCGCACCCGGCAGACCACAGGCGGCGAGGACGCCGACCAGACCCGGCAGGACGCGCAGCAGGGCGAGGACCCCGACGTCCTCGGCGCCTCCGACCCGCGCGACGAGGATCGTGCCGATCCCGAGCGCGACCACGGCGACGAGCCGGGCGCCGAGGTTGTCGAGGACGGCCCGCCCCGGGATGCGGAGGCGACGGGAGGCGTGGCTCGGGTTGAGACGCACCGACACGTCATCGCCTCCCCGGAACGGGGGCGGGCAGGACCTCCGGAGCCGGTCGCCGCGACTCGGCCACATCGGCGAGGATCAGGTCGAGACCGGCGACGAGGCCCAGGACCGCCCACAGGTGCCGGAAGTGCAGCACCTCGTAGAAGAGGCCCGACATGAGGAACGCCGCGCCGAGGGCGGCGAGGAAGTGCGGCGACGGGACGAGCCGCGTCACCGGCCCCGGGTCGCCGCTGCGTCCCCGACCTCCCTCGGCCACGCCACGTCCCCGGCGTCCCGCGACGCGCGCCAGCCGTGCCGCCACGGACGCGAGCAGGACGACGAGGCCGACGCCTCCGATGAGGCCGAGCTCGACGAGCGTCGCCACGTAGTCGTTGTGCGCCTCCTTGACGTAGGGAGCAGGGATCGACGCCAGGGCCTCCTTCGTCCGCCCGGGACCGACACCGACCAGGGTCCCGTCCCAGAAGAGCCGGACGCCTTCGGAGAAGAGGACCTGCCGGTCCTGGCTCGACGAGTCCCCCCGACCGAACGAGTCGTGCAGGACCGGACCACCGGCGGCGGCGCTCGCCTGCACCGACCCCCAGTCGACCGAGGTGACGACCACCCCGGCGGCCGCCGCCAGGACGCACGCGAGCCCGGTCGCGGCGATGGCACCACGCGACCGCCATGACCCGACGACGACCCCGACGCCGAGGCCCACCACCATGCCGAGCATGGCGCCGTTCGACCCGGTGAGGACGGTCGCGACGACGAGGAGGAGCACGGTCGCAGCGCGCGCGAGGCGGCGGCGCGGGTGTCGCGAGGCGAGGACGACGAACAGGCACGCGACGAAGTAGTTGCCGGCGAGGTTGGGGTCGCCGAAGGTCAGGGCGGACCGCGAGCCGTCCCGGGTGGTCTGGCCGGCGAGCCACGGGATCCCGGCGAGGCGACCGGCCACCAGCAGGCCGGCGCTGACGATCCCGCTCCAGCACCACGTGACGCACACGAGTCGGACGAGGGAGTGGTCGGCACGCACGGCGTTGGCGATGGTGGCGGCCCAGAGCAGGAGGAACAGGTCCTGTCCGAGGACCGTCGTCGAGAGGAGGTCCCGGCTGGCGAGCGCGGCGACGGCACCGGCCAGGACCAGGAGCCACATGCCTGCGGCGTACGGCACGTGGAGGCGTACGCCGTTGCTCGACAGCCAGAGGAGCACCCCACCCATCGCGAGGAGGATGGGCAGGTCCGCAGGTGAGGTGTTGCCGGGACCGGTGGGCGTGAGGACCGGCATGCACGCGATGGCTGCGGCGATGAGGAGGCGCACGGACCGTGACGCCGGCACCACGGTCCGGCGCGCCGGCAGCGGTGCGGACGCAGCGGCCCGTCCTGTCGTCGTGGGCGCAGCGGCCGCCGTCGTCGTCACGACCCCACCTCCGCGAGGAGAGACGCGTGGGCGCGGGCGAACGGCGGTGAGTCGCTCGTCGTCGCCACCTCGCCGAGACCCACGAGCACGGCGTCCCGCCAGGCCGTGGTGCTCGGGTCGCGCCCGAGCGCGGGCGCGATGAAGTCGGCCACACCGGCGGCATACCACCCCTCGCCCCTCAGCAGATGCCGCACGGGGTCACCCCATGCACCCGCGCGGAGGCCCGCGTGCCCGTGGACCCGGGCACCGCTCGGGGTGTGCCGGTCGAGGTAGAGCGTGTAGGCGAGGGCGAAACGCACGCGGTCCCACAGTGGGGATCCACCGAAGCGAGCGTGCTCCCAGTCGACGACGCCGGTGACCCGACGACCCGTCCGCAGGAGGTTGCCGCACCAGAAGTCGCCGTGGGTGACGTGACCCGTGTCGAGGTCGCCCACCCGAGCCCTGGCGCGCCGGCACGCCTGCGCTGCCGCCATCCCGACCTCGTCCGGCCAGCGGCTCTCGAGCGCAGCGGCGCCGTCGACCTCCGGCTGCGGCGGGACCGTGAGGCCGTGCAGCTGGGAGAGCCACCCGGCCGCCGCGTCGAAGTCGGCCCGCACGTCACGGCGACGGCCCGTGTGGTGCCAGCGGTGGTAGTCGACCGAGAACGGCCGACCCGACGAGACCGTCGTGACGAGGAACGTGCCGGCCACGGTCTCGTGCAGGGCGAGCAGGCGGGGGACCGTCCCGCCGACGAGACCGGGGTCGAGCTGCCCCAGCTGCTCGAGTGCGGCGGCCTCGGCACGGACCGCCCGGGCGGCCCCACCGGTCAGGGCCACCTTCACCGCGAGGACCGGCGTCGTCGCACCGGAGGGCGTCGCCATGACGACCGCCTTGGGATGGTCGTCCCGCGACATGGCCACGACCGCGAGCCGGACCGTCCGGTCGTCCAGGTGCCGCCGCAGGACGTCCTCGACGGCCCCGAGGTCGGGGAACGCCGTCTGCCTCGTCGACGTGGTCATGGTCGGTGGACGATGACCATGCGCCCGGCCACGAGCGGACCGACCCAGCGGACGAGGTGACGGTTCCGGCCGAGGCACGTCGTGGCCGTGATGAGCAGGGATCCACGGGACCGCCCCGGGGGGACGGTCGCGAAGGCGTTCCAGAACCACGTCAGGCTCTCGACCGAGTCCTCGACGACGAAGGCTGCCGTCCTCAGGCCCGGCAGCACGACGAGCTCACGGTCGACGACGAGGCCGGCCTCCCGTGCGAGACGTGTCAGGCGCCTGGCGCTGAGCCGCCGCCCGTCGAGGAGGACGAGCCGCTTCGCCGACGACACTCCCGCGATCGCCGCCGCCGAGCCCCGTCGGGAGCCGCGGACCTCGACCACCGGCGTGCCACCCGGCACGAGCAGGGCCAGCGCGGCCTCGAGGGCGCTCACGAGGCCCTCCCCCACCCGGGCACCGACGCCAGCAGCGGCCGGCGGACCTCGGGGTCGCCGGTGTAGACCTCCTGCAGGGTCGCGCCCAGGGTGCTCGCGTCGTAGCGGGTGCCGAGATGGGCCCTGGCCCGCTCCGCCCAGGCCGCGGCCTGTCTCGGGTGGGTGAGTGCGTGGTCGAGCGCCCGGGCCAGCTGGTCCGGGTCCTGGGGCGCCACGAGCAGACCGGTCACTCCGGGGACCACGACGTCGGAGACCGCGTTCACCGACGTCGCGACCACGGGTATGCCGCACGCCTGGGCCTCGACGATGGCGCACGGCAAGCCCTCGTAGCGGCTCGACATGGCGAAGACGTCGAACGCCGGCAGCAGCTCGGCCACGTCCGTGCGGTGACCGAGCAGCAGCACGCGACGTTCGAGGCCCGACGCCTGCGCTCGACGGGCGGTCTCCTCCAGGAGGGGACCGCCACCGACCCAGACGAGCACGGCCGGCGTCGCCATCCGGGCCAACGCCTCGAGCATGACCTCCGGCGCCTTCTGGAAGTCCATCCGTCCGACCGTGCCGACGACCGTCGCGTCCGCGGGCAGCCCGAGCAGCGCCCGCGCGCGCAAGCGTGACGCCGGCGACGCGGTGACCGACGCGGGCTCGACCGCCGGACCGATCGTGACGAGCTGCTCGGGGCGGACCACCTTGCGCCGCAGCGCCTCGACCGCGACGCCGGTGCCGATGGCGAGATAGGCGTCCGTGACGTGCGAGAGCTCGCGCTCGGTGCGGATGTAGGCGTGCCGCACGGCAGCGGACTGGAATTCGTGCCAAGGGAATCCGTGCAAGGTGTGCACGATGCGGGGCACGCCTGCTCTCGAGGCCGCCACGCGTCCCAGGACGCCCGCCTTGGCGCTGTGGGTGTGCACGACGTCGAAGCCCTCGGCCCTGAGCAGCCGCGAGATCGACCGGAAGGCCCTGGCGTCCTGGGCCGGGTTGATCGGTGAGACGAGCTCCGGCACGACGACCACGTCGACGCCGCTCGAGCGGGCGACGTCGAGGAGAGCGTCACCCGAGCCGACGACGAGAGTGCTCGCGTACAGCTCTCGGGGCAGGCTCACCGCCCCGCGCACGGCGACCCCGCCGGCCCCGGCGACGCACCGGGTGATGATGTGCGCCACACGCTGCGTCATGCCCGCGCTCCTGTCATCCCCGGGTTCGTCGCTCGCCCGGCTCGCGCGGCCTGCTCGGCGCGGTCGACGAGCTCGACGAGGGACGTCCCCGGGCGTGCCGGGAGCACGACCTCGACGCAGTGGAGGGACCGGGCGAGGCGCTCCGACTCGCCCACGATCGACGGATGCGCCGGGCCGAGGCCGGTGCCCAGTGCCAGCGTCGCGGCGAAGGCCCAGTACCGGCGCAGCTCACCCGCGGCGTACGTGCCCGTGGCGAGGGCTCTCGCGGCGACCACCGGCGGGACCGGCCTCACCGAGGGTCGCGCCCCGGAGCCACGTCGGAGCACGAGGAGCAGGGACGGCGTCATGGCGGGCAGCGTGCCGTCCCACGGCTGCTCCACCCGGCCGTGGGGCATCGCCCGACGGCCGGCCCGGACCGGGCCCGCGTCGACGCGTCGGGGCTCACGCAGCCCGTGGATCATCGCCCCGTCGTAGGTGCAGAGGTTGTCGCTGACCGACGCGCCCTGGTCCGGCCCGAGGCCGGCGACGAGCGTCGACTTGCCCACGCCCCCCGGCCCGGCGAGGAGCACGCCCAGACCTGCGACCTGCGCCGCCGAGACGTGCAGCGGAACGGCTCCCCCGACACCGGCCCACCACAGGGTCGGGTACTGCAGGAGCGCGGCACGCCAGAGCAGCTCGGTGCGCCCGGGAGCCACGAGGCGCAGGGCGCGGTGGGAGGGCCCCGGGCGGGAGCGTCCCGTCACCGAGACTGCCCTCGACGACGGCTCGACGAGCAGGTCCAGACCGCTCGCGCAGGCGTCGGTGAGCACGACGCGACGGCCGTCTGCGAAGGCACCGCGGGTGAGCGGCGTCAGGCCGTGCACCTCGAACGGCTCGCGGGAGGACTCCAGCTGCACGACGACATCGGCGTCCCGGCCCGGCTGCGGCACCTCGGCCCGGTGCGGCGCCTCCGCTCGAGGAGGGTCGCCGAGGGCGCGGTCGATGACCTGCGACCAGCCGCGTGGCACCGACCGGACCTCCAGGGTCAGGCCGCAGGACTCGCCGCGCCGGCTCACGGCATCCTCCACATCTTGTGGCTGCTCAGGGCCCCGTGGTCGACGCGACGTGGCTCGGGGACGCCGTCGGCCGGATCCACCGGGATCTCGGGGGTGACCTCCGTGAGGGGGGTGATGGGGGGACGGTGGACCCGGCCACCCTCCGCGAGGGTCTGCCGGTCGATGAGCCACCGGCGCCGGAAGGTGAGCACGCCGACGACGGGCCAGTCCATCACCGCGGCGGTGCGCGCCAGCTCCTCGAGGCGGCGCTGCGCCTCGACGCTCGGGCTGAGCACGATCACGACGGGGTCGGGAGGGCGACCGACGTCCTCGGCCGGCCGCGCGACCGTCGCGTCGGGGGCGTGGTCGACATGCAGGCCGGTGAGCGCCTCGAGCTCGGCGCAGACGCGCGCAGCCCACCGGTCGTGCTTCCTCTCGACCGGGAGCAGCAGCAACGGCCGCCCGGTGAACCGGGCGGCGAGCACGGCTGCAGCACCGCCGAACTCACGCAGGGCGCGGGCACCCCGTGGTCCCCCGAGGTCGAGCGTGGGCAGGTGCCCGAGGAGCGGGGCGTGCAGCTCGGCCGCCACCCACCGACGGCCCCGGACCCGGGGGTGGAGCGCCTCGAGGATCGCCACGAGGCCCAGAGCGAGGATCAGCGCGGCCAGACCCGCCAGAGCCACGAGCTGGCCGACCTTTGGGCCGACCGGATCAGAGGACGCCGTCGCGGGATCGAGCAAGCCGATGCTCGATCGCTCCGACGCCGCCAGGACGAGGTCGGAGCGCTGCCGCAGCAGGTCCGTGAGGGTCGGTGCGTCCGCCGCGATCCGCGCCTGCAGCTCGAGTACCGCGCCCGGGGCAGCCGCCGCCAGCTGGTGGATGAGGCCGTCTCGCTCCTTCGTGAAGCGACTGATCTGGTGGTCGAGAGCGGTCATCTTCACGGCGTCGCTCTGGTGAGCGGTGTTGGCGTACTTGAGAGCCTGCTGGACGAGCGAGTTCGCGACGATGACCGAACGGTCCGCGTTGCCCGTGGTGACGAGGACGTCGTTGACCGTGGAGACGCCCACTCGGTTCACGACGATCGAGTGGGTGGCGAAGGGAGTCGGGTCGCCCTCGAGCCCAGCTGCAGCCATGGCGTGACGCACCGTGTTGGGGGTCGTGATCACACCCTGGAGCCACTGTGTCGCAGCGTCCGCCTGGACATTGGTGCTGGCGAGACCACCGGACATCTGGACCCGCGCCGAGGCCTGGTACTGCAGGTCCTGGTTGGTGGCGTAGACGCCCGCCGCCAATGACGCCACCAGGACCAGCAACCCGATCAGCCACCAGTAACCACCGATCATGCGGCGGAAGGCTTCATCGATGCGCATGTCTTCTCTCTCTCAAGACGTCCGGGAATCAGTGCAGGACGGCGAACGGCCGCATCCGCGCCACCGGGCGGATGATCCGGTGCGAGGACAGGACCGACATCGCCGCGTTGACGCCGGCGTCGTCGAGGTGCGCCGTCTCGCTCGGAGCGGTGTCGTCGTAGCGGAACCGGAGCGTGGAGCGCCCCGCGGGATCGGGCTGGGAGGCCCCGCTCGTCGCGAACTGGTCGATGACGGTGCCCGCCCCGTGGCAGGCGGAGTGGAGGCTCTGGCCGCTGGACGGGCCGGCGACCGCGAGGTACGACGACGTCCGGTGCGTCCCGGGCAGCAGGACCGCCTGACCCGTCTGCGCGAAGGTGGTCCCGGGCACCATGAGGTGCGCCGGGTAGGCGCGGCACGAGTTGTGGCGGTGCACGACGGCACGTTCGCCGGCGACGTCCTCCTCGTAGATCGAGTTGTGGGGCGAGTCGACGACGAGCCTGCCCGGGGCGCCGCCGAAGGCGTCCGCCGCCAGCTGCCGGAGTGCCTGGTAGGTCGCCATGCGGAAGGCGAAGCCGTAGTTCATCGCCGCCGCGTTGGCGAGCATGAGCCGCTTCCCCTCGTCCGAGTCGAGACCGACCGGCGGGCACGCCGAGCTGAAGAAGAGGCGCATCCGCTCGCGGACCTGCTGGGTGGATCGCGCCGTGGCGATGTGGAACAACGGCTTCTGGACCGCCATCGCCGCCCTCATGACGCGGGCGGTGTCACGCCGGCGGGCGAACAGGTGACCGATCTCGCCCGTCAGCACGCCGCCGCCGGCGTGGTACTGCAGCGTCACCTGGCCCTCGTGGACGCCGAGCTGCCGGGCGGCGACCGGGTCGAGGATCTCCTCGACCACCTGCAGCTCGACGAAGTGGTTCGTCGGACCCACGGTGCCGAAGCGGAGCCGGGCCAGCTGCCACGTGAGCGCGGGGACCTCGGCGACGAGACGCTCGCTGCCGCCCCACGCCGCGAGGTCGATCCGGCCGCTCTCCTCCACCCGCTCGAGCTCGGCGGGGTCGACCCCGTTCCGCTCGACGGCGAAGCCGGCGCCCTCGGTGGCGGCGGCGACCACGTCCCGATACGACAGGTCGCGCCGGTTGGTCGTGGGATAAGGGTAGCGCTCGCGCACCCGGCGGTAGAAGTCGCTGACGGCGGCATCGGTCGGTCGGTCGCAGCCCAGGGCGATGAGCGCCATGCCGCAGTTGACCGAGGAGCTCGTGAGCGTCGGTCGGATCGTCCCTGCCGTCGCCACGGCGATGCTCGAGGGCATCTCCATGGCCGACTTGTGGTGGAAGTCGGGAAGCACGACCGGTGGCGCCACGAGGTCCATCCCGAGCGTGGCGGAGTTCAGCGACGCGACGAGGTCTCGGTCCGCCGGGACGCGGTCGCTGTCGAACACGCGTGCCTCGTGGTGGCCTGCCGGCCGGACCGACGTCGGCTCCGCGGCGCGACCGGCGATGACGGTGATCTTCATGGGGCGAACCTGTCCTCGTGGGGTGCGGGCTGCATCAGTAGTCGTCCGGGTACGGGGCGGACGTCTGGAGGGCGAACACGTCGCCGGGTTCGGGGCGGTAGACCGGCAGCACCGCAGCGAGGGCGCGGCGCACGTCGTCCGCCGCGTTCCGCCGGGCGGCGTCGTAGAGCGCGAGCATCAGGGCGTCGAAGTGCTCGTGCACGGGGACGGCCTGCGCGCCGAAGATGCGTGGATGACTCGTGGGGAGGCATTCCTCGTCGTCGCTGAACAGCGACTCGTGGAGCTTCTCCCCGGGACGGAGCCCGGTGAACCGGATGTGGACGTCGCGGACGCCGAGCTGCCGTGCGAAGTTGGCCACGAGGTCGACGATCCGGACGGGTGAGCCCATGTCGAGCACGAACGTCTCCGAGCCGGTCGTCAGGTGCGCGGCCTCGAGCACGAGCCCGACCGCCTCCTCGATCGTCATGAAGTACCTCGTGACGTCCGGATGCGTCACGGTCACGTCCCGTCCGGCCGCCATCTGGGCCACGAGCACGGGCAGGAGCGAGCCGCGGCTGCCGAGCACGTTGCCGAAGCGCACGGCCGAGACCACGGTGCGGCCTCCCGCGTGCTTCTTGACCACCTGCTCGGCCAGGGCCTTGGTCGCTCCCAGGACGGAGGTCGGGTCAGCGGCCTTGTCGGTGGAGATGGCGACGAAGCGCTCGACTCCCGCCTCGACCGCGGCGACCAGCACGTTCTCGGTGCCCTGGACGTTCGACTTCACGCCCTCGCACGGATGCTCCTCGAGCATCGGCAGGTGCTTGAGCGCCGCCGCGTGGAAGACGACCTGCGGCTTGTACTGCCCCATGACCTGCCGCATGCGTTCGGCGTCGCGGATGTCGGCCACGACGGTGTCGTGCGACTCGAGGAACGCCTCTCCCCGCAGCTCGAGCTGGAGGCGGTGGAGGTTGGACTCGTCGTGGTCGAGCATGACGAGGCGGTGGGGCACGAAGCCGTTGACCTGGCGGCACAGCTCGCTGCCGATCGAGCCACCGGCCCCGGTCACGAGCACCGTTCTGCCCGTGATGATCTCGGCCACCTCCGGTGACGCGACGTGGAGCTCGCAGCGGCCGATCAGGTTGGCGACGTCGAGCGAGCACATGTCCGTGCCCACGACGTCGCGTCGCAGCAGGGCCACGAAGGACGGCAGCCTGCGGACACTCGCCCCGACGCGGGCGGCGGCGGTGGCCAGCCTCGTCACCTCGGCCTCGGGAAGCCCCGGGATCGCGAGGACGACGACGTCGATCCGCTCGGCCGTCGCGACCCGCAGGACGTCGGCCAGCCGGCCGAGCACGGGGAGGTGGCGAACCCGGCGCTTGCCGGGGTCGTCGTCGAGGAAGCCCACGGGACACAGCCCGAAGTCGTCGACTCGCTGCAGGTCCCGCGCGAGAGCCTTGCCTGCTGCCCCGGCTCCGACGATGAGGGTCCGGAGCCTGAGTCCGGGACCGGCGCTGCCGAGCCCCGGCAGGGTGACCAGCTGTGACGTCATCGCGTGCCCCCGATCCGCCAGAGCGCCGCACAGACCTCGTCGACGTCGTCATCGGTGAGGTTCTGGTCGAAGGGCAGCGACAGGGTGGTGGCGAAGACGGCGTCGGCGCCGGGAAGCCCGCCGGCAGGCACGACGCAGTGCTCGACGTGCCACGTCAGCCGGTGCAGGGGGATGAAGTGCACCGAGGTCCCGATGCCCTGGTCGTTGAGCCGGTCGATGAGCTCGTCGCGGGCGACCGGGAAGCCTGAGTGGACCCGCACCGCGTAGAGGTGCCAGGCGTGTCGGCCCTCGACCGGGCGCGGCGGCAGGCTGACCCAGGGGAGGCTGCTGAGCTGCGCGTCGTAGCGCGCCGCCACCTCGCGACGGCGTGCCTGGTCGGTGTCGAACCGGCGCAGCTGCGCACGACCGATCGCTGCCTGGACGTCCGTGAGGTTCGCCTTGAGGCCGTCGTCGGCCACGTCGTAGCGCCAGCTCGCCCCGGGCGAGTAGCGGCGCCAGGCGTCGCGGGACATCCCGTGCAGCCGGGTGCGGGCCATGACCTCGGCGAAGTCCTCGTCGAGGGTCGTCACCATGCCGCCCTCCCCGATCGCCAGGTTCTTCGTGGCGTAGAAGCTGAAGCAGGTCGCGCGGGAGATCGACCCGACCGGTCGCGTCCCGACGCACGTGCCGAGCCCGTGCGCGGCGTCCTCGATGACGTGGTCGAGTCCGATCCCGGCTGCCGCGGCGGCGGCCTCCACGTCGACCGGGTTGCCGCCGAGGTGCATGACGACCATGGCCGACACGCCACCGACGTCGCGCACGGCAGCGCGGATGTGCTCCTCGGCCGGGACGGCCGTCCAGGGGTCGACGTCGACGAGGACCGGCACGAGGCCGGCATGGGTGATGGCTCCGGCTGCGCCGCAGAACGTGTTCGTCGACATCAGCACGCGCGACCCACGGGCCAGACCCAGGCCCCGCAGAGCGAGCTCCAGTCCCGCCGTGCAGGAGCTGACCGCGACGCCCCGGGCGGCACCGACGTGGTCGGCGAACTCTCGCTCGAAGTCGGCGACCTGCTGCCCCGTCGTCACCCACCCCGACTCGAGGACCTGGGCGACGGCGGAGCGGGCATCGGGACCGATCACCGTGCGCGCGAAGGGAATCGAGCGAGCCGCGGCCACTCGTGGTGCGGATGTGTGGACCGTCATGGCTACCCCTGGACGTGAAGAGACTGCGAACGTGGGCGCGGGTGGTGCCCGCTCCCTCGACGGTAGGAACAGGGCGGCAGCCCCACACCCGCTCAGCGCCCGAGTCCGCCTACGCCATTCGCGGTAGACGCTCCCTCGGCACTCCGACCGAGGAGCCCGCCGCGGCGGGCCTCCGCCACGGCCGCGAGCGTCGAGTGGACCTGGAGCCGCCGCAGGATGGCTCCCACGTGCGTGCGGACGGTGTTGGGCGACATGTCGAGCAGCCGTCCCGTCTCGTCCCGCGAGCACCCGTCCATGAGGCAGCGCAGGACGTCCTGCTGACGCGGAGTCAGGCGCAGGAGAAGGCGGTTCGACGCGTCCGACGTCGTCGGGACGCTCTGTGGGGCCAGCACGGCGGTCATCCGGGACACCGGCATGAACACCTCGTGCGCCCCGACCTCGCGAACGGCGGCCACGAGTCGGTCGAGCGACTCGTCGCTGCACACCCATCCACGGATGCCGGACTCGAGGGCGTCACGCACGAGGTCGGCCGCGCCCGCCTCGGTCAGGAGCACGATCCCCAGGTCGTGATCGCGTGCGAGTGCAGTGCGCACGAGGTCGGACGACAGCTCCTGGCGCGTGACCGCGTGCAGGACGAGCACGTCCACCCGGCCCGAGCCGAGGAGCTGGGGCAGACCCGCCGACGTGCTCGTGCGGCCCACCACCCGCATGCCGGGTCGCGTCTCGAGGGCCTCCGCCAACGCCTCCAGAACCAGCTGCTGTCGGGCGAAGACCGCAACCCGAACAGGTTGGGGCGCCATCGACACAGCATCGTTCGGGACGGTGCCTCGCGCACCCGCCGTCTGGACGACCTCCGGCTACGTCACATGGCCGACCGTGTCGTCCTCAGGCGCGCAGTCGCGCCGGCCAGATCGCCGCGCTCCCGTGGTCGGCGAGCAGCGCTGCAGCCTCGAGCCGGGAGTGGACCCCGAGCTTGGTGAGCAGGTTCTGCACGTGCGTGCGCGCCGTGCTGTTCTGTACGCCGAGCCGGTGGGCGATCTGCTGCGTCGCCAGTCCCCTCGTGATGCACCACAGCACGTCCCACTCCCGGTCGGTCAGGAAGCGGAGGGCCCAGAGCGGGTCGTGGGCGGACGGAGGCAGGAAGGCGCGCTGCAGCAGCGTCGCCTCCACGGCGACCTGCCCCTCGACGGCCCGGTCGAGCATGAGGCAGATCGCATCGAGGGACATCGCCTTGCAGAGGAAGCCGGCAGCACCGACGGAGAGGGCCCCGACGACCGCCTGGGGGTCGGCCGTCGCCGAGAGGACGACGACCTTGGTGCCCGGATGGCGTGCCGTCAGGACGCGCACCGCCTCGAGGCTCGTCCCGTCCGGGAAGTGCAGGTCGATGAGGCACACGTCGGGTGCGTACTCAGCGACCGCGGCGACGGCGGCGTCGGGCGCCAGGGTCAGCGCCACGACGTCGTGGCCGCGGGCCTCGAGGGAGGCGCCGAGAGCCTCGAGCAGGAGGCGATGGTCGTCGCAGACCACGATCCTCATCGCGCCTCGGCCCACGGCAGGAGTGGCAGCTCGACCGTCGCGACAGCGCCCCCGTGGACACCGTTCTCGAGCCGGAGCCGTCCACGACACTCCTCGAGAACAGCTGCCACCGTCACCAGACCGATGGAGTGCTGGGGCACGAGGCGCCCCAGCCCCGGCCCGTCGTCGACGACCGTCAGCACGGCCCACGGGGCGTTCGCACCGACGGCGACCGCCACGTGCCCGTCCGTTCCTGCGGCCCGAGCAGCGTTGTCCAGCAAGCAGATCAACGCCCGGACGAGCGAGATGCGCGACGCGAGCACGGGCACGGGCCCCTCCGCCTCGATCGTGACCGTGGACGACGTGACGAGGGCACAGCACGACACCGCGTACGTCGCGACGTCCCTCAGGTCGAGCAGTCCCGGGTCGTCTCCGGGTGCGTCCCCCAGGACGGATCCCACGAGCTCGGTGAGCCAGGCGACCTCGTGCTGGATCCGGCTCAGGCGCTCCTTGCTGTCGAGGACCTGCGGGTCGGCGAGCAGGCTGATCGTGGCCAACGGCTGGATGAGGTCGTGGCACAGCGCGCGCATCGCGTCATCGCCACCCGGACGACGCGGCGCCCGGTGACCACCCTCGATGAGTACGTCGCGACGAGGCTGCGCCTCACGACGGATGTAGTCCGACTTTCGGTTCGACATGCGGTCCCCCCGGACTTGTCTTGTGTACTCAGGCCGAGAACCCCGCTCGGCCCGGGTCAGGCGGTGACACGGCAGAGCACCGTCGCGTCCGGCGACGGATCATCACCCATCCCAACGGGTGACGTGACGGGATCTGACCGACGCGGCGGCAGCCGCCGGGCGCCCCAGCACCCGACGCACATCCGACCCCCCAGGTCGGAAGGCTGCCGTCTCACTGTCATCACTCAGGTCCAGAACTGTAGGAGCCAAGGCCCACTCCCGACCCTCCGCCGGTCGTGGACCTAGTGGTGAGGAGTCGGCGACCTCCTGCCGTTTCACGGTAACACCGGGTCACTGCGACTGAGCACGATCGAGCGAGGATCGCCGAGTTCCCTTGCACGAACTGGACATCCGACACAACTCTCCCGTTCGCAGGCGAAAATCGCCGACGAGGAGATCCTCGACTCAGCGGCGGACGAGGCGCGCCCGGCGGCGCACGACCGACCGCGGCACGACGCGGAGCAGCCCGACGATCGCCTTGTACTGCAGGCCCGGGACCGAGACGACCCGGCCCTTGTCGACGTCGTCGAGGCAGTCGGAGACGAGGCGCGTCGGGTCGAGCCACATGAAGTCGGGGCCCGGCTTGCTGATCCCCGCGCGCTGCTGGAACTCGGTGTTGGTGAAGCCGGGGCACAGGGCCGTCACCGTGACCCCCGAACCGGCGAGCTCGCTCGCGAGCCCTTCGCTGAAGGTCGTGACCCACGCCTTGGCTGCGGAGTAGGACCCGGAGGCGATGAAGCCGGCCACCGACGAGACGTTGACGATGCGGCCCCGGCCGCGCTCGCGCATCGCGACACCGGCCGCGTGCGAGAGGACGAGCACCGCCCGCGTCAGCACGTCGAAGGCGGCCTCCTCGACGGCGACGTCGTTGCGCAGGAAGCTGCGGCGCTGGCCGTAGCCGGCATTGTTGACGAGCACGTCGACGGGACGCTCGGGGTCGGCGACGCGGTCGGCGACCGTCTGCAGGGCCGACCGGTCCGAGAGGTCGGCGACGAGCACCTCGGCCGTGACGGCATACCTGCTCGTCAGCTCGGCGGCGACGGCGTCGAGGCGCTCACGGTCGCGCGCGACGATGACCAGGTCGTGCTGGCGGGCGGCGAGCTGCCGCGCGAACTCGTGTCCGATGCCGGCGCTCGCGCCGGTGACGAGGGCCGTGGGTCGCGTCGTGCGCGGTGCAGTCATGTGGCTCACCCTAGGGATCGGCCGTCGGCGCGGCGGTCTAGGGTGGCCGACTGTGCGCATCGCCACCTGGAACGTCAACTCCATCCGATCCCGCGTCGACCGCGTCGCCGCCTGGCTCGAGCGCAGCGACGTCGACGTGCTCGCGATCCAGGAGACCAAGGCGCGCGCCGACCAGTTCCCGCTCGAGCGGTTCGAGGCTCTCGGCTACGAGGTCGCCCACCACGGGCTGAGCCAGTGGAACGGCGTTGCCGTCGTCTCGCGCGTCGGTCTCGAGGACGTGCAGGTCGGGTTCGACGGGATGCCGGGCTGGGGCGACCCGGTCGCGCCCGAGGCGCGCGCCATCAGCGCGCTGTGCGACGGCGTACGCGTGTGGTCCCTCTACGTCCCGAACGGCCGCTCGCTCGACGACCCGCACCTCGCGTACAAGCTGGGCTGGCTCGAGGCGCTGGCGGCTGCCGGTCGCGGATGGCTGGCGAACGACCCCGGGGCGCAGATCGCCCTGCTCGGCGACTGGAACATCGCGCCCACCGACGCCGACGTGTGGAGCGTCCCGTACTACGAGGACAAGACCCACACCTCGCCCGGTGAGCGCGCCGCCTTCCAGGGCGTCGTCGACGCCGGCTTCAGCGACGTCGTGCGCCCGCACACGAGCGAGCCCGGCACCTTCACCTACTGGGACTACACGCAGCTGCGCTTCCAGAAGCGGCAGGGCATGCGCATCGACTTCGCGCTGTGCTCCCCCGCCCTCGCCGACCGCGTCGTCGGTGCCGCCATCGACCGCGAGGAGCGCAAGGGCAAGGGTGCCTCCGACCACGCGCCCGTCGTCTTCCAGGTCGGCAACGCCGAGCCCGTCGGGACGACGGGATCCGACGCGTGAGGCGCCACGACCGCCGCGGCATCGTCACGCCGGACGGCGCCATCCTGTCGGTCCACACGTACGCGGAGCCCGACCTGCCGCCGGACGCGCCGACGCTCGTCCTTGCCCACGGCTGGGCCGTCGACCACGAGAGCTGGATGCCGGTCGTCGAGCAGCTCGCCGGCGAGCCGATCCGGGTCGTGCTGTGGGACCAGCGGGGGCACGGACGCTCGACGCTCGGGCTGCGTCGGGCCGAGATCGCGTCGATGTCGGTCGGGCACACGGGACGCGACCTCGACGTCGTGCTGCGCAGTGTCGTGCCGCCCGCCTCCCCGGTGCTGCTCGCCGGACACTCGATGGGCGGCATGACCGTCATGGCGCTCGCCGAGCAGCGGCCCGACCTCTTCGGCACACGCGTGCGGGCGGCGCTCCTCGTCGCGACCGCGGCCTCCCACGTCGCCCTCGGCGAACGCACCGGTGAGGCGGCCGTCATGCGGCTGGCCGCCCGCGGCCTGCCGCTTCCCCCCGGCGGCAACGCCAGGATCCGCGCCCTCGTGCGCGGCCTCTTCGGCGAGGACGCCGACCCGGCGGACGTGGAGACCGCCTGCGAGCAGGTGGCCGCCACGAAGCTGACGACGTTCGCCGCCTTCTACGGTGCGCTGCTCACCGTCGACCAGCGGGCCGGCTTCCCCGCCCTCGAACGCGTGCGTGTCGCCATCGTCGCCGGCCGCCTGGACCCGCTCATGCCGGTGACGCGGGCGCGCGCGCTGCGCGTCGCCCTCCCGCACGCGACGTTCGTCGACATCCCCCGCGCCGGCCACATGCTGCCGTGGGAGGCGACCGACGTCGTCGCCGACGAGGTACGCGGTCTGCTCGCCGAGCTGCGCGCCCGGCCCGCCACCGTCTGAGTCCCGGGCAGGACGTCCGAGCGGCGTCGCCTCAGAGGGCGACGAAGCGGGGTGCGTCGGCGTCTGCAGGCTCGGCAGCGCTCGTCCGGCGGCCCACCCCGAGGGTGAACGCCACGCCGGCCCCGAGCAGGGCGGCGATCGCGCCCCCGAGGAAGACCGTCTGCACCTGCACGACGCCGGCCCCGATGAGCGCGTCCGTGTCGAGCTGGTCCGGCAGCCGGCGCACCGCGTCGAAGTAGCGGTTGAGCCCGATCGACGTGAGGAGCGCGAGCCCGACGACCATGCCGACCATCCGGGCCACGACGACGAGCGAGCTCGCGACCCCGTGCGCGTCGGCCGGGGAGTCTGCGAGCGCCGCGTTGTTGACCGGTGCGAGCGCGAGGCCCATGCCCAGGCCGACGACGACCAGGACGACGGTCGCCGGGACGGTGTCGCCGACCGACGCGAGCGTCCAGCGCGACATGACGACGAGGCCGACCCCGGCGAGGAGCAGGCCGGCGCCGGCGACGGCACCGTCACCGAGGCGGCGCAGCGACCAGCCGCCGACGAGGGCCCCGACGGGCACGGCGAGGAGGAAACGGACGAGGACGAGCGCCGCACCGGTCTCGTCGTAGGTGTCGGTGAGCCGCGCGAGGAGCGGCACGTCGACGACGACCGAGACGAGGGCCGCCCCGACGAGGAGGCTGACGACGAGCGAGCGGCTGCCACGGGCCCCGACGACGCCGCGAGGGATGAGCGGGTCGGCCGCGTGACGGTGCCACCACACGAGGGCGACGAGGGCGACGGCGCCGACGGGCAGCAGGCTGTAGCCGAGCGGGCCGACGACCTCCTTCTCCGGGTCGGAGGACGCGAAGGTCAGCACCAGGCTGCCGAGCGCGACGGCCACGAGCAGTGCGCCCACGAGGTCGGCCCGCCGCAGGACGGCCCACCACCGGGGCGCCGTCAGCACCGCGACGACGACGAGCAGCGCGAGGCCGACGACACCGACCGGGGTCAGCACGCGCGAGCTGCCGGCGAAGGGCACGAAGGGCGCGCCGAGGGTCACGTCGGTGACGAGCGCCTCAGGAGCCGCGAGCGCGAGCCCGGTCACGGCGAGACCGACGACGAGCAGCACGGCCGTGATCGCCGACAGGACGCGGCGGCTACCGGAGGGCGTGGGGCGCGGCACGTCAGCCGACCCCTCCGTGCCCGCGCGGGGACCGAGGAGGTGGATGACGGCATACAGCACGAGGGCAGCGGCGACGTTGAGCCAGAAGATCGCCCGCCATCCGGACCACGCCAGCACGACCGCGCCGAGGACCGGCCCGAGCACCGAGCCGAGCTCCTGCACGGCGCCGACGACCCCGAGCGGCGTCCCACGACGGTGCGGCGGCCAGAGGTCCGCGACAAGGGCGAGGGTGGCCGGGACGAGACCGCCGCCACCGATGCCCTGGAGCACCCGACCGGTCACGAGCACCGGCATCTCGACGGCGAGCGCCGTGACGGCCGAGCCGGCGACGAAGACGAGGAGGCACCCGAGCAGGATGCGCCGGCGGTCGAGCAGGTCGGAGAGCCGGCCGATGAGCGGCAGCACCGCGATGTAGCCGAGGAGGAAGCCGGAGATGATCGGTGTCGCCCGCTGGAGGGCGTCGATGCCGATGCCGACGCCGGCCATCATGTCGGTGAGCGCGAGGACGACGACGTACGTGTCGGCGGCGGCCAGCGCGACCGCGGCGGACGCGGCCGAGAGCAGCGCGAGGCGATGCGTGCCGGCAGCGGCCCCGGACGGGTGTGGTGTCGTCACCGGCGCGTCAGGGCTTGGTGATGGTGACGGGCTGGCCGTACTGGTCGAGCGTCAGGGTGTAGGTCGACGTCGTGCCGGCGCCGAAGAACGGGCCCGTGATGACGACCTGGCGCAGCTCCTGGGAGTCCGTGAGGCCGTAGGTCGCCTGGAACGTGCCGTTGGGGTCGCCGATGAGGAAGAGGTCGGTGACGGCCTTGCCGGGCACGGTGCCCTTGATCGTCGTCAGCACCTCGGAGCCCTGGCGCACCTTCTCGCCCGCGACCGGGGAGGTCGTCGCGGTGAGGAGCGTCGTCAGCCCCCTGTCGGGTGAGAAGAGGACGGCCGGGTCGGGAAGGCCGAAGGTCTTGGGGTCGATCTTGTTGGTGCCCGGGACGAGCGGCAGCTTGGCGTAGACGTCGCCGTCGAGCGAGGTGATCTCGGCGTCGGCCTGGATACCGTTGAGCGTCACCTTGAAGGTGCCCTTGAAGGCCGGTGGGTGCTTGCCCCAGCCGTCGGCCGACACGACACCGCTCGCACCCTGCGGGACGTTGCTGCTCGCGAGCCCCAGGTGCACGGACGGTGCGGCGTCGACCGTGGCCTTGGCAGCCGCGAGCTGCTGGGCCGGCGAGAGCTGCGACGCGCTCGGCGTCGACCCGTCCGGGCTGCTCGAGCAGGAGGCCACCCCGACGACGCAGAGCGCCGAGAGGGCAGCGGCGGCGAGCGTTCCCGTGATGCGCATGGGGGTCAGGCTAACCGAGGGCGCCCCTCCCCTCGGTCCGCCACGGCAATGTGGGTATGGCTAGGGTCGGGGACGATCACGGCGGGACAACCCTGCCACCAGACGAAGGAGCACGAACCCATGGCCCTGCTCGGAGTGATCCTGCTGCTCGTCGGCGCCGGAGTCGGCGTCGTCTCCTACCTGGCGACCCACGCCGCCGCCGGGACGGTCGCCGTCACGGCCTTCGGCTTCACGCGCAACGCGACGCCGCTCGAGCTCGTCGTCTACGGCGCCGCCGCGGTCCTGCTCTTCGCGCTCGGCTGGGCCATGGTCTCGGCCGCCGCCCGCCGCCGTGCCCGCCTGCGCCGCGAGGACAAGGAGGCGACCCACGTCACCGAGCTCGAGGAGAACGCCGAGGCCGCACGCCTCGACCACGAGCGCCGCTTCCAGGAGGCCGGCCTGCGGGACGAGGACCTGCGCCGCCGCGAGAGCGAGCTGTCGGCCCGCCACGAGGGCCTCGACACCCGTGAGGCCGAGCTGTCGCGCCGCGAGGCGGAGTGGCGCGAGCGCGAGGGCCCGTCGGTCGCCGACGTCGTGACCGGCCGCGCCGACGGGAGCGTCAACGAGGGCACCGCGTCGTGGGCGGACGAGCCGCGTTCGGCCGGCAGCGTCGAGCGCCCGGCCGAGACGCGGGGCAGCCGTCGCACCGACCGCACCGACGCGCTCGACCCGACTGACACGGCTGACACGGCTGACACCAGCTCCTCCGACGAGCGCGAGCAGCGCGACTCGACGGTGTGAGGGACCACACCGCCTACGTCTTCGACCTCGACGGCGTCGTCCGGGACTTCGCCCCGGGCGACGCCGACCCCGCGATCGAGGCAGCGCTCGGGCTGCCCGCGGGGCACGTCTCGGCGACGGCGTTCCGCAGCGAGCTGCTCCTGCCGACCATCACGGGCCGGCGCACCTTCGACGAGTGGTATGCCGCCATCTGCGCTGCGCTCGAGGAGGTCGTCCCCGAGCCGGCGCGAGTGCGCGAGCACATGGCGCAGTGGCACGCGAACCGCGGCACGGTCATCGACGAGACCGTCGAGCGCCTCGAGCAGCTGCGTGCGGGCGGCCACCGCACGTACGTCTTCACCAACGGCACCGACCAGGTGCCGCAGGAGATGGAGCTGCTCGGGATCACCCGGCTCTTCGACGGCCTGCTCAACACCGCCGACTTCGGCGTGGCCAAGCCCGACCCGATGGCGTATGCCGCCGCCCACCGCGCCATCGAGGACGACCTCGGGCGCGGGGTGGCCCGCGCCGAGGTCTGGTTCACCGACGACCGCGAGGACAACGTCGAGGCCGCCCGTGAGTTCGGTTGGGACGCAGAGCTCTTCACTCGCTGAGTGCCGTGTGTCAGACGAGGTCGAGCGCCTCGCCGTCGGGGTCGACGCCCACCGCGACCGTCGAGCCGTCGCGCACCTCGCCCGAGAGCAGGCCGCGGGCGAGGCGGTCGCCGATCTCCCGCTGCACGAGCCGGCGCAGCGGCCGGGCGCCGTAGGCCGGGTCGTAGCCGCGGGCCGCGAGCCACTGGCGTGCGTCGTCGGTGACCTCGAGGGTGATGCGCCGGTCGGAGAGCCGCTCGGCGAACGCCCGCACCTGCAGGTCGACGATGTGGGCGAGGTCGTCCCGGCTCAGGGCGTCGAAGACGACGACCTCGTCGAGGCGGTTGAGGAACTCGGGCTTGAACGACGAGCGCACCACACCCATGACCGACTCCCGGCGTGCGTCGGGGCTCAGCGTCGGGTCGGTGAGGAACTGCGAGCCGAGGTTGGAGGTCAGCACGAGGATGACGTTGCGGAAGTCGACGGTGCGGCCCTGGCCGTCGGTGAGGCGCCCGTCGTCGAGGACCTGGAGCAGGATGTCGAACGTCTCGGGGTGGGCCTTCTCGACCTCGTCGAGGAGGATCACGGAGTATGGACGACGGCGGACGGCCTCGGTCAGCTGGCCACCCTCCTCGTAGCCGACGTAGCCGGGGGGCGCCCCGATGAGGCGCGCGACGGAGTGCCGTTCGGAGTACTCCGACATGTCGATGCGGACCATGGCCCGCTCGTCGTCGAAGAGGAAGTCGGCGAGGCTCTTGGCCAGCTCGGTCTTGCCGACACCGGTGGGTCCGAGGAAGAGGAAGCTGCCCGTCGGCCGGTCGGGGTCGGAGACCCCGGCGCGCGTGCGGCGCACCGCGTCGGAGACCGCACGCACCGCGTCGGCCTGGCCGATGAGCCGGGCGCCGATGTGCTGCTCCATGTGCAGCAGCTTCTCGGACTCGCCCTCCATGAGCCGGCCGGCCGGGATGCCGGTCCAGGCTGAGATGACGTCGGCGATGTCGTCGGCGCCGACCTCCTCCTTGACCATCGGCTCCTCGTCGCCGGTCGTGGCCGCGGCCTCGCGCTCCTGGGCGGTCGCGAGCTCCTTCTCGAGGGTCGGGATGTCGCCGTAGAGGATCTTGGAGGCGGCGCCGAGGTCGCCCTCGCGCTGGAGCCGGTCGGCCTGGGTGCGCAGGTCGTCGACGCGGGCCTTGAGGTCACCGACGGCGTTGAGCCCGGACTTCTCGGCCTCCCACCGGGCGTTGAGGGCGGCGAGCTCCTCGGAACGGTCGGCGAGGTCCTTGCGCAGGCGCTCGAGGCGGTCCTTGCTCGCCGCGTCGCTCTCCTGCTCGAGGGCGAACTCCTCCATCTTGAGCCGGTCGACGGCACGCCGGAGCTCGTCGATCTCGACGGGGCTCGAGTCGATCTCCATGCGCAGCCGGGAGGCGGCCTCGTCGATGAGGTCGATGGCCTTGTCGGGCAGCTGGCGGCCGCTGATGTAGCGGTCGGACAGGCTGGCCGCGGCGACGAGCGCCGAGTCGGCGATCGTCACCTTGTGGTGGCCCTCGTAGCGCTCCTTGAGCCCACGGAGGATGGCGATGGTGTCCTCGACGGAGGGCTCGCCGACGAAGACCTGCTGGAAGCGGCGCTCGAGGGCGGCGTCCTTCTCGATGTGCTTGCGGTACTCGTCGAGGGTCGTCGCGCCGACGAGACGCAGCTCACCGCGGGCGAGCATGGGCTTGAGCATGTTGCCGGCGTCCATCGCGCCCTCCCCGCCGGCACCCGCGCCGACGACGGTGTGGATCTCGTCGATGAAGGTGACGATCTGGCCGTCACTGCCCTTGATCTCCTCGAGGACGGCCTTGAGACGCTCCTCGAACTCACCGCGGTACTTCGCCCCGGCGATCATCGAGCCGAGGTCGAGGCTGTAGAGGGTCTTGTCGCGCAAGCTCTCGGGCACGTCGCCCTCGACGATGCGCTGGGCGAGGCCCTCGACGACGGCGGTCTTGCCGACGCCCGGCTCGCCGATGAGGACGGGGTTGTTCTTCGTCCGGCGCGAGAGGACCTGGACGACGCGGCGGATCTCGGCGTCCCGGCCGATGACGGGATCGAGCTTGCCCTCTCGCGCGCGGGCGGTGAGGTCGGTGCCGTACTTCGACAGCGCCTCGAAGGTTCCCTCGGGGTTGTCGGACGTCACGGGACGCCCCCCGCGCAGCTCGGGGATGGCCCCCTCGATGGCGTCGGCGTCGAGGCCGAACTGGCCCGTGCGCGCGAGCGCGAGCAGGAGGTGGTCGGTGGAGACGTAGGAGTCGCCCATCGCCGTCATGTACTGCTGGGCCTGCTGGACCACGCGTCCCGCCGTGGCCGAGAGCTGCGGCTGCTGGGCGCCGCCGGTGACCTGCGGCATGGCGGCCATGGCCCGCTCGGCGACGGCGGTCGCGGCGGCGACGCTCGAGCCTCCGGCGGTGAGCAGGGCCGGGGTGGTCGTGCCGCTCTGGGCTGCCAACGCGAGCAGCAGGTGTGCCGGCTCGATGTTCGGGTGGTGCTTGCCCGTCGCGGTCGTCGCGGCCTGGGCGAAGGCCTCCTGAGCCTTGTTGGTCAGCTGTAGGTCCATGCGTACTCCTGGTGAGGGGATCGGTTCACTGGGGTCAACTGGCGCTGACTTGAGTCTATTCCACTCAACTTAGTGCCTGACCTGACGGTGACCGGCCTTCAGGTCAGGCAGAACTCGTTGCCCTCGGGGTCCTGCATGACGAGGTAGTGGTCCACCTCCGTGAGCGTCTCGCGCACGACCGTGGCGCCGAGGGCGACGAGTCGGTCGGCCTCCGCGTGCAGCTGCTCGCCCTTGCCCTCGGCAGGACCGGGCACCCCGCTGACCCGGACGTCGAGGTGCAGGCGGTTCTTCGCCGTCTTGCCCTCCGGCACCTTCTGGAGGAAGACCCGCGGCCTCGCTCCGTCGGGGTCCACGACGGCATACGCGTCGTTGTGGCGCTCGGGCGGCAGCCCCCAGGCGGTGAGCGCTTCGGTCCACGTCGCGAACCCCGGCGGCGGGGCGTCCTCGACGTAGCCGAGCACCTCGGCCCAGAAGCCGCCGAGGGCGCGCGGGTCGCTGCTGTCGATCGTCACCTGGAACGCGCGGGACATCGTCACTCCTCAGTCGTGCGGATCGGGGTCGTACCAGCCGTCGTGGGCCGCGGCGAGCGCCTGGAAGCGGACGGCATACGCCCGGTCGGGCGGGGTGCGCACGTAGACGGCCCACTCGTGGGCCTCGGAGTCGTCCTCGCCCGCGAGCGCCTCTCGCACGACGCGGACATCGGCCAGCCCCTCGGCCTCGAGCTCGTCCGCGAGCTCCTCGGCGGTGTCACGCTCCGGCAGCACGATGAGGTGCTGGGCATCGTCGGTCGGGCTCACGCGCCCAGCCTAGGACCGACCGACGACCTCGTCCGGCTCGGCGCCGGTCTCGATGACGCGCTGCGCGACCTCGCGCAGCTTGACGTTGTGGTCCTGGGACGCGCGGCGGAGCACGTCGAAGGCCTCCTCCGACACAATCCGGTGTCGCTCGATGAGGATGCCCATGGCCTGGCCCACGAGCCGGTGGCTCTCGACGGCGCGCTCGAGGTTGGCCTCGTTCTGGCGGAAACGGTCGACCGTGACGATCCGGTCCACCGCCTGCGCCAGCGAGTGCAGGAGCAGCTCTGCGACGGTCCGCTCGGCCACACCGGGAGACGGCGTCCGGCCGACGCCGGCCCACACCCGACACGTGGCGTGGATCCCCGACGACTCCATGAGGACGCCGCGGGTCCCCGCGTCCGCCGGGTCCACCGTCGCCCCGTCGAGGTCGACGGGTCCGGAGAGCACCTCACGGACGGCCGGGGGCAGCGCGGACGGCGGCACGACACCGGAGGCGCCGGCGAGCAGGTCGTGCTGGGTCGCGGTCACCCGGATCACGGCCTCGCCGACGAGCGCCTCACCGATGGCGGACGCGGCGAGCGAGAGCGCCTCCTCGAGGTCCTCGGAGCGGACCAGCAGCCGCGCTGCGGCGGTGATCCGCGCCGCGGCGTCGAGCCAGCGGTCGTCGTTCGCTGCGGTCGCCGGACGCAGGTCGGTCACGGGCCCTCCAAGGTATGCGTGGGAAGGCCCGCGAACTTGGAGGCAGGACAGTGTTGCATCCCGTGACGCCGTCGGACAAAGCACGACACGAGGCAATTGCGAGGAGCGACCAATTCCCGCGCGGCACAAGGCCGCACGCACGCGACCTCCGGAGCTGGGCCCCGGAGGTCGCGTCTCGACAGCGGCGGTCAGGCCTGGTCGGGGTCCTGCCCGCTCTCGACGACGCGCGCCGCGATCTCGCGCAGCTTGACGTTGCGGTTGAGCGAGGCCTGCCGCAGCATCTCGAAGCTCTGTGTCGCCGTGATGCGGTGGCGCTCGATGAGGACGCCGACGGCGTGGCCGATGAGCCGGTGGCTCTCGATGGCCTGCTCGAGCTGGTGCTCCTTCTGCGCGCGCGCCTGCCGCGCGACGACGCGGTCGACGGCCTGGCCGAGCGACTGCGCGAGCAGGTCGCCGACGATGAGCTCGTCGCTCGAGACGAGACGCGGCTCGTCGAACTGCACCCAGGCCCGGCAGTCCGACTCGTGCGCCGTCGGGAGGAGCAGCAGGCCCTCCCGCTTGTCGCCGACCAGGACGTCGTGGCGGTGCGGCGAGGAGTCGAGCCCCTGCCGGATGCCCGGGTCGAGGTCGCCGACGGCCACCCGTCCGCGCGGGGACAGCACGACCGGCTGCCCCTTCGTCGGTGAGACGCGCAGGGTCACCGCACCGTCGAAGAGCACGGTGAAGCCGGTGACGGCCGTGGCGAGCACCTGGTCGAGCTCCTCCGCGGTGGCGAGGTCGACGGCGATCCGGGCGGCGAGCTCGCGCCGCAGACGGGACTCGCGCTCGCGCGTCTCGTCCCGGACGACGACGATGACGAAGCCGTCGTGCTCCGCCGTGCCCGGCACGCTCGCCGACCGGACGTGGACCCAGGCCTCACCGCCGCCGCGCCGGAGGATGCGGTAGCGGTCGTCCTCGACGGGTCGGCCGGACTGGAGCAGCTCCATGCGTCGCTGGTGCTGGTGGTGCTCGTCGGAGGACTCCGACTCCGGGATCCACCACGGGTACGGCGGCACGAGCGGGCCGTCCGCGAGCGACCAGCCGAAGGTCCGGGTGAACCCGTCGTTGACCTGGACGACGAGGCCCTCGGCGTCGACGACGACGAACGGCTCCTGGATGGCTCCGAGGATCGCCCGCAGCCACGCGGCGTCGCGCGACCGCGATCGCGCCCGCACGAGGTTGGCGGCGAGGCGCGCGCGGAGCTCCTGGGGCTGGAACGGCTTGATGACGTAGTCGTCGGCACCCTCGAGCAGCCCGGTGGTGCTGGCCTCGACGCCGGCCCGCGCGGACAGCAGGACCACGGGAAGGTCGCGCAGGCTCGCGTCGGCCCGGATCTCGCGCACGAGGGTCAGGCCGTCCATGCGGGGCATCATGACGTCGGCGAGGACGATCGACGGACGTCGGGCGCGCAGGTGCTCGAGGGCCTCGACCCCGTCGCGCACCGACACGACGTCGTAGTCGACGACGCAGTGGCGCGCGATGTAGTCGCGCATGTCGTGGTTGTCCTCGACGACGAGCAGGGTCGGACGCACGCCGTCCGGCCGCGTGGCCGGTGACATCGGGCCGGGGAGCTGCTCGGCGTCCGCGGACGACGCCTGCATCTCGGCCGCGACCGCGTCGCGCACGACCCAGCTGTTCGCCTCGTGGATGAAGGACTCGGCCGAGCGCGGCGTGATCGAGGGGCGCAGCGCGGCCCGCTCCGCGGGCCGGCCCCACGGGAAGGACACGGTGAAGGTGCTGCCCCTGCCCTGCCGTGACTGCACGGCGACGCGGCCGCCGAGCAGGTCGACGAGCTGGCGCACGAGCGACAGGCCGATGCCGGCGCCCTCGCGCGATCGTCGGTCGTCGCCGCGGTCGAGCTGCCGGAAGCGGTCGAAGACGAGGTCGAGGTCCTTCTCGGCGATGCCGATACCGGTGTCGGTGACCGAGACGGCGAAACCGGTGTCGGTCCCGCCCAGGTGGAGCGAGATGCGTCCGCGCGCCGTGAACTTCAGGGCGTTCGACAGCAGGTTGAGCACGATGCGCTCGAACATGTCGACGTCGACGTAGGCCTCGTGGTCGAGGTCGTCGCACACCACCTCGAACTCGAGTCCGGTGCGCTCGATGGCCGGGCGGAAGTTCGCGCCGATGCCGGTGACGAGCTCCTCGACGTCGGCCTGGACCCAGTGCGGCTCGACGGCCCCGGCCTCGACCCGCGTGAGGTCGAGGATGCGGTCGACGAGGCCGGCGAGACGGTCGGTGTTGCGGCGGATCAGCTCGAAGCGCTGGCGCTGCTCGGGGTCCAGGCCGTCGGCGGTGAGAGCGTCCTGCACCGGTCCGGCGATGAGGGTCAGCGGCGTGCGCAGCTCGTGGCTGACGTTGGCGAAGAAGTCGGACTTGGCGACGTCGAGCTCGGCCAGTGCCTCGGACCGGTGACGCTCCTCCTGGAGGCGGCGGATGCCGCTCAGCGCCATCGCGACGTGCGCGGCGCACAGCTCGGCGTAGACCTGGAGCTGGGCGTCCCACGGGCGGCGGGGGTTCTCGGTCAGCAGCAGGTGCGCGGTGGGCTCGAGCAGCCCGGGCTCGACGGCGGGCACGACGTGCACCGTCCGGCCCTCGCCGTCGACCCCGTCAGGAGCCGGGTCCCCCGGCGCGCACCAGCGCAGGTCGATCGCGAGGTGGTCGAAACCGTCCGAGCGGAGCACCTCGAGGGCACGACGGCGTACGTCCTCGGCGTCCTCGGCGTCGGCCAGCGAGGCGAAGAGCCGCGACGCGACGTCGGCGCGGCGCTCGGCCACCACCTTCGCGGTGGTCTCGGTCGCGACGTTGAGCACGCCGACGACGGAACCCGAGTCGTCGTGGATGGCGCCGTAGGACCACGTGAAGTAGGCCTCCTCGAGGTAGCCGGCGCGGTCGACGACGAGCAGCTCGTCCTCGACCCACGTCGCCGGGCCGCCACTGGTGACCCCCTCGAACATCGGGCCGATGACGTCCCAGACCTCGGGCCAGACGGCCCGCACCGGCCGCGCCCACGCGTCGGGGTGCTTGCTCTCGCCGAGGAGGGTGCGGTAGCCGTCGTTGTAGAGCATGAGCAGGTCGGGTCCCCAGCAGACGAGCATGGGGAAGCGCGACGACAGGCAGACGTCGACGAGGATCCGCAGGTTCGCGGGCCAGGACTCGACCGGCCCCAGCGAGGTCGCCGACCAGTCGGTGCGCAGGAACAGGTCACGCATGCTCGTCGGGGACGAGGGCACGCCGAGGCTCGAGGCGTTCGTCGTGGGGGCGCCGGGCAGGGCGCCCTCAGGGTGGTGCGGGGTCACACGACCTCCGGGACTGGGGTCAAGAAGCTGCCTCCGGCGGCATTCCACAACGGCGCGCCCCGTCTGCTTGAGGCGAGCACAGTCTGACACACGAGCACCGCCTCGGGCGGCGGAGACCTAGCGCTCGGGCCGCCACACGACGAGCGCCTGCGACGACGGGGCGCGGGGCGGGCGCTGGCCGGGTCGGACCGCCACGACCTCGCCACGTGGACCGACCGCGAAGACCCGGGCGCCGGCCGATAGAGCCGCCTGGGCCGCCGCCAGGTCGGCGGCGAGCTCCTCGACCCGTGACCGGAGGGCGGTCACGTGGTTCTCGAGGTCGAGGATGCGCTGGATGCCGGCCAGCGAGACACCCTCCTGTGACAGGCGCTGCACGTCGCGGAGCAGTTCGACGTCGCGCGCGCTGTAGCGCCGTCCGCCCCCGCGCGTGCGCGACGGGGAGACGAGGCCGAGCCGGTCGTACTGCCGCAGCGTCTGCGCGTGCATGCCGGCCAGCTCGGCCGCGACGGAGATGACGAAGACGGGTGCGTCGTCGTCGTGCCCACCGGGGCGGGCGCTCTTGCGGGCCATCGTCGTCACCTCGCTCGTCAGGCTCGGGCGCGCTGGAAGAGGTCGGCCCGGGGGTCGTGGCCGTTCTCGGCCGCAGCCATCCGCTCGATGGCCTCGCGGGCCTCGTCGGTCAGCCGTTGCGGCACGACCACCTGCACGCGGGCCAGCAGGTCGCCGGCGTGGTCGCCCCGCTTGACGCCGCGCCCCTTGAGCCGCAGGACGCGGCCGCTCGGGGTGCCCGGCGCCACCTTGACCTTGACCGACCCGCCGTCGAGCGTCGGGACCGCGACGGTCGCGCCGAGCGCGGCCTCCGCGAAGGTGACGGGCAGGTCGAGGGTGAGGTTGTCGCCCTCACGTCCGTAGACCGGGTGCTTGTCGACCCCCACCGTGAGGATGAGGTCACCGGCCGGCGCGCCGGGGTCGCCCTGGCGACCCTTGCCGCGCAGGCGGATCCGCTGCCCGTCCTTGACGCCCGCCGGGATGCGGGCATTGATCCGACCGAGGTCGGGGGAGCTGAGCGAGACCGTCGAGCCCTCGACGGCGTCGCGGAAGCCGATGCGCGTGTTGGCCTGGACGTCGGACCCGGGGCGCGGACCGGCCGTCGCGCCGTAGCCGCCGTAGCCGGCGCCGGGTGCACCCCCGCCGAACATCTGCCCGAGGATGTCCTCGAGGTTGGGCTGGCCGCCGGCGCCACCGGTGTCGAAGCGCACGCGCTGCCCACCGGGACCACCCGCCCCACCGAAGGCGGAGAAGATGTCCTCGAAACCGGCGCCCTGGCCGCCCGCGCCGCCCGCGGTGAAGCGGGCACCGCCGTGCGACATGGCCCGGATCGCGTCGTACTCGCGCCGCTTCTCGGGGTCGGACAGGACGGCATACGCCTCCCCGACCTCCTTGAAGCGCTCCTCGGCCTTGGGGTCGCCGACGTTGTGGTCGGGGTGCATCGTGCGCGCGACCTTGCGGTACGTCTTCTTGATCGTCGCGGCGTCGGCGTCCTGGGGCACGCCGAGGATCGCGTAGAAGTCCTTCTCGAACCAGTCCTGACTAGCCATGGCGCACCTCCTCGTTCACGGTGACTCTCACGCTGCTCCCATCATCGGGTATGCCGCCGGGCTGCGTGCGCAGCCCGGCGGCGGACGTCTCAGGCGGGGTCGGCAACCGAGACCCGGGCGGCGCGGACGAGCCGGTCGCCGATGCGGTAGCCCGGCTGGAGCACCTGGACGACGGTCGTGCCGGTCGCGCCCTCGGGCAGCTCGGCCTCGACGTGCATGAGGGCCTCGTGCACGTTGGGGTCGAACTCCTGTCCGGCCTCGCCGACGCGCTCGACGCCGAAGCGACCGAGGGTCGCCTCGAGCTTGTCGGCGATCGCGGCGAAGGGGCCACCGGCGAGGTCGCCGGCCTGGCGGGCCATGTGGATGTCGTCGAGGACCGGGAGCAGGGACTCGACGACGCTGCCGACCGCGGTGTGGCGGATGACCTCGCGGTCGCGGTCGACGCGCTTCTTGTAGTTGACGTACTCGGCCTGCAGCCGCTGCAGGTCGGCGAGCAGCGTCGCGGCCATGGTGTCCTCCTCGGCGAGGGCCACGCCCTCGGTCTGCGAGGACTCGCCGGCGTCGCCGGTCTCGTTGGAATCGGTTGCGGTGTGGTCGAACTCGTCCTCGCCACCGGGCTCGGACGACGCGCCTGCGCCGCCCTCGTAGTACGTGTGGTGGCGCTCGCCGTGGGCGGAGTCTGCCCGCGGCGGGGTGCCGGCGGCGTCGCCGCCGGCACCCGTCGCGCCCGTCGCGGTCACGTCAGGCTGCTCGCCGGGCGTGCCGTGCTTCGGGGACTCGGTCACTTGGCTTCCTTGGCCTCGTCGTCGTCGACGACCTCGGCGTCGACGACGTCGTCGTCGGACGCGCCGGACGCACCGGGCGTGGTGTCGTCGGCAGGAGCGCCGTCCTGCGCCCCGGCGGCACTCGCAGCGTTCGCGGAGGCCTGCTCGGTGGCGTACACGGCCTGTCCCATGGCCTGCGACTTCGTGTTGAGGTCCTCCACCTTCGCCTTGATGTCGTCGGCGCTGGCCTCGGACCCCTCGGCGATGGAGGCCTTGAGGTCGGCGAGCGACTCCTCGACCGGCGTCTTGACGTCGGCCGGGACCTTGTCGCCCGACTCCTTGAGGAAGGACTCGGTCGAGAAGACGAGCTGCTCGGCCTGGTTCCTCACCTCGGCCTCCTCGCGACGCTTCTTGTCCTCGTCGGCGTGCGCCTCGGCGTCCTTGACCATCTTGTCGATCTCCTCCTTCGACAGGGCCGAGCCGCCGGTGATCGTCATCTTCTGCTCCTTGCCGGTGCCCTGGTCCTTGGCGGAGACGTTGACGATGCCGTTGGCGTCGATGTCGAAGGTGACCTCGATCTTCGGCACACCGCGCGGCGCCGGCGCGATGCCGGTCAGCTCGAAGGTGCCGAGCGACTTGTTGTGCTGCGCGATCTCACGCTCACCCTGGAAGACCTGGATGAGGACCGACGGCTGGTTGTCGTCGGCGGTGCTGAAGATCTCGGAGCGCTTCGTCGGGATCGCGGTGTTGCGCTCGATGAGCTTGGTGAACAGGCCACCCTTGGTCTCGATGCCGAGCGAGAGCGGCGTGACGTCGATGAGCAGGACGTCCTTGCGCTCACCCTTGAGGACACCGGCCTGCAGGCTCGCGCCCATGGCGACGACCTCGTCGGGGTTGACGCCCTTGTTGGGGGCCTTGCCGCCGGTCAGCTCGGTGACGAGGGCGGTGACGGCCGGCATGCGGGTGGAGCCACCGACGAGCACGACGTGGTCGATGTCGGCGACCTTGATGCCGGCGTCCTCGATGACCTTGTGGAACGGCGCCTTGGTGCGGTCGAGGAGCGACTTGGTCATCTGCTCGAACTGCGCGCGGGTGAGGTTCTCGTCGAGGTGGATCGGGCCCTCGGGCGTCATCGAGATGTACTGCGCCGAGATGTTGGTGCTCGTCGCGGTGGAGAGCTCCTTCTTGGCGCGCTCGGCCTCGTCGCGGAGGCGCTGCATCGCGATCTTGTCCTTGGACAGGTCCTGGCCGGTCTTGTTCTTCACCTGCGTGATGAGGTGCTGGACGACGACGTCGTCCCAGTCGTCACCACCGAGGTGGTTGTCACCGTTGGTGGCGCGCACCTGGATCGTGGCGAAGCCGTCCTCGGCGTCCTTGCCGACCTCGAGGAGGGACACGTCGAACGTGCCGCCACCGAGGTCGAAGACGAGGATGAGCTCGTCCTCCTTGCCCTTGTCGAGGCCGTAGGCGAGCGCGGCCGCGGTGGGCTCGTTGACGATGCGCAGGACGTTGAGGCCCGCGATCTCACCGGCCTCCTTCGTGGCCTGGCGCTCGGCGTCGTCGAAGTACGCGGGGACGGTGATGACGGCGTCCGTGACGGTCTCACCGAGGTAGGACTCGGCGTCGCGCTTGAGCTTCTGCAGGATGCGCGCGCTGATCTCCTGGGCGGTGTAGGTCTTGCCGTCGATCTCGGGCGACTTCCAGTCGGTGCCCATATGGCGCTTGACCGAGCGGATCGTGCGGTCGACGTTCGTGACGGCCTGGCGCTTGGCGACCTCGCCGACGAGAACCTCGCCGTTCTTGGAGAACGCGACGACGGAGGGGGTGGTGCGCCCGCCCTCGGCGTTCGCGATGATGCTCGGCTCGCCGCCCTCGAGGACGGAGACGGCCGAGTTGGTGGTACCGAGGTCGATTCCGACGGCACGTGCCATGGGTGACTCCTTGATGATCTAGGTGGAGACCGTGGTGCTGGTGGTCCGGGTGAAACAGGTCCTCGCTCAATCTGCTCCCGCTCCGACGTGATTGTCAAAACCGGACTCGCAAATCTTGCGTTCACCCGACTCAACTCTGGGCTCTCGCGGATTGTTCCCGTCCGAGACACAGTCTTGGTGGCTAGCGTCGTGACCGGAGGTGCCTCATGCCGACGCACACGACTCGCACCGCGCTCGCCTCGACCATCGCCGTCGGCCTGAGCGCGCTCTCGCTGGCCGCCTGCTCCGCCGGCGCGCCGAGCACCGCCGGCGCCACCTCCGCGGGCACGTCCTCGACGTCGTCTCCGGCCGCCTCGACGGTGGCGACGACCAGCGCGACGACCTCCCCGATCACCTCCCCGATCACCTCCCCGACCACGGGGACGACGCGTACGCCCTCGGCGACCTCGAGCGGGCCGGCCACCCCGACGGCCGCGCCGGCCACCTCGACGCCGGGCCGGGCGACCGGGACGGCGACGGTGGTGCGCACCCTGGCCACCGGGATCGACGTGCCGTGGGGCCTGGCCCGGCTGCCCGACGGGACCGTCCTCGTCTCGGCGCGCGACAGCTTCCGGGTCTACCGCCTCGACGTCGCAGCGGCCCGGCTGGCCCGGGTCGGCACGGTGCCGGGCGTCGTCTCGAACGTCGCACAGCAGGGTGAGGCTGGCCTGCTCGGCATCGCCGTCTCGCCCACCTTCACCCGCGACCACCTCGTCTACGCCTACTACTCCACGGCGGGCGACAACCGCATCGCGGCGATTCCCTGGGACCCGTCCGCGCCGGCCGGTCGCCAGCTCGGGACGCCGCGAGTGCTCGTCAGGGGCATCCCCCACAACGTCCACCACAACGGCGGCCGGATCGCGTTCGGGCCGGACGGCTACCTCTACGCGACGACCGGGGAGGCGCAGCAGCCGGCGCTCGCCCAGGACAAGGGCTCGCTCGGCGGCAAGATCCTGCGGATGACGACCGCCGGGCGCCCGGCCCCGGGCAACCCGTTCGGGACGCTCGTGTGGTCCTACGGCCACCGCAACGTCCAGGGCATCGCCTGGGATGCCGCCGGTCGCCTCTGGGCGTCCGAGTTCGGTGACCACAGCGAGGACGAGCTCAACCTCATCCGCCCCGGCCGCAACTACGGCTGGCCGCAGACGGAGGGGCGCACGAGCCGGGCGGGCATCACGGGCCCGGTCGCCCAGTGGGGCCCACCGGAGGACTCGCCGAGCGGCATCGCGATCGCGCAGGGATCGGTGTGGATGGCGGCCCTGCGCGGGCAGCGGTTGTGGCGCATCCCCCTCGACGGCTCGGCGACCACGGGGACGCCCCAGGACTTCCTCGTCGGTCGCTACGGGCGGCTGCGCAGCGTGCTCGCCGTCGGATCGGACACCCTGCTCGTGACGACGAGCAACCGCGACGGGCGGCAGAGCCCGGCGACGGGGGACGACCGCATCCTGCTCGTCCGGGTGATCTGAGCCTCTTCAGATCGACAGGCTGGAGGTCGCCGGCATGGTCCTGTTCGCCGTCACGCTGACCGCGCTGCTGCGCTTCCTCATGGAGCCCGCGGTGACGCACTGGCCGCTGCTGCTCGTCGTCGCCGTCGCCGGCGCGGGACTGGTGGTGCAGGGGCTCATCGGCCTGGCCAACCAGAACGCCCTCTACCGTCAGGCCGACCCCGACCGCCTGGGCTCGTCCGCCGGCCTGCTGCGCACGTTCATGTACCTCGGCGCCATGCTCGCCGCCGCCGCCAACGCGGCAGCCTTCCCCGACCGCGCGGCCCACGAGCACGGCTACCACGTGACGCTCGCGACCGACGCGATGACCGATCTCGACGCGGCGTCCCACGAGAGCTCCGTGACGCGGATCTTCCCGCGCCTCGGCGAGACCGCCACGACCGACGAGGTCCTCGTCCTGCTGCCCTGAGCCACGGCGACGCGCCGCGGCCGCCCCCGACCCCTAGGCCCCGACGACGCGTCGCTGCTCGAATGCCGCCCGCAACGGGCCGACGTCGGCCTCGGGCACCCGCTCGTGCGCGAGGTCGTACGTCTCCTCGACGAGGGCGACCAGGGTCGCGACCGCGTCGTGCGGGGACGCGACGAGGAGAGACCGGATGCGCTCGACGAGACGGTCGGGCCGGTGGGCGAGCAGGGTCGCCTCGCGGTCCAGCCACTTGTGGAAGGGATGGGGCATCCACACCCGGTTGACGGCGAAGAGCGCGTCGAGCACCCCCTGCACGCCGTCGAGCAGGTCGCGGTGGAGCAGCACGACGTCGTCCCGGGCCCCAAGCATCTCGAGCCGCTCGCGGGGCCTCAGGTCGAGGGCCTCGAGCACCTGGGCGACGGCCAGCGCCTCCGGGTAGACGTCGCACCGCGTCCGCCACGCCTCGATGACCGCGTGGCCGTGCAGGGGTATGCCGTCGCGCAGGGCCGTGACGCGCACCTGCAGCTCCGCGTCGGTGTCGCCCGCGAGCACGCGGTCGAGATAGGTGTCGATGGTCGACGTGACGAAGCCGCTGACGTCGGTCTTGACACCGCCGACGAGCAGGCCGTCGGCCCACTCGTGGTCGTCCTCCTCCGCATAGACGCCGGTGAGCCCGGCGCCCTCGATCGCCGCCTCGCGGTCGGCGACGGTCGGCGGGGAGGACCAGTAGACGTCGAGCTCGATGTCGGACGACGCGTCGGCGAGGCCGCGCGCCACGGACCCGCCGATGAGCGCCGCTGCGACCTTGGGGTTCGCGGCATACGCCCGGACAGCCCTGCGCGCCAGCGCAATCCGCCGGTCGACATCGTCCACGGACATCCCGTCAACCTGCTGCAGGGATGCGCACGCTCGACACCGTGGTCAGCACCGGGTGGGCGTCGTCGCCGTCGCGGATCTCACCACCGCGCCAGACGATCGAGAGGTCCCGACCCTGGACGGTGAGCTCGGCGAGACAGTTGTCGAACCACGGACCGTCGGTGACCGCCCACGGGTAGGCGGGGTCGGGCACGTGCTTCGAGCGCTCGGCGACGAACCGCATGGGGCGCACCAGCCCACGGGCGAAGGCGGACATCATGACGCGCACCATCCGCGGCATGGGGTTGCGGATCGGCGAGCAGACGGCCTGGATGACGCGGGACGTCGCGCCGTGGCGGGTCCTCGCGTCGACGACCTCGGCGACGTAGGAGTTGTGGACATCGCCGGAGAGGAAGACGACGCTGGCCGGAGCCGCACCGCGCTCGCCCCGCGCCACCTGCATCACCATGTCGAAGACCTCGACGAAGCCGTCGTTGAAGGCGGCCCAGTGCTCGAGGTCGATGGACTGCCGGACCTTCTCGGCCCGGTCGGCGACGACACGTCCGTGGGTGCCCATGGCGAGCACCTCGTCGATCGCCTCGAGGTCGTGCAGCCCGGGAGGGAGCATGAACGGCAGGGACGTCCCGATGAGCAGGTGCTCGACGTCGCCGGTCAGCTGCTCGTCGAGCCAGCTCATCTCGTCGGGGTCGAGCATCGAGCGGTGCTTCGGCTCGAGGACCCGGGCGGCGCGCGAGTCGACGACGACGAGCCGGACGTCACCGAGGTCGCGCCGGAAGCTCCAGCGGTAGACCTCGGGGTGGCGGTCGGAACGGCGGGCGAGGTCGAAGACGGCCTCGGTCAGGTCGAGCTCCTCCCCGCCGGGGTCGGCACCGGCGATGACCTGCGCGTAGATCTCGTCGTCGGCGAGCTGCGACGGCGAGAGGTTGCCGATGTGCTGGTAGACCCAGTACGAGGAGAGGCCGCCCATGAGCCGCTCGTGCCACCACGGGGTGCGGTTGATCTCCTCGTGCCAGGTCCACGACGTGTTCCAGTCGTCGCGGATGTCGTGGTCGTCGAAGATCATGCAGCTCGGCACCGTCGAGAGGAGCCAGCGGTTCGCTGCGTCACCCCACGCGAGCCCGTAGAGGTGGGCGTACTCCTCGTAGTCCTTGATCTCCTCACCCGGTAGCTCGGTGATGTCGCGGCGGGAGGCGATGAACTCGCGCATCGCCTCGGACGTCTCGTCGGCGTAGACCTGGTCACCGAGGAAGGCCACGAGGTCGGGCCACACCTCCTCGCCCCGGGCCAGGGCGAGCGCGAGCGTGCGCAGCGCGTCGACGCCGTTGGTGCGGTGCCCCTCATGGTCGTGCGGCACGGTGGTGCGGCAGGAGCCGAAGAGCAGCCGCGTGGATCGGCCGCGGTCGATGGTGCGGATGCGTGGGGGTGGGAAGGCGCTGTCGGGCTGGGGCCAGACCGGTGTGTCGTCGATGCTGACGGTGTAGTCCCACGACCCGCCCGGCTCGAGGCCGTCGACGGCGACGAGCGCGTAGTGGTGGCCCTTGACGGCGAAGGTCGGGGCCGTCCAGTCGCGGCCGTCGGCGTGCACCGCGACGACTCCCGCACCGGAGGTCTCGACCCACACCGTCGCATCGGTCTCACCGATGTAGCGCAGCATCGGGCCGAGGACGAGCGGCGCGATCTCGTGGCCGGTCACGACGGCAGGTTCTCGTCGAAGAAGGCGAGCGTCCGGTCCCACGCGTCGGCCGCCACCTCGGCGTTGTACTTCGACGGCGAGGTGTCGTTGAAGAAGGCGTGCCCGACGCCGTGGTAGACCCGCGCCGTGAAGTCGACGCCCGCCTGCTCCATCCGTGCCTCGAGCTCGGGCACCCCGTCGGTGATGCCGTGGTCGTCCTCGCCGTAGAAGGCGAGGACGGGGCACCCGATCGTCGCAGGGTCGGCGTTCTCGGGGAAGTGACCGTAGAAGGGCGCCGCCGCGCGCAGCCGCGGGTCGGCAGCCGCGAGGGCGAAGGCGTACGTCCCGCCGAAGCAGAAGCCGACGACGCCCACCCGGCCGTCGACGCCCGGCTCGTCGACGAGCGCGTCGACGACGGCGCGCAGGGCCGGCACCGCCCACGCGGCGAACTCCGGCTGCCGCGCCGGCGTGGTGGCCGCGCGCATCTGCGGCTGGGCCGCGAGCCGGTCCTCCTCCGACGCGCTGAACATCAGCTCGAAGATCCGCGCACCCACCTCGGGCGTCAGTCCGACGTGCCCGAGCAGGTCGGGCGCGACGGCCACGTAGCCCTGCGCCGCGACGCGGTCGGTGACGTCCTTGACGTGGTCGGCCAGACCCCAGATCTCCTGGATGACGACCACGGCGCCGCGCGGCGTCCCGGTCGGGTCGGCGCGGTACGCGGTGAGGTCGTGGTCGGGGAAGTCGATCATCGTGCCCATGCCCCATTCCTACCCCCTGGCGCCGGGTCGCGGGTGTGAGGATGGCGTCGTGCCCACCCAGCCCGCCGCCGTCACGAGGGCGCTCGCGCACGTGCGCGGCCTCTCGACGGGACGCCCGCTCGACCCGACGTTGCGCGTCACCGTCAACTTCCACCCGGACCGGCTCGTGCGCGGCGAGCCGATCCTCGCCGTCATGGCCCGCGACGGCGTCTACCGCTCCCAGTTCGAGACGGGCACGGGCAACGGTGGGCTGACGGCGCACCCCGGTGGTGACCGGTGGCGCTGGGAGCGCCGGATCTTCGGCGGCGCCTACGACGACGCCGAGCCGGCGCTGCGGCCGAAGTACGGCGCCCTCGACCTGCACCGGAGCCCGTACGGCGCCGCGCCACGCTTCGGGTCGGCCCACGTGCGGCTGGCGGCGCACACGCTGGACCGGACGACGTTCTGCTTCCCCGACAGCGTCTTCGAGCCCGAGCACTTCGGCACCGCAACGGCCTTCGCGCTCGGCGAGCATGCCGAGGCCGCTGACCACGACCTCCTCGACGACTACGTCGAGGCCCACGCCCACGGGGTGCTCGACCTCGCCCGTGACGTCGAGGCGCTCGTGCTCGACCCCGGTTATCGAGGCACCGACGTCGAGGCCGACGCGCTCCGGCTCGGCGTGCCCGTCGAGTGGCACCCGGGCTACCGGCTCGACGTCGGGACCCTCCGCGCCCACCCGGGCTACCGCGGGCCGGAGTTCGTCGCGCTCGGTGAGTCGCTCGCCGTCGACGGCGTCGTCACCCCGCAGGTCATCGGGGACGCCTCACGAGCAGGGCGGCACGACGAGCAGTCCCTCAAGCGGGTCTGGCACTACGTCGCGCGGTTCGGATCCGCTTCTGCCTGAAGGGTGCCCGCCTCGTCGCCGGTGACCACGGTCGTCACGACCGATGTCACCGACGGGCGGCGAGGCGTCGACGAGAAGCCGAACCGGCAGGGCGGGTCGACCGGCGCGAGGCCACCCAACACCGCGCCCTCGAAGCAGCCGTCGAGCGCCGTCACCGCGTGCAGGTCGGTGGCTCCGTAGAACTCCTGACGGCCCTCGAGCGCCGTGCCGCGGGTGCGGACCCCGCGCAGGACGACCCGGGCGACAGGGTCGACGACCGTCGCCCACCTCGGACTCGACGCGACGCGCGCGGGCACGGCCCGCAGGAGCCGGCCGAGCGGCCTACGCCCTCCGACCGTGAGGTCGAGGGACAGGGAGGGCGAGCTGACCTGCCAGCGGTCGCGGCCGGCGCGCACGGTGATCGGCTCGAGGCGCACCTCGTCGAAGGCGTACGTCGCCTCGATGAACGCCGCGACCTCCGGGGTCGGGGCGACGAGCACCCGGTGCCCGTCGGCCGTCTCGACCATCGCGTCGCCGAACGACCCGAGCGGCGTGCGCAGCCACGACCCGACGACGACCCGGACGCCGGACGTGGAGCCGACGCCGGCGATCTGCCCGTGGAAACGCTGCGCTGGCACGGTCCGAGCGTAGGTCAGCCGCGGAGCCGCACTCACTCGACCCGCGAGACGGTGTCCTCGATCCCTGCGACGAGCTTCGAGTAGTCGTCGGTGGGCGAACCGCCGAGGACCGAGCCCCACGCCGGGACGAGCTCGGGACCGTAGCGGTGGCCGTAGCCGTCGGGCGGGTCGTGGCCGACGGCCATGTCGGTGGTCAGCTGCCAGAACGTCACGAACGGGATCCACGTGACGTCGGGGTTGACGTCGTGACCCCGCGGCTCGCGCAGCCAGTCGGGCTCGGCGCCGAGCAGGGCCGGGTTCCACCAGACGACGGGGTCGGACGGGTGCTGGGCGTAGACGAAGCGCGGGAAGTCCCAGGCGCCGTAGTCGCGACCGTAGTAGTCGTGGGTCAGCTGGTCGCCGCTCGCCGCGAAGCGGATGTGCAGTCCCGCGTCGACGACCGGGACGATCTCGGGCGACCCCTCGTTGCGCCGGGCCGTCAGCGACTCCGCGATGTCGGTGAAGCTCGGGGTCCCCACCCAGACCCCGCCCTGGGCGCGCGCGAGCATGTCGTCGGCGTCGGTGAACGCCGCCTGGCCCCCGTAGGACCCGAGCGACTCCCCGCCGACGACGAGCTGCGGACGGTCGTCGGGCGGCAGCGTGCGCCACACGGCATACACCTTGTCGAAGAGCGCCTTGCCCGCCTCGCGAGGGGTGTCGCGGTCGGTCATCATCGACATCGCGCTGGGCAGGTAGGAGTACTGCATCGCAGCGATCGCGCTGTCGCCGTTGCTGAGGTACTCGACGGACTGGGCCGACCAGTCGTCGACCCACCCGGTGCCGGTCGTCGTGAAGACCGCGAGCACCCGGCGGTTGAAGGCCTTCGTGCGCTGCAGCTCGGCGACCACGGCGTCGGCGACGTCGTTCACCGTGCGCCCAGGCGTGCGCCCGGCGTAGACGCGGATCGGCTCGATGGCCCCGCGGTCGGTCGCCGCGGTGATCTGTGCCGGCGTGGGCGCGCTGGTGACGAACATCTGGCCCTGGAAGCCGAGGCTGTCCCACGACTCGAGCGACCCCGGACCGCCCGACCGCAGCGGCGACGTCGGCGCGGCCCGACCGGTCGGGGCGGTGTTGACCTGGGCCGCGACGCCGGCGAAGGCTTGCATGCCGCGGTGGAAGAGCACGCTGTCGGTCACCCACGCCGCCGCGAGGGCCACGACGACGACGGCGGTGAGCGTCGCGATCGTCTTGGGCAGCACGTGACCGGCGGCCTCGGCGAGCTGGTGGGTCGCCCCGCGCAGACCCCGCGCGATCGCGAGGAAGAGGACGGCGACGACGGCCGCGAGCGCGAGCGCCAGGGCCCAGTCGAACGGGTCGAGGGGCGTCAGCCGGACGAACGCCGCCGTGCGCGCCTGCGACCGCACGTTGGCGACCGTCAGCCCGAGGACCGCCACCGCCCCGAAGAGCGGCGCTGCGACGAGCAGCCAGTGCCGGGCCTCCCCGCTCACCGTGACGTGCAGGTCGATGAGGCGGGCCACCCGACGGACGACCCACGCGACGAAGACACCGAGCGCGTAGCCGACCACGGCGCACAGGCCGCTGATGAGGCCCTGGTAGTACCACGTGCGCGGCAGCAGGCTCGGGGCCATCGACGTGAGGAAGTAGGCGGCGCCGAAGAACAGCCCGGTGCGCGACACGTGCCACCAGGCCCGGCTCGCGCCGGGCTGAATGCGCTGGTCGGACACGTCGGGCATGGATCCACAGTAGGTCGCCCCGCTGTCCCGCCGCCTCGGGTTTGGCCCCTAGGTGACGACCATGGCCCGGGCAACCAGCCGGGCACCCTGCCGGGCACCCGTCGGCCCGCCGGGGCACGATGGGGACATGCGAGCCCTCGAGAGCCGGATCACGACCTACAGCCGCGACGGGCTGCGCTTCGACGTGACCGACGCGGGGCCCCTGGGCGGTGACGTCGTCGTGCTGCTCCACGGCTTCCCGACCGACCGCACGAGCTGGGACCGGGTCGCCGCCCGGCTGCACGAGGCGGGGCTGCGCACCCTCGCCCCGGACCAGCGCGGCTACTCCCCCACGGCCTGCCCGCCGGGCCGGGACGCCTACCGCCTCGACGAGCTCGTCGCCGACGTCGTCGGTCTCATCGAGGCCTCCGGGCGGGAGCGGGTCCACCTCGTCGGCCACGACTGGGGCGGCGCCCTCGCGTGGCTCGTCGCCGGCAACCACCCGACCCGCATCGCGTCGCTGACCGTCCTGTCGACGCCGCACCCGGCCGCGATGTCGCGGGCCTGGCGGTCCGGCACCGAGCAGAAGCGCAAGTCCTGGTACATGGCGGCCTTCCAGGTGCCGCGGCTGCCCGAGCGGGCCCTCGCCGCCCGCTTCGACCGCCTCATGGCCCGCTCGGGCCTCCCGGCCGCCGACCGGAGCAGGTATGCCGTCCGGCTCGGTCACGCCGAGGCGCTCACCGGGCCGATCAACTGGTACCGCGCGGCCCGGCACTCCGGCGTCGCGGCACACCGCGTCGAGGTGCCGACGACCTACGTCTGGGGCTCGCGTGACCCGTTCCTCGGCCGGACCGCGGCCGAGCTGACCCACGAGCACGTGACGGGCGACTACGAGCTCGTCGAGCTCGACGCGGGGCACTGGCTGCCCGAGACCCGGGATGCGGAGTCCGCCGCGGCGATCCTGCAGCGGGTCGCGCGAGCCGGCTGAACGGCATACGCCCGCTCACCCGGAGGGTGACCGACGCCTCGCCCGATGCGGGGAACACGGGCGCGCGCGGGTAGGTTGCACGACCGTGAAGATCGACATCTGGTCCGACATCGTGTGCCCGTTCTGCTACCTCGGCAAGCGCCGGCTCGAGACCGCGCTCGCGCAGTTCGAGCACGCTGACGAGGTCGAGTTGCAGTGGCACAGCTTCGAGCTCGACCGCGGCGCCGCCCCCGTGTCCGACCGGCCGCTCGTCGACCTCGTCGCCGCGAAGTACGGCACGACGCGCGAGCAGGCGGTCGCCCAGCACGAGTCGATGGCCTCGGCGGCCACCGAGCTGGGTCTGACCTTCAACTGGGAGCACGCCCGCTACGGCAACACCTTCGACGCGCACCGGGTCGTCCACCTCGCCGCCGAGCAGGGGCTGGCCGATGCCGCCCACGAACGGCTCATGCGCGCCTACTTCACCGACGGCCTCGCGGTCGGCGACCGCGACGTCCTCGTGCGGCTCGCGACCGAGATCGGTCTCGACGGCGACGTCGTGCGGGAGATGCTCGAGTCCGACGACTACGGCAACCACGTGCGCAGCGACGAGGCCACGGCCAAGATGCTCGGCATCGAGTCGGTCCCCTTCTTCGTCCTCGACCGGAAGTACGGCGTCTCCGGCGCCCAACCCGTCGAGGTCTTCACCCAGGCCCTCGAGACCGCGTGGTCGACCCGGCACGACGTGCCGGAGCCGGTCCCTGCCGGCGGCGGGTGCGGCGGCGGCTGCGGCGCGGGTGGCTGCGGCGGGGTCTGCGGCGCCTGAGGAGCCTCTGAGGGGTGCCGCGGCCCTACCGTGGTCGGGTGGCCCACCCCCTGATGTTCGACGGCGCGGACCCCTATCTGGCCCGGGTCCGCGAGATCTGCCTGGCGCTGCCGGGCGCCGACGAGAAGGTGTCGCACGGGCGGCCGAGCTTCTTCACGACGAAGGTCTTCGTCACCTACGGCGGCACCGTCAAGGGCGACCACGACCCGGAGCCCTACCGCCAGTCCGTCCTCGTGCTCCCCGACGCCGCCGAGCGGCCGGCCCTGCTCGGTGACGGACGCTTCTACGACCCTGCCTACGTGGGTCCGTCCGGTTGGGTCGGGCTCGACCTGCGTGCGTGCGGCCCGCCGGAGGAGGTCGACTGGCAGGAGGTCGCCGAGCTCGTCGACGCCTCCTACCGGCTGACGGCACCGGCCCGCCTCGTGTGCGAGCTCGACGCCGGCTGAGCGCGGGCGCGCCCATCGTCCTCCCGCGGCCGCGGGGCGCGTAAGGTACCGCTCGCTGGACGACGAAAGGCGCACATGGGACGGCACACCGATCCCGCGGCCATGGGGTCGCGGCGCGCCGCGGTGGTGACCCTGACGCTGTCCGCGCTGCTCGTCATGGGCGGCTTCGCGATCCTCCACGAGTCCGGTGGGCTGCGTCCCGGCCACCGGTCCACGCCCTCCACGCCCTCGGCGCCGGTGGTCACCCCGAGCAGCCGCGTCGCCGACGCCACCGAGCCCGGACGCACGCCCTCGACGCCGGCGACGACACCATCGACCTCGACGTCGACGTCGTCACCCCAGCCCTCGCTCACCACCCGCGCCCCGGCTCCTCTCGTCACCGCCCCGCAGCCGGCTCCGACCTCCTCCCCGCAGCCGTCGGGAACGGCCGACCCGACGAGCCCGATCGGTCCAGCGCCCTCGACGAGGCCGGCGCCGCCGGAACGGGCCGGCGTCGCCCGGCAGGTCGTGGCCCTCGTCAACGTCGAGCGATCCCGCGCCGGCTGCGGCCCGGTGTCGGCGAACGCCGCCCTCCGGCACGCCGCGCAGGGTCACAGCGACGACATGGCGAGCCGCGACTACTTCTCGCACACGAGCCCCGACGGGGTGACCTTCGCCCAGCGGATCCGCGCCGCGGGCTACGACGGCGGCGCCATCGCCGAGAACATCGCGGCCGGCCAGACGAGCGCCAAGGAGGTCATCCGCGCCTGGATGGCGAGTCCCGGGCACCGGGCGAACATCCTCGACTGCGCCTACCGGGACCTCGGCGTCGGCTATGCGACGGGCGGTACCTACGGCACGTACTGGACCCAGACGTTCGGCGGCTGAGCCACCCCTAGGTTGGTGCCATGCAGCCGTGGCACGCGCAGGACCGGCACGTCGTCCGACTCGACTGGGGACCCGGCGCCGCCGAGGCCCAGACGGCGTATGCCGTCGCCGCGGGCTCGCCCGTGTGCGCGGTCGTCGTCGACGTCCTCAGCTTCACGACGTGCGTGTCCGTCGCCGTCGACGCGGGCATCCGGGTGCACCCCTACCGCTGGAAGGACGGGTCGGCCCGGGCCTTCGCCGACGGGGTGGGCGCGACGCTCGCCCGGGGTCGGTCCGAGGCCCGCGTCGACGGCGGGGTCAGCCTGTCCCCGGCCTCGATCCGTGCGGCCGGACCGCTGGGCGACCTCGTCCTGCCCTCGCCCAACGGCTCGACGACCACCGCCGTGCTGGCCGGCGCCGGGGCCGACGTCGTGGCGGCCTCGCTGCGCAACCGCGCTGCGGTGGCCGGGTGGATCGTCGACTGGCTCGACGCGTCCCGGCGGTCGCACGGTCCGGCGTCGCAGCCGGCGGTCCTCGTCGTCCCGAGCGGTGAGCGCTGGCCCGACGGGTCCCTGCGCCCGGCCGTCGAGGACCTGTGGGGTGCGGGAGCGGTCGTCGCCGCCCTGGCCGGCCTCCTCGAGCACCGAGGCGGACCCCTCCTGCTCAGCCCCGAGGCCGAGGCCGCCGGCGCGGCGTGGCTCGCCGTGGAGCACCGGGTCGACGAGGCCCTGCACGCGTGCGCGAGCGGCCTCGAGCTCGTCGAGCAGGGCTGGCCCGACGACGTGGCGGTCGCGGCCGAGCTCGATGCGTCGTCGCTCGTGCCGGTGCTGACGGACGGCGCCTACACCGGACGCGCCTCGGTCAGGTGACGATGACGCTGGCCACCATGACGAGGGCAAAGCCGAACACCGAGATGACGGTCTCCATGACGGACCACGACTTGATCGTCTCGCCCACGGTCAGACCGAAGTACTCCTTGACGAGCCAGAACCCGGCGTCGTTGACGTGTGAGAAGAACAGCGAGCCACATCCGATCGCGAGGACGAGCAGCGCGAGGTGGTTGGCCGACAAGGTCGGCGCGAGCGGCGCGACGATGCCCGCCGCGGTGATGGTGGCGACCGTGGCCGACCCCGTACCCAGCCGGATGAGCACAGCCACGAGCCATCCGAGCAACAGCACCGAGATGCTGACGCCCTCGGCCCAGTCCTTGATGACGTTGCCGACCCTGGCGTCGATCAGCGTCTGCTTGAACCCGCCACCGGCGGCGACGATGAGGATGATGCTCGCGATCGCGGGCAGCGCGGACCCGACCGAGTCGCTGACCTGGCCCTTGTTCAGGCCCGACCCGAGGCCCAGGGCGATGTAGCAGTAGAGCACCGCGATGAGCAGGGCGACGATGGGGGTCCCAATGAAGTCCATCGTCTGGCGGACCCCGGTCTCCTCGTCGGTGACGAGAAGCTTGGTGATGGCGTCGACCAGCATGAGGACCACCGGCAGGGTGATGCCGATGATGGCCGTCGCGAAGCCGACGCGCTTGCGCCCGGGCGCCAGCGGTTCCTCGAAGGAGCCCAGCCCGCGGTTGGCGCCGGCATCCTCACCGGTGGCCCCGCGCCGAGCGCCGCCGGTCTCAGGGCCATCGTCGCCGGAAGGACCTGCGACCGCGGTCCCGCGGCCCGTGGCCCGAGCGCCGGCGGGCACCGCGGTCCGGGACGCGGCGGTCGCGCCAGCGGATGCCGTGCCGAGCAGCACGAGGTCGTCCGCCGACTTGGGCACCCACTGGTCGACGAAGCGCGCGAGCAGCGGTCCGGCCACCACCACGGTCGGTATCGCGATGATGATGCCGAAGATCAACGTGCGCCCGAGGTCGGCGCTGAGCAGACCGATCGCGGTCAGCGGGCCGGGGTGCGGCGGCACCAACCCATGAAGCACCGAAAGCCCTGCCAGGGCAGGGATGCCGACCTTCATCAAGGACAGCCCTGTTCGTTGGGCCACGAGGACGACCACCGGCACGAGCAGCACCACGCCCACCTCGAAGAACAACGGCAACCCGAGGATGGCAGCGATGGCTGCCATCACCCAAGGCAGCCGACCCGGCCCGACGCGTCCGACCATCGTCCCGACGATCCGGTTGGCGCCGCCGGAGTCCTCGAGCAGCTTGCCGATCATCGCCCCGAGCGCGATGAGGATGCCGACGGCCCCGGCCGTCGTGCCAAAGCCGGCCACGAAGCTCTTGACCGTCTCACCGGCCGGCATCGTCGCGACGGCTCCAAGCACCGCCGACCCGAGCATGAGCGACAGGAACGGGTGGACCTTCGCCCACGTGATGAGGACGACGACGGCGAGGATGCCGAGGATGCACGCCGCGACGAGCTGCGCGTTACCGGCATACACCGGGGGCGCGTCGGCGGCCGGCAGTCCGCCCGGAATGGCCGTGGACACTGCAGCGGGAACTGCGATCAGAGACATCAGACGTGCTCCTTCCGGTGGCCGAGGGCGGTCAGCGCCCGGTCCAGGACCTGAGCGGCGCTCCCCTCGTTGGTGATGGTCACTCCGGGCTCGTCTTCTTCGAGCGGCTCGAGCGTGGCCAGCTGGCTGGGCAGCAGGGACGGTGGCATGTAGTGGCCAGGGCGGTGCTCCATCCGCTCCTGGATGACTTCGGACTCCGCCGTGACGTGCAGGAACCGGACGTGTGGTCTGCCCTCGCGGAGCAGGTCGCGGTAGACACGGCGCAGGGCCGAACACGTCACCACCGCCGACTCGCCCCGGCTCTCCTTGCGCGAGATCCACGCCCCGATCGCCTCCAGCCACGGCCAACGGTCCTCGTCCGTCAGCGGCGTGCCGCTGCGCATCTTCGCGACGTTGGCCTCGGGATGAAAGGCGTCGCCCTCGGCGAACTCCCACCCGAGGACGGTCGACAGACCCTTGGCAACCGTCGACTTCCCGCTCCCGGAGACTCCCATGACGACCACCACGTCGGGGTCGGGACCGCTCTCGCTGTCCAGCATTCTCCGAACCTAGCGCGCCGTCGCATGACGGAGGCCGTTGTGGCGGCGGGCATCTGGCAGGGTTCGGTGACACCGACGCGGAGCCCGGGTGCCACCGGACAGGTGATGGGGTCACCGGTGGCCGCCCATCGGGGCGGATGGCAGCTACTGGCCGAGCGCCGTCCAGAAGGCCGAGGCGGCCCGGGAGGGGCGGCCGGTGCGGCGCTCCGACCAGTCGGCCGAGGTCATGAGCGCGGTGACGGCGTTGACGCCGAGCCAGCGCAGCGGCTCGGGCTCCCAGTCGCGCGACGTGCGCCCCGCCCAGGGCAGCGTCGCCAGGCCCTCGGGGTCGTCGCCGCGGATCATCGCGGCCAGCGTGCGGCCCGCGAGCGCCGAGGTGGCCACGCCGTCACCGACGTAGCCGCCCGCGAAGGCGAGGCCGGTGTGGCGGTCGTGACGGACCGACGGGAACCAGTCGCGTGGCACGCCGAGGTTGCCGCCCCAGGCATGCGTGAAGGTGACGCCGTCGAGGACGGGGAAGAGCTCGAGGAGGATCCGGCGCAGGGCTGCGTGAACGCGCTCGTCGCGGTCGTAGAGCGGGGAGACCTTGGACGCGTAGTGGTAGGGAGCGCCTCTGCCGCCGAAGGCGATCCGTCCGTCCCGGGTGCGCTGGCCGTAGATCGTCAGGTGCCGGTTGTCGGCGAAGGTCGTGCGCTTGTCGAGGCCGATCTGCGCCCAGGTGTCGTCCGGCAGCGGCTCCGTCGCGGTCATGAGCGAGTAGATCGGTGCGATGGCGCGGCGGCGGCCCGCGACGGTCGGCGTGTAGCCCTCGGTCGCGAGCACGACGTGCTCGGCACGCACCGTGCCGTGCGGCGTGACGACGCGTCGGCTGCGCACGTCGACGGCCGTCGTGCGCTCGTGGACGACGACGCCGCGGCGCTCGACGGCATCGGCGAGCCCGCGGACGAGCCGCGCCGGGTGGATGGCCGCGCAGTGCGGGGTGAACGAGCCGCCGAGCGCGTCGCTGACGCCGGCGACCGCGGTGACCTCGTGCGCGTCGAGGAGACGGTGGTCGTCCTCGCCGAAGCCCCACTCGCGATGGTCGGCGACCTCCTCGCGGACCCGTTCGAGCTGGGCCGGGTTGCGCGCGACCGAGAGGTAGCCGCCCTGGTCGAAGTGGCAGTCGATGCCCTCGGCGTCGGCGATCCGGCCGACGTCGGCGACCGTGTCGTGGAGCAGGTGCTGCATCCGCACCGCCGCGTCGCGCCCGCGCTCGGCGGCCATCCGCTTGAGCGACGCGGGGAAGAGGGCCGAGCACCAGCCACCGTTGCGGCCCGAGGCGCCGAAGCCGGCCACCTCCTTCTCGATGACGGCGACCCGGATCGTCGGGTCGGCAGCGACGAGGTGGTAGGCAGTCCACAGGCCCGTGTAGCCGGCCCCGACGACGGCGACGTCCACGTCGATGTCGCTGTCGAGCGACGGGCGCGGCTCGATGTCGTCGATCGTGTCGTGCCAGAGGCTGAGGCCGCGGTAACCGCTCGGGGGCATGGGCGGGATCATGCCACCTCCCAGGCCCTCCGCAAGCCCTGGGAACCTGTGCCTTTTCGCTTGAATCCCCTTCCAACACCTACGGAATCCGCGGTCCGGCGAGGTTTGGGCCATCACTTCCGCCGCGTCGCTCGGCGGGGCATGATGCGGGCATGAGCACCGTGGATCGCGTCCGTCTCGCCGAGCTGCACGCCCGAGAGCGGACAGCCTTCTCCGGGGCGCGGCCACGCTCCCGGGCCCTGGCCGAGCAGGCGGCCGCACACATGCCCGGCGGCGTCCCGATGAGCTGGATGGTCAAGTGGCCGGGCGACTTCCCGGTCTTCGTCGAGCACGCCGAGGGGGCGCACTTCACGTGCGTCGACGGCATCGACCACGTCGACCTCTGCCTCGGTGACACGGGGGCGATGATGGGGCACTCCCCCGCACCGACGGTCGAGGCCGTGACCCGTCAGCTCTCCCGCGGGATCACGACGATGCTGCCCACCGAGGACGCCATCGCGGTCTCGACCGGCCTCGCCGAGCGCTTCGGTCTGCCCTACTGGCAGTTCACGCTGACCGCCACGGACGCCAACCGCCACGCGATCCGCTACGCCCGCCACCTCACCCGTCGCAGCAAGGTCGTCGTCCACAACTGGTGCTACCACGGCTCCGTCGACGAGGCCTTCGCGACGCTGGGCCCGGACGGCTCAACGGTCGACCGGCGCAGCAACATCGGCGCCCCGGTCGACACGTCGGAGACGACGCGGGTCGTCGAGTTCAACGACCTCGAGGCGCTCGAGCGCGCCCTGGCCCACGGCGACGTCGCGGCGATCCTCGTCGAGCCGGCCCTGACCAACATCGGCATCGTGCTGCCCGACCCCGGCTACAACGAGGGCGTGCGCGAGCTCGCCACCCGCTACGGCGCAGTGCTCGTCAACGACGAGACGCACACGATCTGCGCGGGCCCCGGCGGCTACACCGGCGCGCACGGTCTCGATCCCGACCTGCTCGTCATCGGCAAGTCCATCGGTGGCGGCATCCCCTGCGGCACCTTCGGTTTCACCCGGGACATCGCCGACCGGATCGCTCGTTCCATCGAGCTCGAGGACATCGACGTGGGCGGCATCGGCGGCACGCTCGCCGGCAACGGGCTGTCGATGGCGGCCATGAAGGCCACGCTCGAGCAGGTCATGACGGCCGAGGCGTTCGAGCACATGGTGCCGCTCGCCGACGCGTGGGCCGACGGGGTGCAGGCCGGCATCGACGCGGTCGGTGCCGACTGGCACGTCACGCGGCTCGGCGCGCGGGCGGAGTACAACTTCTCGGGCCGCCCCTCGCACGACGGCCAGGAGGCGCACGACGCCGACGACTTCGAACTGCAGCAGTACCTCCACCTCTACGCCCTCAACCGCGGGATCCTCCTGACGCCCTTCCACAACATGGCGCTGATGAGCCCGGCCACGAGCGCCGCCGACGTCGAGGCGCACACGACGATGTTCGGCGAGTGCCTCCACGAGCTCTTCGCGTGAGCCGTCACGACCTGGGCGTCACGCCACCCGGGCCGGGCGCCCGAACCGCGTGGCCACTCCGGGTGACCACAACGCGCGCAGCCGCGGCCCGGCCGGGGTGACACCGCTCGCCCCGAGAAGGTCGTCGGCGAGCTCGACGACGTCGGCGGCATACAACGGCCACGGCCCGTGCTCGTTGGGCACCCAGAGCGTGCGCCCGGCGACGCGGGTGTGGGCGCCCCAGCGGGCCGTGAGCCAGGTCTCGAGCGGCGTCGGCTCGACCGGCTCACCGACGCGGACCGTGAGGAGGCTGCGCAGTCCGCGGGCCGGGGCTCGGCGCCGGCTCGTGTAGGTCACGACGTCACCGTCGCGGCGCAGCCGCATCCGGGCCCACGTGTAGGGGATCCCGAGGCCGGCGCGAGCGCCGAGGACGACGAGGGACCGCTCGGTCTCGAGCGAGCGGAAGAGCACACCGTGGTGCCCGGCGTCGTCGACCGAGTAGAGCCGGATGTTCGTCTCGAGGAAGCTGCCGAGCCAGGGCAGCCGAGGTGAGGGCGCCCGACCGAGCCGCATGCCGTCCATGACGAAGGGGACGAGCGCGACGTACGTGCGCCCGTCGGCGAAGACGTCCGGGCGCGTGCCCGCAGGGAAGAGGTGGCGCACGGAGCCCGGGTCGACGGGCCAGTGGACGAACGTCAGGTCGCGCCAGACCTGGTCGAAGACGACGGGCGGGCGCAGCGGCGGGGGCGCCACGGGATAGCCGTCCATCGACGGGACGGCATCCACGGGCAGGTCCACGACCCCATCGTCACACGCCGGGACCCGCCGACCCTCGACACGCCTCAGGAGCCCGGAGGGGCGTCGTAGCGGGACCGCTCCTCCTCGGACGGGGCGTGCCACCACGGCAGGTAGGCGTCGAGCTGCGCGCGCGTGATGGGCACGGAGCCGGGGGAACCGTCGCGGTTGCGACGCTCGATCCGCGCCCAGAGCTCCTCGACGGGCAGGTCGAGCACGTGCAGCTCGACCCCGACGCCGAGGGCCCGGGCCGCGACGCGCTTCTCCTCACGCTCGGCTTCCGCCCAGAGCCCGTACTCGAGCACGACGCTCACGCCGAGGCGCAGGAGCCGTCGGGTGTCGTCCCAGAGCCGGTGCTCGAGCAGGTCGCGGAAGGTGCCGTCGAGCGGGTCGATGCGCAGGTCGCGCAGCCACTCGTCGGGGCTCATCCGCACGGCGGGACGCTCGGTCTCGAGACGCCTCGCCAGCGTCGTCTTGCCCGCGCCGGGCAGCCCGACGACGAGGACGAGCCGCGGTCCCTCACCAGTCATGCCGTCAGGCTGACACACTCGCAGCGACGACGTGCACGAGCGACGGAGGACCGACGATGACCGTGGAGACACCGGCAGGCAGCACCCGCCGCCGCACGACGAAGCTCGGGATCGTCGGGGCCGGCGCCGTCGGCGCCACGCTGGCGTATGCCGCGTTGATGCGTGGTGTCGCCCAGAACGTCGCGCTGTTCGACGTCAACAGCGCCAAGGTGCGCGCCGAGGCGCTCGACCTCAGCCACGGCATCCAGTTCGTCCCGATGGCTCACGTCGACGGCTCCGACGACGTCGAGGTGCTGGCCGACTCCGACGTCATCGTCTTCACGGCGGGGGCCAAGCAGAAGCCCGGGCAGTCCCGGCTCGACCTCGCCGAGTCGACGATCGGCATCATGCGGGCGATCCTGCCGCGGCTCGTCGAGGTCGCTCCCGACGCCGTGCACGTCATGGTGACCAACCCCGTCGACGTCGTGACGTATGCCGCGCTCCAGGTGTCCGGGCTGCCGGCCGAGCGGCTCTTCGGATCGGGCACGGTCCTCGACTCGTCGCGGCTGCGCTTCCTCCTCGCCGGGCACACGGGCGTCGCAGCCCAGAGCGTGCACGCGTACGTCATCGGCGAGCACGGAGACTCCGAGCTGCCGCTGTGGTCGTCCGCGACCATCGGCTCCGTGCCGCTCCTGCAGTGGCGCACGTCGGACGGACGCATCGCCCTCGACGAGGAGGCCCGCGACCGCATCGCGACCGACGTCGTGCAGTCGGCCTACCGCGTCATCGAGGGCAAGGGCGCGACGAACTACGCGATCGGCCTCGCCGCCACGCGCATCATCGAGGCGGTCCTCTACGACGAGCGCCGCATCCTGCCCGTCTCGTCGCTGCTCGACGACTACTACGGCATCAGCGACGTCTGCCTGTCGGTGCCGGCGATCGTCCACGCCGGCGGCGTCGGTGACCGGGTCGAGGTGCCGATGACCGACGATGAGCTGTCGGGCCTGCGGGCGTCCGCGGATGCCGTGCGTGCGACGGCCCGGCGCTTCGGTTTCTGACGACGTGGTGGACACGCGAGGAGTGCCGCGTCCGGGTGCCGTGACGGCGCTCGGCGGCGGGATCGTCCTTGCCCTCGCTCTCGGCGTGGCCGGCTGCGCGGGCGACGGAGGGGCTCCCGCGGACGCCCCGACCAGACTGGCCCGCACCTTCGACCTCCAGGCGCACCGCGGCGGCGCGGACCTGACCTCGGAGAACACCCTGGAGGCCTTCTCGCGCGCGCTCGACATCGGCGTCACGACCCTCGAGCTCGACGCGCAGGTCACCCGCGACGGTGCCGTCGTCGTCGCCCACGACAACCGGGTCAACCCCGACACGTGCCGCGACACGTCGCCGGCGGCCCCGTCCGACGACCTCTTTCCTTACTCCGGCAAGCCCTTCCGGCTCCTGACGCTCGCGCAGGTGCGCACGCTCGACTGCGGCTACCAACCGACCCCCGAACACCCGGACCAGCGCGCCGTGTCCGGCGCGACGGTGCCCGAGCTCCGCGAGGTCGTCGACCTGCTGCGCGAGCGCGGCGCCGACGACGTCGGGCTCAACGTCGAGATCAAGGTGCAGGCGGACGACCTCGGGCTCACCGTGCCGCGTGCCGCGTACGCGGCGAAGGTGTGGGCCGTGCTCGACGAGGGCGGCGTCGCGGGCCGGGCGACGATCCAGTCGTTCGACTGGGCGAGCCTGACCGCGGTCCACCGCATCGCGCCCCGAGCCCGGCTCGTCGCCCTCGTCTCCCCCGAGCGGCTCGAGCGGGGCAAGGAGGGCGCGTCCCCGTGGCTGGGCGGCATCGACATCGACGACGTGGGCGGCGACGTCGTGCGCGCCGCCTCCCGCATCGCCGGTGTCGTCGCCCTGTCGCCGCGGCAGGACCTCCCCGTCGATGCCGCGCTCGTCCGTTCGGCGCACGCCGCGGGGCTCGCCGTCGTGCCGTGGACCGTCGACGACGAGGACGACATGGGTCGTCTCGTCGACCTCGGCGTCGACGGCCTCATCACCAACCGCCCCGACCTGCTCCGCACCGTGCTGACCCAGCGCGGCCTCGCGACACCCCCGTCCCATCCCGCAGCCGGGTGAGGCCCGCCGGGACGCCCCGGAGCATGATGGGGCTGTGAGCACGTCCGCCGCCTTCGACGCCGACCCGGCACCCGGCACGGCACCCGACCCGTCGGGCACCCCGCCGGCGCGGGCGACGTACCACCACGGTGACCTGCGCCGGGCCCTGCTCGAGGCGGGCACCGACCTCGCCCGCGAGGGCGGGCCCGACAAGGTCGTCCTGCGCGAGGCGACGCGCCGCGTCGGGGTCTCGGCCAACGCGGCATACCGCCACTTCGCCGACCGTGACGCGCTGCTGGGCGAGGTCGTCTCCCGCGCCCAGGCGCGTGCCGCGGACGTCATCGGCGCCACGATGGACGCCGTGCCCGACGACCTCGAGGCGGGCCAGCGGGCGCGTGCCCGCTTCCGGGCCGTCGGCGTCGGCTACCTGCGGTTCGCGATGGACGAGCCGGGCCTGTTCCGTGCGGCGTTCGCCGTGCCGGTCGACCTCAGCCGGGCCGCCTCCCCGGACGCGGCCGGCGCGAGCGGGCGCACCCCCTTCCAGCTGCTCGCCGACTCCCTCGACGCCATGGTCGACGCCGGCGTCATGTCCGACGACGAGCGTCCCGGTGCCGAGCTGCTCGCGTGGTCGGCCGTCCACGGCATGGCCATGCTCGCCCTCGAGGGGCCGCTGCGCGACCTGCCGCCCGGCGCCGTCGACGAGCTCGCGCCGCGTCTCGTCCGCATGGTCGACCTCGGGCTCGGCCTCTCCGACGGCGCGGTCTGAGCGGCACCCACCGACACCTAGGGTGGGCGGGTGACCAGCGAGACCCGCGACAGCACCGGCTTCGAGCTCGACCGCGACACCCCGGCCTTCTACCGCCGGCTGGACCGCGGCCTCTACGCCCCGACCGTGCACGTGCAGGGCGCCTGGCGCGACGACGAGCAGCACATGGCTCCCGTCAGCGGCATCCTCGCCCACGAGATCGACCTCCACGAGCCACGCGAGGGGATGCAGCTGGCCCGCATCTCCTTCGACATCCTCGGCATGATCCCGGCTCGACCGAGCCGGGTCGAGGTGCGCACGACGCGCCCCGGTCGCACCATCGAGCTCGTCGAGGCGACGATGCTCGTCGACGACCGCCCCGTCGTGCGCGCCCACGCGTGGAGGCTCGCCGCCCACGACTCCGAGCCCGTGGCCGGCGTCGAGCTCGAGCCGATCCCCGGACCCGACGAGATGCGCCCCTGGGAGGGGGCCGACACGTGGGAGGGCGGCTACATCGAGGGGCTTGAGTTCCGGGTCGACGCCGAGCGTCGCCCGGGCCGGACCCGGGCCTGGATCCGCGCGCTCAACCCCCTCGTCGACGGCGAGACCTGCTCTCCCACAGCCGATCTCGTGCGCCTCGCCGACACCGCCAACGGCATCGCCGTGCGCGTCTCGCCGCGGGAGTGGATGTTCCCCAACGTCGACCTCAGCGTGCACCTCTTCCGCGAGCCGGTCCGCGGGTGGGTCGGTTTCGACACCCGGGTGACGATGGGCCTGACAGGTCTCGGGCTGACCTCGACGACGTTGCACGACGAGCGCGGCCCCGTCGGTCGCGCCGAGCAGATCCTCACGGTCCGCCGCCTCCCGGGGGCCTGAGCCCCTCCCCTCCGGACCGGTCGCCGGACCGCGACAACCTTTCGGCGCGCCGACGCGTCTGGGGAGGTGTCGGCACGCCGCGCCAAAGCCCGGTCGGCCTGCCACAATGAAGGGCGCGATCGCGCCGACTCACACCCGCCGTCGCGCGGTCAGGACACCAGGGGACACCATGAGGACCATCCGCATGGACAGGAATCGCACCGTGGGCAGCGTCGCTGCCTCGCTCGCGGTCATCGCACTCGCCGTGACGGCTCCGGCCGCCCGTGCCGACGACCTGACCGGCACGCCGACACCGCCCGGCACCTCGACGTCCACGGGCTCGACCGGCTCGACCGGCGGAAGCACCGTCGCCGACGCGACGACGACCACGACCTCCAGCAGCACGGCGACGACCACGACGACGCCGTCCACCACGACGTCGACCACGACGACGTCGAGCCCCACGACGACGACCCCGCCGCCGCCCGCACCGAGCCCCGTCGTCATCGCGGCCGGCAGCTCCGGCTGGAAGGTCAAGGACCTCCAGGTGCGCCTGCGCCTCGTCAAGGCGTCGTACTGGACGTATGCCGTCTCCGGCTACTACGGGTGGACGCTCGGCCAGAAGGTCCTCGCCTTCCAGACCGACCAGTCACTGCCCCGCACCGGCGTCGTCGACCAGCGCACCTGGAGCCGGCTCGTCGCCCTCACCGCGACCACGACCCGTCTCAAGGAGGGCTCGTCCGGCTACGCCGTCAAGGACCTCCAGTCGCGCCTGCGCGCCGTCAAGGCGTCCTACTGGTCCTACGCCGTGTCCGGCTACTACGGCTGGACCCTCGGTCAGAAGGTGCTCACCTTCCAGCGCGACCAGAACCTCCCCCAGTCCGGGGTGCTCGACCAGCGCACGTGGAGCCGGCTCGTCTCGATGTCGACGTCCCCGGTCGTGCTCAGCAGCACGGCGGCCGCTGCCAACGTCCGCGAGCTCCAGCGACGCCTCGGCGCCAAGGGCCTGTGGCCGTATGCGTTCTCCGGCACCTACGGCTGGACGCTCGGCCAGAAGGTGCTCGCCTTCCAGCGCGCCTACGACGTGCCGCAGTCGGGTGTCGTCGACAGCCGCACGTGGGCGCGCCTGCGGGCCCTGACCTACACGCCCGGCACCTTCGACCAGCACCGCTACTACGCGGGCCTGCGCCCGCTCGTGCCGACGCTCTCCTCGCTCGACAAGCGCTGCCGCACCGGCCGGGTCATGTGCGTCGACAAGTCGACGCGCACCCTGACGTGGGTCGTGAACGGCAAGCCGCTCACGGCCATGTGGGCCCGCTTCGGTCGTCCGGGCAAGGAGACGCGCGAGGGCACCTTCAGCGTCTCCCGGAAGTACGAGTACGTCATCTCCAACCTCTACTTCACGCCGATGCCCTACTCGATGTTCTTCTCCGGCGGACAAGCCGTGCACTACTCGTCGAACTTCGCGCGGCTCGGCTACGCCAGCGCGAGCCACGGCTGCGTCAACATCGCCGACCACGCGCAGGTCAAGGCGCTCTTCTTCGCGGTGCGCATCGGTGACAAGGTCGTCGTCTACCCCTGAGCGGGCGGCCTTGCCGACAGAGCAAACCCGATCAAGTACGCGTGGGGCCGGGTCGCGCAGGATCGTGACGTGACCGGCTCCCGTGACACCTTCAGCGCCTGGCTGGACGTGCTCGTCGACACCCTCGACGAGCCCGATCTGACCGATGAGCAGATCGCGGGCCGGCTGCACCTGTCACGGTTCCACCTCGACCGCATCGTCAGCGCGGGCGCAGGCGAGGCGCCGAGCTCCCTGCGCCGCAGGGTGCTGCTCGAGCGTTCGGCCTACCGCCTCGCGGCGAGCCGCCTCTCCGTCCTCGACGTCGCCGTCGAGGCGGGCTACGGCTCGCACGAGGCGTTCACCCGGGCGTTCCGTCGCGCCTACGGCACGACGCCGAGCGCGTGGCGCGGACGTCCGGGGACGATCCGTCTCGAGGCGGCCAACGACATCCACTTCCACCCGCCCGGCGGCATGCGCCTCCCGGCCCAGCGAAAGGTCACTGCCATGGACCTCGTGCAGAGGATGGTCGAGCACCACATCTGGCTGACCGGCCAGCTCATCGAGTGCGCCGGCCAGCTCACCGACGAACAGCTCGACGAGCCGATCGTCATCAACGTCGACGACGATCCCGACCCGTCGACCCTGCGGCGCATCATCAGCCGGCTCGTCGGCCAGATGGCGATGTGGAACGCGACGATGGCGAGCCGCGACTACGACTTCTCCGTCGAGGAGCACGAGTCGCTGACGTCGGCGCGCCGCCGTCTCGCCGACGCCGCACCCGTCTTCCTCGGCCACGTGCGAGACGCGATCGAGGAGGGTCGGCTCGACGACGTCTTCGTCGACGCGTCGTGCGACCCGCCCTACGTCTGCTCCAACGGCGCGATGGTCGCGCACGTCCTGACGTTCGCGGCGCACCGGCGCACCCTCGCGGTGCGCGCGCTCGACAAGCACGGGGTCAGCCGGCTCGGGTGGGGCGACCCCATCGAGTGGCTCGACGCCGCCCACCACGCCTGACGGCATACGCCCCCGGGGACGGCGGGTCTCGGTCACTCGACGGTGGTCGTGACCTGCTGCCCGAGCTCGACGGTGCGGCTCACGGTGCACCACTCGTCGTGCGAGCGCTTGACGAGCTTGGGCAGCATCTCGCGCGCCGCGTCGCCGCCGTCACCCTCGGGGAAACGCACCCGGAAGCGCACCTCGATGTCCTGGAGGTGGTTGCCGTGCTCGTCCTTGACCTTGTCGGCCGTCACCTCGATCTCGAACTGCTCGGGCTCGGCGCGGCGCGTCGTCACGGTGTCGACGTCGACCGCGGTGCAGCCGGCGATGCCGGCGAGGAGCAGCTCGACCGGCGAGAGCTCCTCGGTGCCGGAGCTCAACGTGATCGAGCCTCCGCGGTCGTTGCGGGCCGTGTAGCGGCCGACGCTGTCGCGGGTCAGGGTGACGCGGCGCAGGTCCTTCGGGTCTCTCGCGGTCGTGCTCGCGGTCGTGCTCTCGGTCGTGCTCTCGGTCATGGTGCAAGCCTCTCAGAGGTGGGGGGTGGCGGCTCGTCGCGTCCGTCGCTCAGAGCCAGGCGTCGGCGAGCAGCTCGTAGGAGCGCAGCCGTGCCTCGTGGTCGTGGGCGCCGCACGTGACGATGACCTCGTCGACGCCCGTGGCCTCGACGAAGCCGGCGAGACCGTCGCGCACCTCGTCGGGCGTGCCGACGAGCGAGACCCGCGTCATCTCGCTCACGGCCTGGCGCTCGGCCGGCGACCACTGCGCCATGAGGCTCGCGATGTCGCCCTCCGGCTCGGGCAGACCGGCCCGTCGGCCGGTGACGATGCCGTGGAAGCGCTGGAGCACGCTCGTGAAGAGCCGCTCGGCCTCGGCCGTCGTGTCGGCGACCATGACGTTGACGCCGGCCATCGAGCGGGGGGCGTCGAGGCCGCCTGGCTCGGTCGACGGGGTGAAGCGGGAGCGGTAGACCTCGAGCGCGCTCATCAGCGCGGCCGGCGCGAAGTGCGAGGCGAAGGAGTAGGGCAGGCCGAGGGCGGCGGCCGCCTGGGCGCCCCCGTGGCTCGACCCGAGGATCCAGATCGGCACGTGGGTGCCTTCACCGGGGATGGCGCGGACCTTGGCGTCGGGGTCCGGGTCGCCGAGGTAGCCGATGAGCTCCTCGACCTCGCCGGCGAAGTTCATCGCGGCGGCCTCGTTGCGGCGCAGGGCGCGGGTCGTGAAGGGGTCGGTGCCCGGAGCGCGGCCGAGCCCGAGGTCGATGCGGCCCGGGTGGATCGTGGCGAGCGTGCCGAACTGCTCGGCAACGACGTACGGCGCGTGGTTCGGCAGCATGATGCCGCCGGCGCCGACGCGGATGGTCTCGGTCTGGTCGGCGACGTGGCCGATGAGCACGGCTGTCGAGCTCGACGCGACCCCGCGCATGTTGTGGTGCTCGGCCATCCAGTAGCGCTGGTAGCCCCACTTCTCGGCGTGCCTCGCGATGTCGACCGTCGAGGCGATGGCCTCACCGGCCGTGCCACCGTCGAGGACGGGGACGAGATCGAGGATGTTCAGCTGGGCTCTCGGGGCAGGACTCACGTGGGTGCCAACGGGCCGGCCGGGCCGCCGTATTCCGGGACGCGCGGTCCGGGCCGGCCCCTGCGAGCGTCTGCGAGGCGGGCACCGGATGCGGTGGAGGCACTCTTTGGGTACCTATGGATCACCGACACCGACGGCAGGTCCGTGTCGTCCCGACCCCGTGAGCGCCACCACCATGTCGACCGAGACCATCGCCCCCGCCTCCGAAGGCCGAGGTGTGCGCCTGCCGGGCGCCACGCCGCGACTCGGCGTGCGCCTGCGCGTCGTCGCCGTCATCGCCGCCGCGTTCCTCGTGACCGAGGGGGTCGCTCAGGCGGTCACTCCCTTCATCCGCCAGGACGACTGGGCGTTCCTGCTGCCCGAGGGCTCTCCGGGGGCGGTCCCCCCGTCGTACTACAACGTCAGCGAGGGGCGCTGGCTCAACTCCGGCTGGTGGTGGCTGGTCGGTCAGCACGGCACCGTCACGACCGCCGCCCTGACGTATGCCGCCGCCTACGCGCTGCTCGTGGCGGGCATCTGGCGGCTGCTCCACCGGGCCGGGGTGCGCCCGCGACCCGCCGTCGACGCTCTCCTCGGCGTGGCGCTCTTCGCCTCGCCGGTCTGGGTCCAGCTGCTCTACTGGCCCGGGGCGCTGACGCCCTCGGCCCTCGTGGCCGCCGGGGCGGTCTGGCTCCTGCCCCGAGCCGCTCGCTCGGGGCGGTGGCTCGCGGTCTGGCTCGTCCTGAGCGGCATCGCCGCCGTGCTCACCTATCCGCCGATCGCCCTCGTGCTGCTCGTCCTCGCCGTCGTGTCGCTCCGTGACGCCCCGTGGCGCAAGGTGCTTCTCGTCGTCGTCGGCTGGGCCGCCGGGTTCGCCGCTGGTGTCGCGGTGGCCTACGCGCTCAACTGGGTCGTCAACGGGCACTTCGGCATCGAGGTCGCCGCCTGGCGTCAGGCCAACCCGTTGACCTCGCTCGACGCCCTCGGCGTCAACGCCGGTCGGTGGCTGTCGGCCACGGGCTCGCTCTGGGCCGCGCAGTGGTGGGTCGCACTCGTCGCCGTCGTCGCCGTCGCCCTCGGCTGGAGGGACCCGCTCGTCCGCCCCCGGCTGCAGCGTCTCCTCCTCGCTCTCGCCGTCGCGTGCGGCGTCGACGCCGCGCAGACCCTCGCGACCGGCCTCGTCACCGAGGCCCGCGGTCAGCTGTGGACGTGGTTCGCGGCGGTGCTGGCCGTCGCGCTGCTCCTCGTCGACCGCGGTGCGGGCTCCAGGGCGCACGTCGGACCAGTGCCCACCAGGCAGCCCGGGATACCGCCCACCGCACGCGTCGCGACGGCGCTGCTCGCGGTGCTCGCCGGGTGCGGGGTCCTGACGTGGCGCGCCGACATCGGCAGGCACCAGGACACGCGCCGGCAGTATGCCGCGATGGCCGAGGCCGCGACGGCGCACCCGACCGGGACCGCCCCGCCGACCGTCGTCGTCTACCAGGACCCCGCGCTCAAGGACACCCGCTCGGGCCGGCTCATGGCGAGCACCCTGTTCATGGCCGTCCGTCTCGAGCAGGACGGCCGCGTGCCACGCTGGTGCATCGGCATCGAGTGCCGGGAGATCGCGGCGCGGTCGACGGCGGGGCCGGTCGTCGACCTGGGTCGGGCCGGGAGCCTGCCCGGCATCGTCGGCATCGTCGTGCCGGCACCGCCCGGCTGGATCTGACGATCCGGGGCCGACCTGAGCCCGACCCGAAGACGGCCTCGCGGCGTGCCCTCAGGGCAGCTTCAGCTGGGAGACCTGGTCGTCGTAGTCGGGGCAGAACGCCTGCACGCCGGCGGCCATCAGCTGCTTCGCGCGCAGCGCGTCCCCGGTGTTGCCGAGCGGCTTGTCGCCGTCGTCGACCGCGATCTGGGCCAGCTCGACGCCGCCGTTCTTCAGGGCCCAGCACGTCGTCGTCCCGGTCTCGATGTCGTCGTCGACGGTGGCGCCCGTCACCGACGCCCCGAGCTTCTGCGCGGCGAGGACGAACTGCGCCTCCTCAGCCGAGATGCTCGGCCGAGCGTCTGCGATCCCCGCCGGCAGGTCCCCGAGGGTCGGGTCCGACCCGCCACAGGCGGCGAGGGACAGGACGACCACGAGGCCGGCCCCGGCAGCGAGCGTCCCGCGCAGTGCCGAGCGGACGGCATACGGCCGCGGAGCGTGCGCCGGTGTCTTCGTGTTCATCGTTACCCTGAACGCGTGAGCGAGCCCGATCGTCCCCGCGGCGCCGCGTCCGCGCGGCTGGCCGCCGAGGCGCCGATCGCCCGGGGTGCGGTCGTCGCGTCGCTGTCGGCCGTCGTGTTCGGGTTCGTCTTCCTGCCGCAGCTGCTCGGTCTGGCGCTCGCCGGGCTCAGCCTCGTGCGCCGCGAGCCGGGCGGACGCCGACCCGCGCTGCTGGCCGCCGGCATCAGCCTGCTGCTCACCGTCGTGTGGGGCGTCGTGCTCGCCCTGCTCCTCAAGTGGTGGGCCACCTCCCGCTGACCCGACCCGCCTACTGGGAGTACGTCGAGAGGAACTTCTCGAGGCGTCCGACGGCGTCCTCGAGGTCCTCGACGCGCGGCAGGAACACGAGCCGGAAGTGGTCGGGCGTAGCCCAGTTGAAGCCGGTGCCGTGCACGATGAGCATCTTCTGGTCGCGCAGCAGGTCGAGGGCGAAGCGCTCGTCGTCGCGGATGTCGTGGATTTTGGGGTCGAGCCGCGGGAAGAGGTAGAGCGCCCCCTCGGGCTTGGTCACCGACACGCCAGGGATCTGGTTGAGCATCTCCCAGGCGACGTTGCGCTGCTCGAGCAGGCGGCCGCCGGGCAGGATCAGCTCGTTGATCGACTGGTAGCCGCCGAGCGCCACCTGGATCGCGTGCTGCGCCGGGACGTTGGCGCACAGGCGCATGTTGGCGAGGATGTCGAGGCCCTCGAGGTAGTTGCGCGCGTGCTCCTTGGGCCCGGTGATGACGAGCCAGCCCGACCGGAAGCCGGCGACGCGGTAGGCCTTGGAGAGGCCGTTGAAGGTCAGGCAGAGCAGGTCGGGCGCGAGGGCCGCGATCGAGGTGTGCGTCGCGCCGTCGTAGAGGATCTTGTCGTAGATCTCGTCGGCCATGATGATCAGCTCGTGCTCGCGCGCCACCTGGGCGATGGCGTCGAGCACCTCGCGCGGGTAGACGGCGCCGGTCGGGTTGTTCGGGTTGATGACGACGATGGCGCGCGTGCGGTCGGTGATCTTGCTGCGGATGTCGTCGAGGTCGGGCGCCCAGCCGGCCTGCTCGTCGCAGACGTAGTGGACGGCGTTGCCGCCGGCGAGGCTCGCGGCCGCGGTCCACAGCGGGTAGTCGGGGGCCGGGATCAGCACCTCGTCGCCGTTGTCGAGCAGGCCCTGCATCGCCATGACGATGAGCTCGCTGACGCCGTTGCCGAGGTAGATGTCCTCGACGCCGACCGGCGGGAAGTCGCGGACCTCGTAGTGCTGCTTGACGGCGCGCCGGGCCGAGAGGATGCCCTTGCTGTCGCTGTAGCCCTGCGCCGTCGGCAGCTCCTGGATCACGTCGACGAGGATGTCCTCGGGCGCCTCGAAGCCGAACGGAGCCGGGTTGCCGATGTTGAGCTTGAGGATGCGGTGCCCCTCGTCCTCGAGCCGCTTGGCCTCGGCCAGCACGGGACCACGGATCTCGTAACAGACGTTCTGCAGCTTCTTGCTCTGGGTCACCGCGCGCATGTGGACCAGCGTCCCACCGCCGTGTGCCGTCGGCCGCGTCATTCCCACCATGTGACCCGTGCGGTGGATCACGCATCGGTCACGGTCCGTCGTGGGACGCGTGTGACGACGCGGCCACTCGAGTGTGACTGGGCGCTCACTCGAGTGGGGCGGGGCGCTCACTCGAGTGGGGCGGCGGTCAGGCGGTCAGCGCAGGAGGCAGCCGAAGCCACCGGCCGGGCTCGTCGCCGTCAGCGACTCGACGAGCGAGGACTCGGTCGCCGCGACCACGTCGATGGTCAGCGTGTGCCCCGACGCCGTGCGCGTCAGGTGGGCGAAGGCCGGCGGGGCGGCCGGCCGGACGGTCCAGCCGGACTGCTCGAGGTAGCCGACGAGCTCGGCGGCCTGCGGCCCGGTCGAGGGCGGGTAGGTGCGGGTGATGCGCCCGTCGACGCCCTCGCGGCACGGCGGGAGCTCGCTGTGCCCGAGCGGGACGATGGAGCGGTCGAGCACGTCGACCTCGCGCGCGAGCGACTCGTAGGCGGCAACGTCGTCGGCGTGGACGCGGCTCGACCAGGCCCAGCCACCGAAGGCGACCAGGCCGACGAGGAGCACGCCGAGGACGATGGCCGCCGGGCCCGGACGCCGTCGCCTCCGTGCGACCCGCGCGCGCTCAGCGCCGTCGGAGGCGCCGTCAGGGGCGCCGATGGGGGCCTCGTCGACGAAGCCGGAGTCACTCACCGGGACAGTGTCCGGCACCGGGCCCCGTGCCGTCAGGGACCCCGGCAACTGTCGCCGATCCGTGACCCGGCGGCCTCAGCGTCGGACGAGGGGTCGGTCGAGGTCGAGCAGGTGGCGCCAGTCGGTGCGGCGGGCGGTGCGCAGGCCGCGGCGCAGCAGCAGCACGAGGACGACGAGCGCGACCGGGACGCCGACGGCCGTCGTCGTGAGGCCGAGGCTGTAGCCCTCGGGGAGCGTCGCGAAGCAGACGACGGAGGCGACGACAGCGAGGGGCCGTTCGAGCCGCTCCTGCCAGAGGGCCCCGAGCGACACCGCGAAGAACGGGAGCGCCCAGAGGTAGTACCACCCGAGGAAGACCGGGGCGAGCACGACGACGGCGAGCATGGCCCAGGCGATGCCGCGCACCGGCCGCAGGAGCGGCTCGGCCGCGGCATCCTCCGCCGCCAGGCCGCGGGTGTCCGCGGGCTTGAGCGCCGCGAGCCAGACGAGCGCGAGGAGCAGGGCCAGCACGACGAGTCCCACGGCCCGCGCCATCGCGATGCCCGGGTCGCGCCACTCGTCGTGGCCGAGCAGGTGCCCGACGGCACCGACGGCGATACCGATCGAGGTCGGCAGGGAGGTCCACTGCTCGTTCTTGCCCGGGGTCCCCGTCGGGTTGAGCCACGAGAACCCGAGCCCGGTCACGACGCCCCCGAGCGCCAGGGGGACACCCGAGCACAGCACCGTCAGGGCGCCCGCGCGCACGACGTCACCCCAGCGGGCGTATGCCGTGCCGTCCGTCCCCGGGGCCCGTACGGTCGCGACGTGGCGGGCCCAGAGGATGACGACGAACGGCAGCGCGATGACGGCAGTGACCTTGACCATGGCCCCGAGCGCGACGACGACGCAGGCGACGACGAACCGCCCGCGCAGCGCGAGGGCGAGTCCGCCGAGCGCCGCGGCCACCATGAGGGCGTCGTTGTGGGCTCCTCCGACGAAGTGCGCGCCGACGAGCGGCACCGCGACGCCGAGCCAGAGCGCCCGGACCGGTGACCAGCCGATCCGGCGGGCGACGTCGGGCACGGCCCAGGCCATGATGACGACCCCGGCGACGGCGAGCAGGCGCAGCAGCAGGAGCGCGACCCACAGCTCACCCGAGACCGACGCGGCGGCCCGGGCGAGGAGCAGCCAGACGGGTCCGTAGGGTGTCGGGCTGTCGAGCCACGTCGGCGCCGTCGAGGCGCGCCACGGCGAGTCGAGCTCGCGGACGACGTGGTCGTAGGGGCTGAGGCCCTGGTCCCAGAGCAGACCCTGGGCGGCGTAGGAGTAGAGGTCGCGGCTGTAGAGCGGCATCGCGGCGACGAGCGGCGCGAACCACAGGGCGATCGTCACCCACCACCAGCGCACCGACACGTCGGCGTCACGGAGTCGCCACCAGGCGAGGACGAGCAGGCCCATCGCGAGGACCGCGACGGTGGCGAGCAGGGGTGAGCCACCCTTCGGCGTCCACCAGGCGACGCCCGGCCAGAGCACCCCGGTGTTGAGCCGCGGCAGGGCACCCGAGCCCCACGAGGCGACCGCGAGCACGACGCCGGCGACGGCACCGGCCCAGCGCCACCGGCCGGGGGCGAGGGCAGGCCGCGCCTCAGCCATGCGTGACCGGTTCGTCACCCCACGCGAGCAGGCGCCACCCGGCCTCGGGGTCACCCTCCATCGTCACGACGTGCGCGTTGTCGAGCCTGCGACCGTCGAAGAAGTCGGCCGGCAGGCTGAGCGCGGCCGAGCACCACACGCGCATGGCGGCCCCGTGGCTCACGGCGAGGGCGGACTCGTGGCCGTCGGCGGCGATGCGCGCGATCGCCGCGTCGTAGCGCTCCATGAAGCCGGCACCGCTGTCGCCGCCGGGGATCGTGTGGTCGGGCTCGTCGCGCCAGCGGATGACCGCGTCGATGTAGGGCTGCCACTCGGTCGACATCTCGTAGTCGCCGGCCTGGATCTCGCGCAGCCCGGGCAGCACGACCATCTCGAGACCGAGCATCTCGGCGAGCGGCGCCGCGGTCTGCTGGGTGCGCACGAGGTCCGAGGTGTAGATCGCGCCGAGGTCCTCACCGCCGAGGCGGTCGGCGAGGGCCCGCGCCTGAGCCCGGCCCTCGTCGGTGAGGTCGAGGCCGGGGACGGCCGTGTCGAGCTGACGGGCGACGTTGGCGTGGGTCTGGCCGTGTCGCACGAGGTAGAGCCGCACGTCAGAGACCCTTGACGGTGACGCCGCTCAGGCACTCGACACCCTTGCTCGGCCCGGTGTGGAAGTCCTTGATGGAGACCGGCGCGGTCGCCCCGGCGGCGAGCGTGACGTCGACCTCCTTGCTGGCGACGTCGGAGCCGTCGGAGCTCTTGACGATGAAGACCGCCACGGTGAACGTGTGCTCCTGCGTGTCGGAGTTGGTGAGGGTGCCGGTGAAGCTCCACGACTCACCCGTGGGCGCACACGTCGCGCCCGTGAGGCTCGAGGCCGCGTCGAAGAGGCCACCGTCGCCGGGGTCGGTCGTGTCGACCGGGTCGGGCACGTCGTCGCTCGGGGTCTCGGCCGTGATGGTCGGCTGCACGGGGACGCTCACCGTCGGGGCCACGGAGTCGTCCGGCGACGACGGGGCGGGCTGGCCGCACCCCGCGAGCGCGAGCACGAGCGAGGTGGACAGGCCCAGCGCGACGGTCGGGACGGCATACGCCCGGGGTGTGCGGATGACCCGGGTGGCGGTGCGGGGTCGGCCTGGCATGGGCACGTGCGGCCCCTTCCTGTCGGCAGGTGTGCGCGGCCCATTGTGCCCCGCGAGTCGTCAGGGCAGCGTCAGGCGGGCCGCGACGGCCGCGGCGACCACGACCAGACCGGCGCCGACGGCCAGCGTGTCGGCCGGACGCCACGGCGCTGGACCCGCCCACGTGCGGCGGCGGGCCTCGGCGAAGCCCCGGGCGTCCATCGCGAGCGCGAGCGTCGAGGCCTGCCCGAGCGCGCCGATGAGGAGTCCACCGGTGACGACGACCGCCTCGCGGCCACGGGCCAGGGCTCCGCGGTCGGCCCGGATGCCGCGCACCCGGCGGGTCGTCATGAGCTCGCCCCACAGGGTGTCGAAGGACTGGAGCCGCTGGAGCGCCGCAGTCGCGGCCACGACGGGCCGGGCCGGGAGACGGAGCCGCTGCGCGAGGTGGTCGCCGAGACCCTCCGGGTCGATGAAGCCGACGACGAACGCGGAGGGCACGAGCAGGCAGAGGACGCGCAGGGCAGCCGCCGCGGCGACCTCGACGTCCCGGCCGCCGAGGAGCCACGCCGACCAGGCGACCCCGACGACGGCGAGCGCGGCAGGGGCGAGGCGCGCGAGGACGCCTCGGAGGCGACCCTCCGGCGCGCGGCCCCGGCCCGGGGCGAGGAGGCCGACGAGGCCGAGGACGACCTCGACGGCGAGGACGGCGAGTCCCTGGCGCCACGTCTCGAGCAGCGCGGGCAGGGGCAGGACGCACAGGGCCGCCCCGAGCAGGGCCAGGGGCCCGACCCGGGAGAGCAGCGGGTGCCGCTCGGGCTCCGGGTCGGCGGGTGGCTGGGTGGGTGCGGCGAGCCGGACGACGCGGTCGGCGTCGTCGACGACCCCGGAGTCGTGGGTCGTGACGACGACGGCAGCGCCCTCGTCGCGGGCCGCGGCGAGCACGCCGGACACGGCGGCCCACGTGAGCCGGTCCTGCCCGACCGTCGGCTCGTCGGCGAGGAGGAGGGCCGGACCGTGCGCGACGGCGGACGCCATGGCCAGGCGACGCTGCTCACCGCCGGAGAGCTGGCGCGGGTCGGCCTGCGCGAGGTGCGCGAGCCCGAGGGCCGCGAGCAGGGCGTCGGCCCGCCGGCCGGCGGCCTCGGGCTCCTGCCCGAGCGCGAGCGGGGTGGTGAGCACGTCGTCGCGCACCGTGCGGCCGACGATCGAGGTCGCCGCGCGTTGCGGCACCCAGGCGACGACGCGTGCGAGGTCGAGCGAGGACCACTCGTGCGGGGGCGTGAGCCGGTCCCGCGCGGGGGCGCCGTCGCCGGTCTCGGCCGGGGTGAGCTGCAGCGCGAGGTCGACGGAGCCGCGCGACGGCTCGACGAGCCCGCCGAGGGCGGCCATGAGCGAGGACTTGCCGGCGCCGCTCGGGCCGACGAGGGCCAGGGACCGACCGGCCCGGGCCTCGAGGTCGGCGCCGTCGACGGCGAGCGTCGTGCGGGACCGCTCCCCCAGTCGCCGGCTCCGGTGCTCGACCCGGACGTCGGAGGCGGCTGCGACGACGCGGCCTTGGGGCACGCGCCCGGCTGCCGCGTGCGGCGCCGGCTCGAGGTCGAGCGGCAGCGGCTCGGGGTCCGGCACCCCGGGGACCCAGATGCCCTGCGCCACAAGGGACTCACCGTGGGCGGCAAGGACCGCGTGTGGCTTGCCGTCGGCCACGACCGAGCCGGTCGCGTCGAGGACGACGAGCCGGTCGACGAGGTCGAGCCACCCGTCGAGACGGTGCTCGACGACGACGAGGGTGAGACCGCGCCGCTCGACGACGTCGGCCACGACGGCCCGCACGTCCGCAGCCGTGTCGGCGTCGAGCATGGCCGTCGGCTCGTCGAGCAGGAGCACCGAGGGCTCCATGACGAGCGCCCCGGCGAGCGCGAGCCGCTGGGACTCGCCCCCGCTCAGGGTCGACGGCGCGCTGTCGGGCGACATCGTCAGCCCGACCTCGCGCAGCGCGGCCGCGACGCGGGACGGCATCCCGTCCCGCGGCAGCACGACGTTCTCCAGACCGAAGGCGACGTCACGACCGATGCTCGAGGCGACGGTGCCCGCACCCGGGTCCTGCAGGACGAGGCCCACCGATCCCGGAACCTCCTGTGGCGCATGGCCGCCCACGGTGACCGTGCCCGAGAGCTCGCCGGCGTCCGCGGTGAGCAGCAGCCCGGCGACGCCCCGGAGCAGGGTCGACTTGCCCGACCCGCTCGGCCCGGCGAGCAGTACGCGCTCGCCGGGCTCGAGGGTGAGGTCGAGGCCGTCGAGGACCGGACGGGAGCGCCCGAAGGGTCTCCACGTCAGGTCCTCCACGCGCACGCCGACGCCCGAGGACACCGACGGCGACCGCGCGTCGAGGTGTTCGGTTTCTCGTGCCACCGGCGCCTCCGTCCCCGACGGGTCAGACGGCCCGCTGCTCCCGGACCTCCTGGCCCGGCGGGAACGGGTTGAGCGCACCCGCGGCCGCGAGCAGGCGCGTCAGGCCGACGGCGAGGAGCGAGCCGAGGACGGCGACGGACGCACCGAGCAGGAGCAGGTAGGAGAGCTTGTAGCCCCAGCCCCAGTCGGTCCAGTAGGAGTACCACTCGTAGACGGCCTCGAACGCGCCGCCGAGGAAGCCACCGAGCAGCAGCGGCGCCCAGCTGTAGACGGCATACGCGAAGACGGCGAAGCCGAGCTCGACACCGAGGCCCTGCACGAGGCCCGACACGAGCGTGGTCAGGCCCCACTGCGTGCCGATGAGGGCCGACACGACGGCCGCGAGGAGCTCGGTGAAGACGGCCGCGCCGGGGCGTCGGATGATGAGCATGCCGACGATGCCGGCGACGAGCCAGGGCCAGTTGAAGAGGGCACCGAGGGGCGGGAAGGCCGCCGACACGGCGTTCGACGGGACGGCGTAGACGAGCCCCCAGGCCCAGTACGCGACGCCGAAGGCGACGCCGAGGAAGGCGCAGGTGAGCAGGTCGATGGTGCGCCAGCGGGTCAGCGGACCGCTCGCGGTGATGGTCGTGGACATGGTGTGTCTCCCGGGTTCCAGTGGATACGTGTGGATACCTGGGGGAAGCCAGCCGGACGGCACGCGTCGATGACGTGTGCCGTGCGGTGGCCTGAGAAATACCGACTTCCTTCGCCGGTGCTAACCGGAGCAGGTTCGAGGGTCTGCGGCTCGGCCCTTCGGGCTGCCGCACTCTCAGCGCGTGACGCGCTCCCCTGTCGTGATGGGTGGGTGGTGCTCTTCAGTTGTCGGGGTGACTCTACTCCGCAGCACGTGGGTACAGTCACGGCATGGGATCCAAGGACTCGAAGAAGGCCACCAAGGCGCTCGGCAGGGCGAAGGCCAAGGCCGAGGACGCCGCCACACCCCGCACGCCGCTCGGCGGCCCGGTGTGGAAGATCCTCAGCGTCGGCTCGACGATCCTCGCCACGAAGATCGCGACGGACGCGACGCAGAAGGGCTGGAAGCTCGCGACCGGCCGCAACGTGCCCGTCAAGGGTGACTTCGAGCGCGAGCGCACCCGCGACGTCATCCTCTTCACGGCGCTCTCGTCGATGGCCGTGGCCACGGCCCGGGTCGCCGTCGAGCGCGGCGCCGCGAGCTACTACCGCCGCTCGACCGGTCACCTGCCCAAGGCTCTCGAGGACGAGAAGGTGTCGCCCACCGACAAGAAGGCCTCGAAGAAGGTCGCCAAGGGCAAGGCCAAGGCCGAGCGCGCCACGAAGAAGGCCATCGACAAGGCCACCGGCGGCCGCTGAGCCCCGAGGCGTCGTCCCTCAGGGGTCGCCGACGCGGACGAGCCCCGTCTCGTACGCCAGCACGACCATCTGCACCCGGTCGCGGAGTCCCAGCTTGGCGAGGATGCGCCCGACGTGGGTCTTGACCGTCGCCTCGGCGACGAAGAACGTGGCGGCGATCTCGGTGTTGTTCAGGCCCTTGCCGACCGCCTCGAGCACCTCGCGCTCTCGCTCGGTCAGGACGTCGAGCCGCTCGAGGCCGGACGGCTGCGCCGGGCTCGCGAGCACCGGCAGGAAGCGGTCGAGCAGCCGCCGGGTCGGGCCCGGGGCGACGACGGCGTCGCCGGTGTGGACGGCCCGGATCGCCGAGAGCAGCTCCGACGGGCCGGCGTCCTTGAGCAGGAAGCCGGCCGCCCCCGCCCGCAGGGCCGCGTAGACGTACTCGTCGAGGTCGAAGGTCGTCAGGACGAGCACCTTGGGGGTGTCGCCGCGCTCGACGACCCGGCGCGTCGCCTCGATGCCGTCGAGCCGCGGCATCCGGATGTCCATGAGCACGACGTCGACGTCGCGGCCGGGCAGCGCGTCGAGCGCGGCCAGCCCGTCGGCGCACTCCGCGACGACGTCGATGTCGGGCTCGGCGTCGAGGACCATGCGGAAGCCGGCCCGCACGAGGGCCTGGTCGTCGACGATCATGACCCGGGTCGGTGGGTCGGTCATCGCTGCCCCTCCGTCGGCATCGTCGCGAGCACCTCGAAGCCGCCACCGGCACGCGGCCCTCCCGTCAGCGTGCCACCGTGCACGGCGACCCGCTCGCGCATGCCCGGCAAGCCGTGTCCGCGCCCGTCGTCGACGCTGCGCGCACCGACCCCGTCGTCGCACACCGAGATCCGCAGCGCCTCGTCGGTCTGCTCGACGTCGACGACGGCGCCCGCGGCCGGACCGGCGTGCTTGATGACGTTGGTCAGCGCCTCCTGGACGACGCGGTATGCCGCGAGGTCGAGTCCCACGGGCCGGGCGCGCTCGGTGCCGCGGACCGTCAGCGTCACCGGGACCCCGGCCGCGCGGACTCCTGCGACGAGGTCGTCGAGCTGGGCGACCCCACCCGTCGGTGCCAGCTCGACGCCCGACTCCGGGTCGCGCAGCACGCCCACGAGACGGCGGGTCTCGGTGAGGGCGTCCCGGGCCGTCGACCCGATGGTCTCGAGCGCGCCCACCGACCGGGCGAGCGCGCCCTCGGGACTGCGCTCGGCCGCATACGCGGCGCCGTCGGCCTGCACGACGATGACCGACAGCGCGTGCGCCACGACGTCGTGCATCTCGCGGGCGATGGCCGCGCGCTCCTGCTGGGCGGCCAGCCGGAGGGCCTGATCGCGCTCGCGCTCGACCCGCTCGGCGCGGTCCTGGAGGTCGGCGAGGCGCTGGAGGCGAGCGCGCTTGAGGTCGCCGAGCGCCCACGCCGCGAGGGAGGCCGCGGCGCACGCGACGAAGGTGAAGACGAACTCGCCGGGACCGGGCACGCGGCCGCTGACGGCGGTGAACCGTGCACCGGCGATGGCCGACCCGAGCGCCGCGACGCCGAGACCGGCGAGGCGCACGGCGCGACGACGGTCGTAGGCGGCGAGCGAGTAGAGCGCGACGAGGAAGGCGATGTCGCCGGGCAGCAGGCTGCTCGTCGGGACGACCCGGATCGCGAGCGCGATGCTGACGACCGAGAACGCCGTGGCCGGGTGGGAACGCCTCCAGATGAGGGCGAGGTCGGCGAGGCCCACGACCGCCCAGCCGATGCCCTGGCCCTCGCCGAGCACGACGAGCCCGAGGAGCGCGAGGAAGACCGCGAGCGGGACGTCGAGGAGCAGCGGCCGGCGCTGCAGCCAGTCGTAGACGCTCCCCTCGCTCACGTCCCGAAGCCTACGAGGACGACGGGGTCGGGTCGTCAGACCGTGGTCGCAGATGCCGGCACCGACACGCGGGCACGGACGGCGCGGGTGTCTCCATCGTCACGCCCCGAACCCGGGTCGTCGGCTCCGGGCCGGGAGGACGATGGAGGTGGACCCGAGGAGGGGCCATGAGCAGTCACGGGAGACCCGAGCGGCACGGACCGGCGCCGGCACTGACGTTCCTCGGCGCGGCCGGGACCGTCACCGGCAGCAAGTTCCTCGTCGAGGGCGAGGGGGCGAGACTCATGGTCGACTGCGGCCTCTACCAGGGCGAGCGGCGCTGGCGGTCGCTCAACTGGGAGCCGCCTCCCGTCGACCCGGCCTCGGTCGACGCCGTGGCCCTGACCCACGCCCACCTCGACCACTGCGGCTACCTGCCGGCGCTCGTCCGGGGCGGCTTCGACGGGCCGGTGCACGCGACGTCCGGGACCGCGGCGCTCGCGGCCGTCATCCTGCGCGACAGCGCGCACCTGCAGGAGGAGGAGGCCGAGGGCGCCCGGCGGGGAGGCTGGTCGCGGCACGACCCGCCACTGCCGCTCTACACCGTCGGCGACGCCGACGTGGCCGTCGCGGCACTGCGCCCCGTCGGCGACGACGCAGCAGTCCGCGTGGGCGGCTCGAACGGGTCGACCGTGACCTTCGTGCCGGCCGGCCACATCCTCGGCAGCTCGAGCGTGCTCGTCGAGGTCGACGGGGCGAGCGTCCTCTTCTCCGGTGACCTCGGGCGGCCGGACCACCCGGTGCTGCTGCCCCGGGCCCGACCGCCGGCTGCCCGCACCGTCGTCGTCGAGTCGACGTACGGCGACCGCGCCCACCCCGAGGTCGACCCCGAGCACCACGCCATGGCCGACGCGATCCGGCGCACGATCAGGCGAGGCGGCAGCGTCGTCGTGCCGGCCTTCGCCGTCGACCGCACCGAGATCGTCCTGCTCGCGATCGCCGACCTCGTCGCGAGCGGCGCGATCCCCGACGTGCCGGTGTGGGTCGACAGCCCGATGGCCCTCGCGGCGCTCGAGATCTACCGCGACCCGACCCACGCAGCGGAGGTGCGGCCGGGCGCCCTCGACCGGCTGCGCCGCCTGTCCGGTCTGCGGACCGCGCACAGCGCGGAGGAGTCGATCCGGCTCAACACCCCGGGCACGCCCTGCATCATCGTGTCGGCCTCCGGCATGGCGACCGGCGGACGCGTCGTGCACCACCTGCGCCACCTGCTGCCCCAGGCGCGCAACACCGTGCTGCTCACCGGCTACCAGGCCATCGGCACCCGAGGCCGCGACCTGCAGGCGGGGGCGCGCGAGCTCAAGATGGCCGGGCGCTACGTGCCGGTCCGGGCCGAGGTCGTCACCCTCGACGACTTCTCGGTCCACGCGGACGCCGACGAGCTGCTCACTTGGATCGGCGAGATGCCGCACCCTCCGGAGAGCGTCCACGTCGTCCACGGGGAGCCCGCGGCCGCGCGGGCGCTGGCGGACGGCATACGCGAGCGGTTCGACTGTGCCGTCTCGGTGCCGCGCCTCGGCGAGCGGGTCCTGCTCGACTGAGGTCTCGTCGGTCACTCGGCCCGCGAAGTCCTTCCCGCCGGGGCGAAGAGGTGGTGTCCTTGGAGGACAGCCCAGCGCGAGGAGGTGTGCCATGGAGGCACGGGTCGGTGACCGCATCACGATGGCCGCGGAGCACGTCGGTCAGAGCACGCGCGAAGGGACCATCCTGGAGGTGAAGGGTGAGGGCGGCGGCCCGCCCTACGTCGTCGAGTGGTCCGACGGGCACACCGGGATCATCCATCCCGGACCCGGTTCGGTGCTGCGCTGTGAGCACCCCGCCGACGACGCCGCCGGTTCCTAGAGGTCGAGCGCTCGCACGATCGGCACCCCGGCCCGGTAGGCCAGGTGCAGGTGGCTCGGCGCGTCGATGACGGCCAGCTCGGCGGGCTGCCCCGGGGCGATCCGACGGTCGAGGCCGAGCGAGCGCGCCGAGACGGCCGTCGCGGCGTGCAGCGCCTCAGCGGGCGTCATCCCCATCTCGCGCACGGCGAGGGCGATGGCGAAGGGGATCGACGACGAGTAGCACGTGCCGGGGTTGCAGTCGGAGGCGAGCGCCACGTCCACACCGGCGTCGATGAGGGCCCGCCCGTCGGGGTAGGGCGATCGCGTCGAGAACTCGACGCCCGGCAGCAGGGTCGCGACGGTCGTGCCCCGGGCGGCGGCGAGCGCCTCGACGTCGGCGTCGTCGAGGAACGTGCAGTGGTCGACGCTGCGCGCGCCGAGCTCGCAGGCCAGACGGACGCCCGGGCCGGGGCCGAGCTGGTTGCCGTGGACGCGAAGGGCGAGTCCGGCCGCGCGGCCCGCCTCGAGGATCGTGCGCGCCTCGTCGCCGTCGAAGGCGTGGGCCGAGTGCGGCTCGCAGAAGACGTCGATGCTCTCCGCGAGGCTCGTCGGCCCGTCCGCGGTGACCGCGTCGAGCATCGGGCCCGTGACGAGGTCGACGTAGGCCGCCCGGTCCGACGCGTACTCGGGCGGCACGACGTGCGCGCCGAGGAAGGTCGTGTGCGGGGTGACCTCACGGGCGATGCGGAGGCTGCGCAGCTCGTCATCGAGGGTGAGGCCGTAGCCGCTCTTGATCTCGACGGTCGTCGTGCCCTGGGCGCGCATCTCGGCGACCCGGGCCGCGACGAGGGCTCGCAGCTCGTCGTCGCTCGCGGCCCGGGTGGCGGCGACCGAGACGGCGATGCCGCCACCGTCGTAGGGCGTGCCGGTCATGCGCGCCGCGAACTCCGCCGAGCGGTCACCGGCGAAGACGAGGTGCGTGTGCGAGTCGACGAAGCCGGGGATGACCGCGCGGCCGCCGAGGTCGCGGCGGGTGTCGGCGTCGGGGGCCTCGTCCGCCGGTCCGACCCACTCGACCAGGCCGTCGGTCGAGACGACGAGGGCCGCGTCACGGACGACGCCGAGGAGGGCGTCTCCGCGGTCGGCGTGGCCGTCACCGCGGGCCGGGTCGTTCGTCGTCAGCTCCGCGATGCCCGTGAGGAGCAGGCTCACGCGTGCACCCCTCCGACGACCCCTCCCGCGACGCGGTCGATGGCGCCGACGAGCATCCGGCCGACGTCGCCCATCCGGTGGTGGCCGTCGCTGACGACGACGTCGCCCCCGACGACGACGGTCGACACGTCGGACGCGACGCATGCGTAGATGATCTGGTCCTGCGCGGCGCCCGCGGTGTTGACCGTGTCGGTGCGCACCGTGACGAAGTCGGCGAGCGCCCCCTTGCTCAGGTGGCCGCCGTCGGACCAGCCGAGGGAGCGGTAGCCGTTGAAGGAGGCCGCGAGGAGCAGGTCGTTGGCCGAGAAGCGGTCGCGCTCGTTCGTGACGAGCCGCTCGTGCATCTCGAGCCCCCGCAGCTCCTCGAACGGGTCGATGACGACGTGCTGGTCGGAGCCCAGCGAGAGCGGGCTGCCGGCGTCGTGGAGCGCCCGTGCCGGGCCGATGCCGTCGGCGAGGTCGCGCTCGGTCGTGGGGCAGAAGCACGCACCCGTGCCGGTGCCGCCGAGCAGGTCGATGTCGCGGTCCTCGAGGTGCGTGGCGTGCACGGCCGTCGAGTGGGCACCGAGGGCGCCGGCCTCGTCGAGCAGCTGGGTCGGGCTGGCGCCGTAGAACATCTGGCAGGCAAGGTTCTCGCCGTGCTGCTCCGACAGGTGCACGTGCAGCGGCAGGTCGCCGACCGCCTCGACGACGCGCGGGAGGTCCTCGCGGCGCACCGCACGGACCGAGTGGATCGCCGCACCGAGCCGCACGCGGTCGGTCTCGGGGCGTCGCTCGGACATCCGGGACGCCCAGGCCTCGACGGTGCCGTCGCTGAACCGGCGCTGGCCCGGGTGCAGCTCGACGTGGCCACCGCCGTTGAGGCCGCCCTCGAGGTAGCACGTGTCGAGCAGCGTGAGCCGGATGCCGGCCTCGTCGGCGGCCTGACGCACCGCGAGCCCCATGGCGTTCGGGTCGCGGTAGGGATGACCGCCCGGGCGGTGGTGGACGTAGTGGAACTCCCCCACGACCGTGATCCCGGCCTGCACCATCTCGGCGAACACGGCCCGCGCGAGCGCGAAGTAGGTGTCGGGGTTGAGCTGCTCCGCGGCGGCATACATCTGCTCGCGCCAGCTCCAGAAGTTGCCGCCACCGCCGTTGACCCGGCCCCGGAGGGCGCGGTGGAAGGCGTGGCTGTGCGCGTTGGCCATGCCGGGCAGCGTCACGCCGGCGAGGCGGACGTCGTCGGGCTCGGGGTCAGCGTCGACGAGGACCTCCTTGAAGAGGCCGTCCTGGGTCACGAGGCGGACCCGTCGCGCGAATCCTCCTGTGAGCCAAGCACTCTCGCACCAGAACGCAGTCATCGGGCGTCGCTCATCGACTCGGGGTCCTTCCCTGTGCACAGCTCGGTCACGACGGCTGTCAGGGCCGTGACCCCATGGTGACAGTCATCCGTGCTCGCGAGCTCGGCGGGTGAGTGTGAAACTCCTGTGGGGTTGCGGACGAAGAGCATCGCGCTCGGCACGCCGTGCGTCGCGAGGATGCCCGCGTCGTGCCCGGCGCCCGTCCCGAGCAGGGGCGCGTCGGGGAGGACACCGCGCAGCCTGCCGACGAGTCCGGTGTCGAAGGTGGTCGTCGGCGTCCACGACTCGGGGGTCGTCGTGGCGCCCAGGCGGCCGGCCTCCGACGACACGGCATCGACCGCCGCGTGCACGACGTGCTCGCTGCGGCCGCGGACGTCGAGCCAGGCCGTGACGTGGCTCGGGATCGCGTTGACGCCTCCCGGGACGACGTGGACCTTGCCCACCGTGGCGACGCAGCCGAGCCCGACGGCATACGACCGGGCTGCCTGGATGACCGTGGCGAGGCCGATCATCGCGTCCTGCCGATCGGCGATGCGCGTCGTGCCGGCGTGGTTGGCCTCGCCCGGGATGTCGACCCGCCAGCGGCCGTGCGGCCAGATGTCGGTGCCGATCGCGACGGCCCGGCCCGGGTCGGTGAGGTCCTCGCTGCCGTCGGGGGCGAGCGCGAGCGCCTTGCCCTGCTCGACGTGCAGCTCGATGAAGCGGCCGACGCGTCGCACGGTGTCGTCGTCGCGGCCGAGGGTCTCGGGGTCCCGGCCCGCGCTGCGCCAGGCCTCGGCCATCGACACGCCGTCGGCGTCGGTCAGCGAGCGGGCCCGGTCGGCGTCGAGGGCCCCGGTGATGATGCGGGAGCCCGCACAGGCGATGCCGAAGCGGGCCCCCTCCTCGTCGACGAAGTTGACGACACCGAGCGGCACGTCGGGCTCGAAGCCGGCGTCGCGCAGCGCGTCGACGGTCGCGAGCGCGCTGACGACGCCGAGCGGGCCGTCGAACGCGCCGCCGTCGGGCACCGAGTCGAGGTGGGAGCCGATGACGACGCCGGGCGTCGTGTCGGGGTCGCCCCACCAGCCCCACTGGTTGCCGGCCCGGTCCTCGACGAGGTCGAGGCCGCGGGCCGCGCACTCGGCGGCGAACCACTCCCGCAGGTCGTGGTCGGTCCGGGTCCACGCGTAGCGGCGGTAGCCACCCGAACCGGCGTCGCGACCGACGGGCTCGAGATCAGCCCACATCCGGTCGAAGCTCGTCGTCGTCACCTCGATCACCACTCCTCGCAACGCCGGCGTCTGCGTCCGGCTGTGTAACTAGGCTCTGTCCCATGGATCCTGACCGCGATGACACCGCCGAGCGTAGTGACTCGGGCCCGGAAACGCCGATCCGCACGCCGGCGGTCGACGCGATCCTCGCGGCGGGCATCGAGCACACGGTGACCCGGCACGGGCGCGTCTCGAGCCTCGAGGAGGCGGCCGCCGCTCGGGGCATCGAGCCGCGTGACCTCATCAAGACCCTCGTCGTGCGCCGGGCCGAGGACGACCACGTCTTCGTCCTCGTACCCGGCGACCGCACCTTCTCGTGGGCCAAGGTGCGTGCCCTGCTCGGCACGAACCGCATCTCGATGCCCGACGCCGCGGCCGCGAAGGCCGTCACCGGCTACGAGCGCGGCACCATCACGCCCTTCGGCTCGGCCGCGCGCCTTCCCGTCATCGCCGACACGCACCTCGTCGGGCGCCGCATCTCGCTCGGCGGTGGCGGCCACGGGATCGGCCTCACCGTCAACGGCGACGACGTCATCCGTCTCTTCGACGCGACGGTCGCCGACATCTCCGACGAGGAGGTCCGCAAGGACCGTTGACGCCCCCGCGGTCCCGAGGGCGCAGACTGTGCACATGTCACGCACCCCGCTGCCCACCAAACCGTGCGCTCGATGCGGTCGCACGATCACGTGGCGCAAGGCCTGGGAGCGCGACTGGGCCACGGTGCGCTGGTGCTCCGACAACTGCCGCAAGCACGGCCTGACCCCCGTCGACCTCGAGCTCGAGGACGCCCTCACCAAGCTCGTCAGGGCGCACGCCGCCTCGGCCACGGTCGACCCGTCGGAGGCGGCTCGAAAGGTCGGCGGCGCGGACTGGGAGGCGCTCGTCGAGCCCGCCCGGAACGCCGCCCGAAGGCTCGTCGCCGCCGGGCGCGCCCAGATCATCCAGGGTGGCCGGGTCATCGACCCGGACCACGCGAAGGGCCCGATCACGGTGCGCCGCCCCCGCTGAGCGGTCCGCACGACCCCACCGGACGGCATACGCCCTCTCAGCCCTCCTGCATCGGGACGCGGACACCGCGTTCGTGCGCGACGCGGTCGGCGATGTCGTAGCCGGCGTCGACGTGGCGGATGACTCCCATGCCGGGGTCGTTCGACAGGACGCGCGCGAGCTTCTGCGCGGCGAGGTCGGTGCCGTCGGCGAGGGAGACCTGGCCGGCGTGGAGGCTCCGGCCGATGCCGACGCCGCCGCCGTGGTGGATCGAGACCCAGCTCGCGCCCGAGCTCGTGTTGACGAGCGCGTTGAGCAGCGGCCAGTCGGCGATGGCGTCGGAGCCGTCGGCCATCGACTCGGTCTCGCGGTAGGGGCTCGCGACGGAGCCGCTGTCGAGGTGGTCGCGCCCGATGACGATGGGCGCCGAGATCTCGCCCGTGCGCACCATCTCGTTGAACTTCAGGCCGGCCTTGTCACGCTCGCCGTAGCCGAGCCAGCAGATGCGGGCAGGCAAGCCCTGGAAAGCGATCCGCTCCTGCGCACCCCGGATCCACTTGTGCAGGCGGTCGTTGTCGGGGAAGAGCTCGAGCACGGCCTTGTCGGTCGCGGCGATGTCGCGTGGGTCACCCGAGAGCGCGGCCCAGCGGAACGGGCCCTTGCCCTCGCAGAAGAGCGGGCGGATGTAGGCGGGCACGAAGCCGGGGAACTCGAAGGCGCGGTCGTAGCCGCCCTGGCGGGCCTCGTCGCGGATCGAGTTGCCGTAGTCGAAGACCTCGGCGCCGGCGTCCTGGAACTCGACCATCGCCTTGACGTGCTTGGCCATCGAGGCGCGGGCGCGGTCGGTGAAGTCCTCGGGCTTCTTCTCGGCGTACTCCGCCCAGTCGGCGACGTCGACGCCCTCCGGCAGGTAGCTGAGCGGGTCGTGCGCCGACGTCTGGTCGGTGACGATGTCGATCTCGACACCCCGGCGGAGCAGCTCGGGGAAGACCTCGGCCGCGTTGCCGACGACACCGACCGACCAGCCGCGACGCTCGCGCTTGGCGGCCATCGCCTTCTCGATCGCGTCGTCGAGGTCGGTCGCGACCTCGTCGAGGTAGCGGTGCTCGACGCGCCGGTGCAGGCGGGCCGGATCGACGTCGACGATGAGGCAGGCGCCGTCGTTCATCGTGACGGCGAGCGGCTGCGCGCCGCCCATGCCGCCGCAGCCGCCGGTCAGGGTCAGCGTGCCGGCGAGGGTCCCGTTGAAGCGCTTCTCGGCGACGGCCGCGAAGGTCTCGTAGGTGCCCTGGACGATCCCCTGGGTGCCGATGTAGATCCACGACCCGGCCGTCATCTGGCCGTACATCGTCAGGCCGAGGTGCTCGAGGCGGCGGAACTCGGGCCACGTGGCCCAGTCGCCGACGAGGTTGGAGTTGGCGATGAGGACACGCGGCGCCCACTCGTGCGTCTGCATGACGCCGACGGGACGACCGCTCTGGACGAGCATCGTCTCGTCCTGCTTGAGCGTGGTCAGCGTGCGGACCATCGCGTCGAAGGACTTCCAGTCGCGGGCCGCGCGACCGGTGCCGCCGTAGACGACGAGGTCGTCGGGGCGCTCGGCCACCTCGGGGTCGAGGTTGTTCATGAGCATCCGCAGCGGGGCCTCGGTGGCCCACGACTGCGCCGTCAGGGTCGTCCCACGCGCCGCGCGGACGGGTCGTGCACCTTCCATGTCACTCTCCTTCGAGGTGGAAAACGTTGGTATGCCGGTTCGCTCAGCGGAGCGGGCCGGTGACGGACTCGGCGGCGGCAAGGACGTCGCCGTCGGTCACCGCCCCGTGGGCGCCCTCGATGTCGGGGGCGAGGAAGCGGTCGGGCCCCGGGGCCGCGTTCGTGCGAGCGGACAGCGCGGCGATGACCGCGCCGGTGGCGGGGGACGGCTCGAGCGGGGACCGCAGCTGGATGCCGCGCGCCGCCGTCAGCGCCTCGATGGCGAGGACACGGCCGAGCGCGTCGACGGAACGGCGCAGCTTGCGGGCACCCGACCAGCCCATCGACACGTGGTCCTCCTGCATGGCCGAGCTCGGGATCGAGTCGACCGACGCGGGGACGGCGAGACGCTTCATCTCCGAGACCATGGCGGCCTGGGTGTACTGCGCGATCATGAGGCCCGAGTCGACGCCTGGGTCGTCGGCGAGGAAGGGCGGCAGCCCGTGGTTGCGGGCCTGGTCGAGGAAGCGGTCGGAGCGGCGCTCGGACATCGACGCGACGTCGGCCGCGACGATGGCGAGGAAGTCGAGGACGTAGGCCACCGGGGCGCCGTGGAAGTTGCCGTTGGACTCGACCCGACCGTCGGGGGTGACGACGGGGTTGTCGACGGCCGAGGCCAGCTCGGCGGCGGCGACGCGGGCGGCGTGCTCGACCGTGTCGCGGGCGCCACCGTGCACCTGCGGCGCGCAGCGGAGGGAGTACGCGTCCTGCACGCGGGTGCACTCCTCGGTGCGGTGCGACTCACGGATCGGCGAGTCCGCCATGACGGCAAGGATGTTCGCCGCCGAGTCCCCCTGACCCACCTGGGGGCGCAGCGCGTGCAGGTCCGGCGCGAAGACGCTGTCGGAGCCGAGCAGGCCCTCGACGCTCATCGCGGCCGACACGTCGGCGACCTTGAGCAGGTGACGCAGGTCGTGGATGGCCAGCACGAGCATGCCGAGCATGCCGTCGGTGCCGTTGATGAGGGCGAGGCCCTCCTTCTCGGCGAGGACGACGGGCTCGATCCCGTGGTCGCGCAGGGCGGTTGCCGCGTCGGTGAGCGTGCCGTCGGCGAGGCGCACCGGCCCCTCGCCCATCGCGGCGAGCGCGCAGTGCGACAGCGGCGCGAGGTCGCCGGAGCAGCCGAGCGAGCCGTACTCGTGCACGACGGGGGTGATGCCGGCACTCAGCAGGGCGGCATACGTCCGCGCCGTCTCGAGGCGGACGCCGGTCCGGCCCGTCGCGAGGGTCGACAGACGGAGCAGCATGAGGGCGCGCACGACCTCGCGCTCGACCTCCGGACCGGCGCCGGCGGCGTGCGAGCGCACGAGCGAGCGCTGCAGCTGGGCGCGCAGCGCCGTCGGGATGTGACGGGTCGCGAGCGCGCCGAAGCCGGTCGAGACGCCGTAGTGGGCGACGGTGTCGTTCGCGAGGTCCTCGATGACGGTGCGGCTGCGGGCGATCTCCGCCTCGGCACCGGGGGAGAGCTCGACCCGGGCGTCGTGGCGGGCGACGGCGACGACGTCCTCGAGGGAGAGCGGACCGGTGCCGACCGTGACGGTGCCGGCGCCGGTCACCGAGTGGGCGGCGGTGGCGGGTGCTGCGTTCATGGACCCATCGAACCGCCGAACGGCTGGCGTGTCGGCCCGCGAGGGAGGACAATTGTCTCGGATGCGAGACTTCCTCGATCGCGGACCGGAGGTGGCCCACATGTCCAACGCCCCCGCCGCCGCCAACGCGCTCGACGTCCTCGAGCACCTCTCGCGCCACGCCGAGCCGGTGCCTGCCGCGTCGATCGCCCGCGACCTCGGCCTGCCCCGCAGCTCGGTCTACCACCTGCTCAAGGTGCTGCACAGCCGGGGCTACGTCACCCACTACGTCGAGGAGCGACGCTTCGGGCTCGGCCAGGCGGCGTACGAGCTCGGGTCGGCCTACCAGCGGCAGGCGCCGCTGGCCCGTGTCGCGCGGGCGGCCATGCGCCGGCTCGTCGACCAGTGCGGCCGCAACGCCCACTTCGCCACCCTCGACGGACGCGACGTCATCTACCTCCTCGAGGAACGCGCCCCCGGGCAGCCGATGCTCGTCACCGACGTCGGTGTGCGCCTGCCCGCCCACCTGACGGCCAGCGGGCTCGCCATGCTGTCCGCCCTCCCCGCGACGCAGGTGCGGGCGCTCTACCCCGACCGGGCCTCGTTCGTGCAGCGCAGCGGAGGGGGGCCGCGGTCGCTCGGCGAGCTGCGGAGCGTGCTCACCCGCACGCGCACCGACGGCTACGCCCGCGAGGAGGGCACCGTGACGGCCGACCTGTCGTCGGTCGCCGTGCCGGTGCTCGACCGCGCCGGCCGGCCGCTCGCGGCGATCGCCCTGACGCTGCGGACACCCGACGCGAGCACGGAGCACGTCGCCGAGCTCGTGGGCCGGGCCCGTCTCGCCGCCGAGGACATCGCCCGCCGTCTCAGCCCCAGCCCGACCGGTCGCCGCTGAGCCCCCCACCGGGCACCGGGGTCTCCTAGGGTGCCGACATGGACGTCCACCTCATCGGCGGCGGCTGGGACGACGCCCTCGCCCCCACGCTCTACGGACCCTTCGTCGAGGCCGCCGCGCGTCGCGCCGGCGGCACCCCGCGCATCCTGCTCGTCGTCATGGGCACTGACCCCGAGTCGCTCGAGTACCACGAGAAGTACGTCCACACGCTCGGCCTCGTGGGTGGCCACGACCTCGTCGTGGAGCGGGTGTCCGAGGGCACGCCGCTGGAGCCGGCCGTCCTCGACGGGATCGACGGCCTCTTCGTCGGCGGCGGCCCCACGCCGGAGTACCACGCGTCGCTCGCGGGCAGCTACCACCGGATCCGAGCCCTCGTGTCCGCAGGTGTGCCGTATGCCGGGTTCTCCGCGGGGGCTGCGATCGCGGGCTCCCACGCGGTCGTCGGCGGCTGGCTCCTCGACGGGCGGCCCGTCTGCCCCGAGGACAGCAACGAGGAGCTCGACGACGTCGCCGTGGTCGGGGGCATCGGCCTCGTGCCGGGAGCCGTCGACGTGCACGCCGCCCAGTGGGGCAACGTCTCGCGCCTCGTCGCCGTGGTGGCCGCGGGGCTGGCCCCGAGCGGTGTCGCGATCGACGAGGGGACGCTCCTGCGGTCGGACGGTGCGGTGGCCGGCGCCGGACGCGTGTGGCACGTCACGCCGGACACGGCGACGCCCGGCGGGGCGCTCGTGCGGGCTCGGGCCGGAGGTCAATAGGCTCGGCCCCATGCGCGCGATCACGATCCCCGAGGCCGGAGACGCCGACAGCCTCGTCCTCGACGAGGTGCCCGACCCCGAGGTGACGGCCGGCCACGTGCTCATCGACGTCGCCGCCGCGGGCGTCAACCGCGCCGACGTCATGCAGCGCCTCGGTCACTACCCGCCGCCAGCGGGCGCGTCGGAGTATCCCGGCCTCGAGGTGAGCGGCACCATCGCGGCGCTCGGCGAGGGCGTCGAGGACTGGCAGGTCGGCGACGAGGTGTGCGCCCTCATCGACGGCGGTGGCTACGCCGAGCGTGTCGTGGCGCCGGCCGAGCAGCTCCTGCCGGTGCCGCGCGGCGTCTCGCTCGTCGACGCGGCCGGCCTGCCCGAGGTGACGTGCACCGTCTGGTCCAACGTCTTCCTCGTCGCCAACATCCAGCCGGGCCAGGTGCTCCTGGTCCACGGCGGCAGCTCGGGCATCGGCACCATGGCCATCCAGCTCGCCAAGGCGGTCGGCGCGCACGTCGCCGTCACGGCCGGCAGCCAGGCCAAGCTCGACGTGTGCCGCGACCTCGGTGCCGAGTTCCTCGTCAACTACCGCGAGGAGGACTTCGTCGAGCGCGTCCGCGAGCTGACGAAGGGTCACGGTGCCGACGTCATCCTCGACAACATGGGCGCGAAGTACCTCTCCCGCAACGTCGAGGCCCTCGCCATCAGCGGACGCCTCGTCACGATCGGCCTCATGGGCGGCCGCACGGGCGAGCTCGACATGGGCATGCTGCTGGCCAAGCGCGCCGCCGTCATCGCCACCTCGCTGCGGGCCCGCCCCGCGACGGAGAAGGCCGCCATCGTCGCCGCCGTCCGTGAGCACGTCTGGCCCCTCATCGAGGCCGGCGCGGTGCGTCCGGTCGTCAACTCGCGCCACCCCCTCGAGCACGCCGCCGAGGCGCACCGCGAGATGGAGGCCTCGGGCCACATCGGCAAGATCCTGCTCACCACGTGAATCCGGTCGTGTCGGACTCGTCCCCTGACGCGTCCGACGCGACCGGCGTACCGTCGATCGATGGACCACTTCGGCTCGAAGCGGCCCCCGATCGCAACGGGAGGTTCACGGTGTTCATCCAGGTCATCCAGGGTCGGTGCACTGACGCCGACGCCCTCCACCGGCAGATGGACCGGTGGAGCGAGCAGCTCGAGCCCGGCGCGTCCGGCTGGCTCGGGGGGACGTACGGCATGACGGACGACGGCGAGTTCGTCGGGGTCGTCCGCTTCGACTCGCGGGCCTCGGCCGAGGCCAACTCGGCCCGGCCCGAGCAAGGCGCGTGGTGGGAGGAGACGGCCCGGCTCTTCGACGGCGAGGCCAGCTTCCACGACTGCGACGACGTGACGATGATGCTCGACGGCGGCAGTGACGACGCGGGCTTCGTCCAGGTCATCCAGGGCCGGCTCAGCGACCCGGAGCGCTTCCGCCACATGATGGAGGGGCCGATGGACATGCTCCACGAGGCCCGGCCCGAGATCATCGGCGGCACCATCGCGATCGCCGCCGACGGGTTCTTCACCCAGACGATGGCCTTCCGCACCGAGGACGCCGCCCGCGAGGGCGAGCAGAAGAGCCCGCCGCCCGAGGCCCAGGCCGAGATGGACCAGATGATGGCGTTGATGAGCGACGTCAGCTACCACGACCTCCACCACCCGTGGTTCGCCACAGCCGGCGCGCACTGACGCCCGGCACCTGAGCACGCCAAGGGGCCCGTGCGACCTGACGGGGGACGCACGGGCCCCGCCCCTCTGCCTCTTCGGGTGAGGCAGGATGGAGCGCATGAGCGACGACGCGAGCCGACAGGGCAAGGGCACCGACACCGACTCCCAGCGCGACGAGCCGCGCATCGTCGTCGTCACGCCCGATGGGATGGGGGTCGCCGATGCCCAGGGCGAGGACCGCCCCGACGGCCAGGGCGCCCACCCGGAGGGCCGCGAGGAGCGACGCGAGCGCGAGCGCACCAACCCGGCCGACCTCGTCGAGGAGCCGGCCAAGGTCATGCGCATCGGGTCGATGATCAAGCAGCTGCTCGAGGAGGTGCGCAACGCGCCCCTCGACGAGGCCGGGCGCCGTCGCCTCGCCGACGTGCACCACCGCTCCATCGAGGAGCTCAAGGACGGTCTCGCGCCCGAGCTCGTCGCCGAGCTCGACCGGATCGCCCTGCCCTTCCGCGACGACTCCCCGACCGACGCCGAGCTGAGGATCGCCCAGGCCCAGCTCGTCGGCTGGCTCGAGGGACTCTTCCACGGCATCCAGACCGCGCTCGTCGCGCAGCAGATGGCGGCGCAGCAGCAGCTCCAGCAGATGCGCGCCCTGCCGCCCGGCCCGGGGACCACCTACGGCACGCCCCCCGGCGTGCAGCCCGGCGAGCACCACCCGGGCGAGCCCGGCCCCACCGGCCAGTACCTCTGAGCCGAGGCGGTCAGATCCAGCTCGAACGCTCGCGCTCGGTCGGCGCGACGTCGGTGTTCCACTGCGTGAACGGCGCCTCGAGCTTGAACCGGAAGTCCTTCTGGCGCAGCAGCACGACGGGCTGGGCGTTCTCGGGGTTGTCGAGCGACTCGAAGTAGTCGACGCTCCAGTGGAACCACCGCATGCAGAAGAGGCGCATCGTCAGGCCGTGCGTCACGATGACGACGTTGCGCGGCGCCGCCGGCGTCTCGAAGTTGCGGTGCATCGACTCGAGGAAGGTCGACACCCGGTCGTAGACGTCCGACCCGGACTCGCCGTTGCTGAACCGGTAGTAGAAGTGGCCGTAGCGGTCGCGCTCGGCCTTCTGCTCCGCGATGTCGACGGGGTCCTGGAAGTTGGCCCAGTCCTGCTCGCGCAGGCGTGGCTCGACCCGCACGTCCCGCTCCGCCACCGGCAGCGCGAGCGCCTCGAGGGTCTGCCGGGTGCGCACGTAGGGCGAGACGTAGGCCTCCACCGACTCCCCGTCGAGCACCTCCCGGATCGCGGCACCCGTGTCGCGGGCCTGCTCGAAACCCTTGGGCGTCAAGCTGATCCGGTGGTCGGGCACGCGCTCGTAGACAGTGTCGTCGAGGTTGCCCTCGGACTCGCCGTGCCGCACGAGGATGATCCGGTTCGGTCGGTGCTCGAGGCTCACCGCCTCAGACTACGATCGCGACCGCGTGCCGCCCCGCGTGCCGCTCCGCGAGCCGCCCACGGAGCGACGAGCAGCACGAGCCAGGCGAAGCCGACGACGAAGCTCGCGACGAGGATGACGACCCCGGCCGACCCGCCGAGGACCCGCGGGCCGACAGCGAGCAGGACGGCATACGCCATGAGCGCCGTGACGACGACGGCCCTGCGACGAGTCGACCCCATGACTCCCCCTCGCTGCGATGCGCTGACCACCCCATCGCACCACCCGCACGTGAACGGGCGGTGCCGTCCGGGTGACACGTCCCGGTCCGGTTAGGGTGAGGCGATGCGACAGGTGGGCGACCTGCTGACCGGTGACAGCCCCTGGCTGCGCCGGGCCTCGCACGTGCTCAAGTGGCTCGCGGTCCTCGTGGCCTGCTACCTCGGTGGCGTGGCCGCGACCAACCTCGCGCCCACCGTCGCCGAGACCTCCCAGTACCGCGCGGTCCTGCGCCTCGACCCGGTGCCGCGTCACTCCCCCGTGCTCCACGCGCCGACGATCGTCGGTGACGTCGACGTCCAGTTCGCCTCTCCCATCGTCGCGCCCGGGCTCGACGTGCAGGTCGCGGTGCGCGAGGAGATCACCAACCTCTTCACCCGGCCCAACGTCGACATCAAGGCGCTGCAGCCCTCGCCCGACGAGATCTCGTCGGCGATCGCGCAGGCGGCCGTCGGCGTCGGCATCCGCTTCGTCCTCGGCGCGACGGCGATCGCGGTGCTTCTAGCCCTGGCCTCGCACTACATCAGGCAGCGCACCACCCGTCGCCACCATGTGCTCTTCGTCGCGTCCGCGATGGTCGTGGCGACCGCCGTGACCTTCGGCGGGATCGCCCTGACCTACCAGCCGGGCCGCTTCGCGGAGTACCGCACGAGCGGCGTCCTCGGCGTGGTGCAGCGCAACGCCGGCCTGCTCGCCGACGTCGAGGCGCGCGCCACCCAGGTGACGCCGTACTTCCGCAACCTCCTCGCGGTGACGCAGGCGCTCCAGCAGAAGTACGTCGCCGGCAACGTCAACGAGCCCGTCTCGGCGCGCTTCCTGCTCGTCTCCGACATCCACGGCGCGAACCAGTACGCCCTGATGCGCACGATCATCGCGGAGGAGGACATCGACGCCGTCATCGACAGCGGCGACCTCGTCAACTTCGGCCGGGTCCAGGAGGGCGACGCCGCCGGGCTCTACCGCTCGATCCAGTCCCTCGGCGTGCCCTACGTCTTCACCAGCGGCAACCACGACCAGTCCTCGGCGAGCGACCGGGCCGTCCTGGCTCGGCTCGCGCGCATCCCCAACGTCGTGCTCCTCGAGGACGCCGCCGGGTCGCTGCGCCAGGTGACCTTCCACGGGCTGCGCATCACCGGCTTCAACGACCCCCGCTACTTCGGCGACGACAACGCCGACCCGACGGCCAAGGCCAAGCCCGCGGCCGACCGCTACAACGCGGCCGTCGCCGGCCAGCCCGAGCCCGACCTCGTCGTGACGCACGAGCCGTATGCCGCCGAGCAGGTCGAGCGGGGACGCCTGCTCATCAACGGGCACATGCACACCCCCGCGATCGAGGGCAACCGGATCCAGGTCGGCACCTTCACCGGTGGCGGGGTCGTCTCGCACTACTCCGAGGGTCCGGGGCAGGAGCTCGACGGCCAGCCGTACTCCTTCGACATCGCGCAGTTCGGCACGTCGTGCGAGCTGACCTCGCTGACCCGCTACTCCTTCCGCAACCTGCTCGAGGGCCGGCCTGCCTACGACAGCGTGCAGGTCATCAGCGGAGCCCGCATCGACCCCTACCGGCCCGCCGCACCGACCGTCCAGCAGCCGGGTCAGGACCAGCCGGACCCGGCCAAGCGCATCTGCAGCCGCATCGACGAGACGACGGTGCGATCGCTGCCGCTCGCCCCGGACGACCCGACATCGTCGGGCACCACGACCCCTGCCGTGCCGTCCGGGCTGTCGGTCACCCCTTGAGGTCGGGGAACTGGTCGTCGCGCCACTCGTTCGCGGGCTGGTCGGCGCCGGTCGCCTCGAGGTCGGTCTCGCGGCCCCGCAGCTCGACCCGGCGGATCTTGCCCGAGATCGTCTTGGGCAGCTCGTAGAACTCGATCCGCCGGACCCGCTGCCACGGCGCGAGCTTCGCACGGGCGTGGGCGAGGATCGAGCGCGCCACGTCCTCACCGGGCTCGTGGCCCGGGGCGAGGGCGATGTAGGCCTTGGGCACGGCCAGGCGCACGGGGTCGGGCGCGGGCACGACGGCGGCCTCGGCGACGGCCGGGTGCTCGATGAGCACCGACTCGACCTCGAACGGGCTGATCTTGTAGTCGCTCGCCTTGAAGACGTCGTCGGTGCGTCCGACGAAGGAGATGTAGCCGTCGGCGTCGACCGACGCGACGTCGCCCGTGTGGTAGAAACCGCCGGCCATGGCGTCGGCGTTGCGCTGCTCGTCGCCCTGGTAGCCGGTCATGAGCGGGACGGGGTGCTGGGACAGGTCGAGACAGATCTCGCCCTCGCGGTTGCCATCCGAGTCGGCCTCCGTGACAAGGACATTCGTGATCGGGTCGACGACGACGACCGGACAGCCGGGGAGCGGCCGGCCCATCGAGCCCGGCTTGACGGTGGAGCCGGGGGTGTTGCCCACCGCTGCGGTCATCTCGGTCTGTCCGTAGCCGTCGCGGATCGTCAGGCCCCACGCCTTCTCGACCTGCGCGATGACCTCGGGGTTGAGCGGCTCGCCGGCGCCGATGACCTCGCGCAGCGACCCCGGGCCGCCGGTCAGGTCGCTCTTGATGAGCATCCGCCACACCGTCGGCGGCGCGCAGATCGAGGTGACCTCGTGCGTGCGCAGGACCCGCAGCAGTGCGGCCGGGTCGAACCGGCTGTAGTTGTAGACGAATGCCGCCGCCTCGGCCGCCCACGGCGCGAAGAACGACGACCATGCGTGCTTGGCCCAGCCGGGGCTGCTGATGTTGAGGTGCACGTCGCCGGGCTGCAGCCCGATCCAGTACATCGTCGACAGGTGCCCGACGGGGTAGGAGCGCTGGGTGTGCTCGACGAGCTTGGGCCGGCTCGTCGTGCCGGACGTGAAGTAGAGGAGCATCCGGTCGTCGGGCGCCGTGCCCGGGTGCTCGGTGGGCGTGACCTCGAGGTCGTAGGCCGCCTCGTGGCGTTCCCAGCCAGCCGTGGCGGTCCCGGCCGGATCGGCCCCACCGACGGCGACGCGCAGGTAGTCGCCCGGCACGTCGTCGAGCTTGTGCACCTCGGACGCGTTGGTGATGACGGCGCGGGCCGCGCCGCGCTCCATCCGGTCGACGAGGTCGCCGGGGCCGACGGCGGTCGTCGTCGGCATGACGACGGCGCCGAGCTTGATGACGGCGAGCATCGACTCCCAGAGCTCGACCTGGTTGCCGAGCATGAGGATCACCGAGTCACCGCGGCGCACACCGAGCGCGGCGAGGTGCGCGGCCACCTGGTCGGAGCGGCGGGCCATCTCGTCCCAGGAGTACGACGCCGACGACTCGTCCTGCTCGACGATCGTCAGGCAGGCGCCACCGTTGCCCCGGGCGATGGCGTCGAACCAGTCGACGCCCCAGTTCCAGCGGTCTCCCACGTCGGGGAAGGTGAACTCGCGGACGGCTCTGGCGTGGTCGCCGCGCAGGGCGAGGAGCTCGTCACGGGCGGCCCGGTAGGTCGCGGTCACACCGGCTTCGTCGACAGTGGAGGTCATGACCCGACGATGCCACACGCGCCTGCCGTGCGGCAGGGGACGGCGACGGGCTCAGAGCGACTGGTCGCTGCTGTCACCGAGGTCGCGCGGGCGGCGGCGCTCCTCCGCGAGCTCGGGTCGGTCGGGCCGGTCGGACCGCTGGCGCGGGATCGCCGTCGTGTCCTCGCTGTAGTCGTCGTCGCCGGCCGCGAAGGCCGGGTCCGAGCCGGGAGCGTCGGCCATGCCGCGGCCGTGGGTGCGGCGGCGCAGGTCGTCCTCGTCGATGAGGCGGTTGATGAGCTGCTGGACCTCGTTGCTGCGCGGGATGTTCGTGAGGTTCTCGTCGGGGCTGTCGCCGGCCGACTCGATGTGCAGCGAGCCCGCGCCGATGATCCGGTCGACCACGGTCTGCTGGAAGCTCACGTCGGTGATCTTCGAGAGCGTGATGTCCTTGCCGTTCTTCGTCAGGATGCCTCGGCGCACCATGACGCGGTGCGAGGTGATGACGTAGTGGGTGGTGCGCCAGCGCAGGTAGGGCACGAAGACCGCCGGGACGGCGACGAGGACGAACACCGCCACGGCGATCCACTGGATCCGGTTGCCGGTGTCGTCGTCGGGGGTGGCGCGGGCGACGGTGATGCAGGCCGCGGCCAGCAGCAGGCCGAAGATCGTGGGCACGACGACGGTGAGCCAGTGCGGGTGCAGGTCGCGCTCGACCTTCTCTCCCTTGGCGAGCACGTTCTCCGGGAACCCCACGGTCATCCTCCTGTCGTCAGGTCCGCTCGGACCACGCGTTGCCACTCAGCCTAGGCGGTCACGACTCCCCGTCGGTCGGGTCGGACTCCGCGAGCAGCCGCAGGCCGTCGGCCCGGGCCCGGCGCGTGGTCTCGCCGAGCCACTCGGTGCCGAGGTAGACGTGGTCGGGTCCGACGAGCCCGACGAGCCCCTCGGCCTCCATCTGGTGCAGCACCTGCCGGTTGTCGACGACGAGCTTGAGGACGCCACCGTGGGCCTGGAGCTCCCTCGCGTAGCCGCGGAGCACGTCGATGAGGGTCAGGCCGATCTGGTCGACGCCGCGGAGACGGAGCACCACGACGGCGTGCCGCGACCCGTCGTCGACGCGTGGTAGCAATGCGCGGAACGTCGGGGCGCTGGCGAAGAAGAGGGAGCCGTACGGCTGGAGCACGAGCACCTCGCCGCCCGGCACGGTGACCGGTGGCTCGCCCTGACGCACCCTCCCGTCTCCGTCGAGGTCGAGGCGCGTGACCCGCACCCGGTTGGACTGCTCGACGACGTGGAGCACGATCGCGAGGGCGACCCCGACGAGCACGGCGTACTGCACCGGGATGAGGAGGGTCAGCACGAAGGTGAGTGCGAGGACGACGGTCTGGACGGTCCCCGTGCGCATCACCGACTGCACCCTCGCCGGCTTCACGGCGCCGGCTCCGACGACCATGAGCAGCGCCGCGATGGACGGCAGGGCGACGAGGGCCACGACGTCGGCGAGCACGAGCACGACGAGCGCCATGACGCCGCCGGCGAAGCCGAGCGAGAGGCGCGTCCGGGCGCCCGCGGTCGCGACGAGCGAGGACGCCGACATCGAGCCGCCGACCGGCATACCCCGGAAGAGACCGGAGACGATGTTGCCGACTCCCTGCCCGATGAAGTCGCGCGAGGCGACGGACGGGCGCCCGTCGGGGTTGGGCACCGCAGCCGACACCGCGGCGCCCTGGACGAGTCCGATGAAGGCCAGAGAGACCGCGGGCAGCGCGAGGTAGGGCACGTCGCCGAGCGACGGCAGCGCCGGCAGCGGCAGGGAGTGCGGGACCGCGGCGATGTCGCCCACGACCGCGACGTGCGCGTCGAAGAGCGACCCCAGCACGCCGGCGAGGAGCGAGCCGACGGCCATCGCCACCACGAGGCCGAGCGCGCCCAGGCGGGTGCGCTGGAGCCCGACGATGAGGACGAGGGTCACCGCCCCGACGAGCAGGGTCATGAGGTCGATCCGCGACGGATGGAGGACCAGGTCGAGGGTGCGCATGACCCGGTTGGCGCCGGACGTCTCGGCTCCCGTGAAGTCGCCGAGCTGGCCGAGCACGATGTTGACGCCGACGGCCGTGACGAAGCCGGTCATGACCGAGCTCGGCACGAACCGCAGCAGCACCCCTCCCCGCAGCAGGCCGGCCGCGATCATGACGACGCCGGTCAGCGCGGCCAACGTCCAGAGCGCCCGCTCCGGGTCAGGTCGAGACCCCAGGTCGGCGTCGGCGACGACGAGTGACATGGCGCCCGTCGCCTGGACGGCCATGAGCGTGCTGCTCGTGAAGAGCGCCGCGCCGACCATGCCGTAGAGGTAGCCGTAGAGACCGGCGAGCGGGTTGACGCCCGCGAGGACGCCGCTCGCCAGACCGTCGGGGACGCTCTCGACACCGAGCACGACCCCCGCCTTGACGTCGGCGCCCCAGGGCCGGCTCCTCAGCCGAGCGAGGGCTCCCCGAGCCGCCCCGCCCGTCACGGTGCCGCCGGCGTCGTCACCGATGGCGGCGCCAACATCCGGATCAGCCGCCTAGGATGCGGGCCTTCTGCTGCGCCAGCTCCTCGTCGGTGAGGATGCCCTGCGCGTGCAGTGCCGCCAGGCGCTCGAGCGAGTCCAGCATGTCGTCGGCTGCGGGCGCGGCAGGCGGGGGCGGCGGGGGCGGCGGGGGCGGGGGCGCCTGGGCAGCCATGTCCTGGGCCTCCTGCTGCTGCCGGTAGGCCTCGGCATCCGCGGCCTGCTGCACCTTGGCCTGCTGGCCCTGGTGCACCTTGCCGCTCACAGCGGTGGCGGTGCCGGCGACGACGGCCGTACGGGCGGCCACCCCCAGCAGACCGGGCCGGCCCCTGCGTCCTCTCATGACCCCTCCTCGTTCGATGCGATGGCGCTGAGCGCCACCTCGATGTCCTCACGCGGCAGGCGTTCCATGACGAGCAGCTGCCCGTCCAGCTCGCGCACCTCGGCAGCGATCTCGGACGCCCACACGTTCTCCCAGGCGATGACGAGCACCGTCGTGCCAGGATCCATCTCGGCGGCGATGGCGAGGGCGTCCTCCTCGCCGACGAGGTCGGGCATGACGGTCGGGAAGCCGAGCAGCTCCTCGGCACCCTCGGGTGACTCGGCGTCGTACATCAGCACGCTGCCGTCGTCGTCCTTGCGGACGAGCAGCACGTCGAGCACGCGGACCGCGCCCTTGTCGACCGCTCGCGCCACCGCATCGCGTATGCCGCCCTGCCGCAGCTCTCCGCGGAAGCCGATGACCGCCAGGTCCACTGGCCCGATCGGCCCTGTCGTCGCAGTCGACATGGGACTCCTCCCGGTTCGTGGCGGAGTCGTGACCGGCACCGCTCGCCTTCATGCTCCGGTGCGCCCGCGCCGTGGGCATCACCCCGACGGGGTGACGCCCGCCGTGCGCGCCGGTGGTGACATGACAGGCATGAGCGGAACGGACGTGCCGAGGGCCGGAGATCCTGGGGATCCGGTCCCCGGGGCGCCGTCCGGGCTCGTTCCGGCGAGGCGAGCACGCCCCGCGATCCCGCGGGGCGTGCTCATCCTCGTGGCGCTGGCGGCCGGCTTCGTCGTCGCCTTCGGCATCCACCTCGTGTCGGGCATCCTCGGGCCGCTCTTCCTCGCCCTCGTCCTGACCATCGCGGCCTTCCCGGTGCGCAACGCCATGGTCCGGCGCGGCCTGCCCCACTGGTTGGGCACGCTCGCGGTCGTCTTCGTGATCTACCTCGGCATCGTGGGGCTCGCCCTGCTCGTCGTCGTGTCCGGCGCCGAGCTCGCAGGCCTCCTCCCCCAGTACGCCGACGACCTCGCGGCCCTCGTCGCCGACGTGACCGACTGGCTCGCCGCCCGTGGGGTCAAGCCCGAGCAGACGCAGGCGATCGCCTCGTCCTTCGACCTCGGGCGCGTCAGCGCGCTCATCACCTCGCTCCTCTCGGACATCTTGTCGCTCGTGACGAACCTCGTCTTCGTCCTCGCGCTCGTGCTCTTCTCCGCGATGGACGCCCGGGGCTTCTCCGAGACCCTCACGACCCTCCGCACCGAGCGCCCTGCGTTCGTGTCGGCGATGATGTCCTTCACGCACGGCACGCGCCGATACCTCGTGGTGGCAACGGTGTTCGGTGCCATCGTCGCCGTCTTCGACACCATGTTCCTCTGGCTCGTCGGGGTGCCGGGCGCGCTCCTCTGGGGCCTGCTTGCCTTCATCACGAACTACATCCCCAACATCGGCTTCGTCATCGGCCTCGTGCCACCGGCGATCCTCGCGCTGCTCGAGGGCGGGTGGAGCCTGTTCGCCCTCGTCGTCGTGGTCTACAGCGTCATCAACCTCATCATCCAGTCGGTCATCCAGCCGAAGATCGTCGGCGACGAGGTGGGCCTCTCAGCGGTCGTGACCGTCCTGTCGCTCGTCGTCTGGTCCGTGCTGCTCGGCGGCATCGGCGCCGTGCTCGCCATCCCGCTGACGCTGCTCGTCAAGGCCCTGCTCGTCGACGTCGACCCCCATGCGCAATGGCTCGGCAGCCTCCTCGGGGACCGTCGCGAGGCGCCGTCCTGACGAGCCGGACCGTCCGGCTGCAGTTCGGCTCGCGGGTCGGGCACGGTGCCCCTACTGTCCGGTAGTGGGACGTGTGACGCAGGGCACAGCGTGGCCGGCGGGCGGCGCCCCGGCAGGTTGCAGTGCTCGGCGTCAGCAAGCCTTCCACCCACAAAGGAGTGTGTCGTGAAGAGCAGGTCCGTCATGTCATCCACCCGCCGGCGTGCCCTCGGGGCCGGTCTCTCCGCCCTCATCGGAGCCGGAGCCGCCCTCGCCCTCGGCGCCCCGGCCGTCGCCGCGGGCACGGGCTACGTCGCCCTCGGCGACTCCTACTCCTCGGGCACGGGGACCCGGACGTACATCAGCGACGGCACGTCGTGCCAGCGCTCCGTCTACGCCTACCCGTCCCTCGACGCCTCGGCCCTCGGGCTGGCACTGAGCTTCCGCGCGTGCTCCGGCGCGACGGTCGCCGACGTCACGAACACCCAGCTGTCCGCGCTGTCGAGCACGACGGCATACGTCACGATCTCGGTGGGCGGCAACGACGCCGGCTTCGCGAGCGTCCTGACGACGTGCGCGCAGCCGAGCTGGCTCAGCAACTGCAACGGCGCCATCGACACGGCCCAGGGCACCATCACCAACACGATCCCGGGCCGGCTCGCGACGCTCTACTCCTCGATCCGCGCCAAGGCCCCGAACGCCCGCGTCATCGTCGTCGGATACCCACGCATCTTCAACGGCGAGGACTGCAACGCGTTCACGTGGTTCTCCCCCACCGAGGAGTCGCGCCTCAACGCGACCGCCGACCTGCTCAACGCGAAGACGGCCACGGCCGCCTCGAACGCCGGCTTCACCTTCGTCAACCCGACCTCGAAGTTCGTCGGCCACGCCGTGTGCGACAACGTCGAGTGGCTCAACGGCCTGTCCAACCCGGTCGGCGAGAGCTACCACCCCAACATCGCCGGGCACCGTGACGGCTACGCGGTCGTCACCAAGCCCGCCTTCGGGCTCGCCCTCACGCTCTCGGCGTCGCAGGCCGAAGCCAGGGCCGTCGCGTCCGCCGACGCGCTGGCCCGGGACGCGAGGAGGTATGCCGCCGTCGACCGCACGATCACACCGGAGCGTTTCGTCGCTCCCGACCTCACGACCCCCGCGGCCCGCGCCGCCGCCGCGCGCGCCGGGGTCGACCTGAGCAGCCGCGCCAGCATCGACGCCGCGGACCGGCTCTACTCGGCCCGTCAGGACGCCGCGAGGAGGTCCGTGGCTCCGCGGTGAGCCCGCGGTGAGCCCGCGGTGAGCCCGCGGTGAGCCCGCGGTGAGCCCGCGGTGAAGAAGTGGTGAGGTCGTCGGGCGTCGCCCGGGCACGGCACCTAGTCTGACCGGGTGCGCTACGACGACATCATCATCGGGGCCGGTCACAACGGCCTCACGGCCGCCGCCTACCTGGCCCGCGCGGGAAGGACTGTCCTCCTCCTCGAGCGATCGGACCGGGTGGGCGGCGCTGCCGTGTCCGCCCGCGCCTTCGAGGGGGTCGACGCACGACTGTCGCGCTACTCCTACCTCGTCTCGCTGCTGCCACGTCAGGTGCTCACCGACCTCGACCTCGACCTGCGGCTCATCCGGAGGCGGTACTCGTCCTACACGCCGGTCCCGTCGGACCCCGCCCGCGGCCTCCTCGTCGACCACGGTGACGCCGCGGCGACCCGAGCGGCCTTCCGCGCGCTGACCGGTGGCGACGACGCGTACGCCGGGTGGAGCGACTTCTACGGCCGGATGGCCGACGTCGCCGCGCGGGTCTTCCCGACGGTCCTCGAGCCGCTGCGCTCCCGCGACGACGTGCGCACGCTCTCCGGGGACGGCGACCTCTTCGACGCACTGACGACGCGGCCCATCGGCGAGCTCATCGAGTCGGTCACCGACGACGACACGCTCCGCGGCATCATCGCCACCGACGCCCTCATCGGCACGTTCGCCTCGCTCGGCGAGGGCGACCTGCGCCAGAACGTCTGCTTCCTCTACCACCTCATCGGCGGCGGCACCGGAGACTGGGACGTCCCCGTCGGGGGCATGGGCGCGCTCACGGACTCCCTTGCGGCAGCGGCGGTCTCGGCCGGCGCGACGATCGTCACGGGCGCCGAGGTCACGTCGGTCGACCCCTCGACGGGCGAGGTCGCCTGGTTCGGCGGGAGCGCCGGCACCGGCAGCGCCGTCGGCGGCACCCTCGTGGCCGGTTGCGCACCCACTGTCCTCAACCGCCTCCTCGCCGCTGCGGGTGCGGCACCGGTCGACACCGAGCCCGACGTCGAGGGCGCCCAGCTCAAGGTCAACATGCTGCTGACGCGCCTGCCGAGCCTGCGCGACGCCGCCGTCGATCCCGCCGCCGCGTTCGCCGGCACCTTCCACATCAACGAGGGCTACGGCCAGCTCGAGCAGACGTATGCCGTCGCGCGCGACGGGAGCATCCCCGACCTTCCCCCGTGCGAGATCTACTGCCACACCCTCTCGGACCGCTCGATCCTCGGAGCGGATCTCGCCGCCACGGACGCACAGACGCTGACCCTCTTCGGCCTGCACCTGCCGGCCCGGCTCTTCCGCGCCGACAACGAGACCGCGACGAAGGAGGCCCTGGCCGCCACCCTCCGCTCGCTCGACTCGGTGCTCGGCGAACCGATCGAGTCGGTCCTCGCCCGCGACGCCGACGGCAACCCCTGCATCGAGGTCAAGAGCCCCGTCGACCTCGAGCAGTCGGTCGGCCTGCCCGGCGGCAACATCTTCCACCGCTCGCTGCAGTGGCCCTGGGCCGAGCGGGACGTCGAGGTGGGCACGTGGGGCGTCGAGACGGCATACGACAACGTGCTGCTCGGCGGTGCGGGCGCCCGGCGGGGCGGCGGGGTCAGCGCGATCCCCGGCCACAACGCGGCGCGGGCGATCCTCGGCTGAGGGCTAGGCGGGCCAGACGCCCGAGCTGCCGCGCCGGTGGCTGCCCATGAGATGGGTGTCGACGATGCCGACGGCCTCCATCAAGGCATACATGGTCGTCGGTCCGACGAACGCGAAACCCTTCTTGCGCAAGGCTTTTGAGAGCGCCTTGCTCTCGTCGGACACGGTCGGCACGTCGGAGTGGTCCTCCGGGCGCGGGGTGTCGGGCGGCTGGAAACCCCATACGAAGTCGACGAGGCCGCCCTCGTCGCGCATGGCGATGGTGGCCCGGGCGTTGGTGATCGTCGCCCGGATCTTGCCGCGGTGGCGGATGATGCCGGCGTCACCGAGCAGCCGCTCGACGTCGGCGTCGGTGTAGGTCGCCACGACGTCGGGGTCGAAGTCGGAGAAGGCCGCCCGGAAGTTCAGGCGCTTGCGCAGGATCGTCGCCCACGACAGGCCGGCCTGGAAGCCCTCGAGGCAGATCCGCTCGTAGAGGCCTCGCTCGTCACGGATCGGCACCCCCCACTCGGTGTCGTAGTAGTCCATGAGGAGCGGGTCGACCGACGCCCACGTGGGGCGGGCGAGCCCGTCAGCGCCAATGACCGTCATGCCGCGACCCTAGGACAGGGCCCGGCGCATGATGACGCGGGGGAAGCCCCCGGACACGGAGTCGGTGTCGGCCGCCTTGGCGAAGCCGGCTCGCTCGAAGAGCACGCGCGTGCCGACGTAGGCCATCGTCAGGTCGACCTTCTGGCCGCGGTTGTCGACGGGGTAGCCCTCGACGGCGGGCGCGCCCTGGTCGCGGGCGTAGCCGACGGCGCCCTCGAGGAGCGGTTGGGCGATGCCCTGGCCGCGGTGACCGGGGCGGACCCGGATGCACCAGATCGACCACACGGCGACGTCGTCGACGTGCGGGATCTTCGCCGACCGCGCGAAGGGCAGCTCGGACCGGGGCGCCACGGCGGCCCAGCCGACAACCTCGGCGCCGTCGTAGGCCAGCACTCCCGGCGCGACGGCGCGGCGCGTCAGGTCGCGGACGAACTCGCCGCGCTCAGGACCGACGAGCGCCCTGTTGGTCCTCGAGTCGAGCCGGTGGCTCAGGCACCAGCACACGGTCGAGGCCGGGCTCCTCGGGCCGAGCATCGTCGCGACGTCGTCGAACCGCGCGAGCGTCGCGGGGCGCACCTCGAAGGTCATGGCGCCAACGCTAGCCAGAGGCGGTGACGGTGGCCGGTCCACCGCGCGGGCATGATGGGCCCGTGACGCCGGACCCGCATGCCGGACTCGACCTCGAGTCGCTCGACCTGCGCGAACCACCCCGGAGGACGAGGTCACGGCCGCGGCGGCCCGGGTGTTCAAGGCCGCCTGGGACGCCGTGAAGGAGGTCACCGAGTATACCGACTGGCGCGCGCAGCACCGGGAGCGCCACGGCTGACATCGTCGTCGCGCGGTTGATATGTCCGATTTGTCGACCGGCGGCCACCGACCTCCGTACCGTGGCCGGACGGCATACGCCCGCAGTCATCTCGGAGGACCCATGCAGCCCAACGGCACTTCCACCCGCACCCGCGTCGGCCTCGTCATCGCCGCCTCGGCCGCGCTCGCGGCCACGCCGGCGATCGGCTCGTCGCGGCCGGCCGAGGCGGCCACGGTGAGCGTCCAGAACCAGGTCATCCAGCTCGTCAACGTGCAGCGGGCCAAGGTCGGGTGCCGCGCCCTCGTGCTCGACGCGCACCTCTCACGAGCGGCGCAGGCGCACTCGATCGACATGGCGAAGCGCCGCTACTTCTCGCACACGAGCCTCGACGGCCGCACTTTCGCGCAGCGCCTCCGGGCGCAGGGCTACACCGGCTCGCTCATCGGCGAGAACATCGCGGCCGGCTACCCCACGCCCAAGGCCGTCATGGACGCGTGGATGAAGAGCCCGGGACACAAGGCCAACATCCTCAGCTGCCGCTACAAGGCCATCGGCGTCGGCTCGGCGGTCGGCGGGCCCTACCGCTACTACTGGACGCAGGACTTCGGCGGCTGAGGCCGAAGCACCTCAGTCGTCGAAGACGTGCCAGCAGATGGCACTGCGGCGACGCTGGTCGTCGAGCACGAGCTCACGGATGGCGCATGCCGCCGCGCCCAGCTCGTGCGCGGGCGACCTCCATGGCGTCCTGCGGACGGGTGTCGTCCGGGTGCGCGGACTCGAAGAGCGGCAGCACGTGCGTGGCACACCCGAGGGCCCACTCGGCGAGGAGCCGGTGGTGCTCGTCCGTCAGCGTGCCTCCGCGCCGGATCGTGATGACCGCGGGTCACGCTCGGTCGGCAGGATCGGCACGCTTCGTTCCTACCATGCAGAGGGCCGTGGTTGTTGATTACCCTTGCGGGTACATACCAGGTTGGGTACATTCACTACATGGACGCGGTACTGCAGGCCTTGAGCGACCCGAGCCGACGCACGGTGCTCGAGATCCTGCGCAACCACGAGGCGACCGCCGGCGAGCTCGCCGACGCCCTGCCGATCGCCCGGCCGGGCGTGTCCCGGCACCTGCGGGTGCTCCGCGAGGCCGGGCTCGTCGACGTGCGCCAGGAGGCGCAGCGCAGGATCTACACCCTGCGCCCGGAGGCTCTCGTCGAGGTGGACGAGTGGCTGGACGGCTACCGCGCCCTGTGGCAGAACCGGCTCGATGCCCTGCACACGGAGATCGCACGAGGAAAGAAGGCACGGAAGTGAAGATCATCGGCACGATGCGCGCCCTCGACGACACCCGCGGCGCAGTCCGCGTGGAGGACGTCTACGACACGGACATCGACGACCTCTGGGAGGCGTGCACGAAACCCGAGCGGCTGGCCCGATGGATCGCCGAGGTGTCCGGCGACCTCCGGGTGGGCGGGACGGTGCAGGCCGTCTTCACGAGCACGTGGACCGGACCGGCGACGGTCGAGGTCTGCGACGCACCGCACCACCTGCTGCTGACGACCGAGCCCGGCACCGACGACGAGAGCCAGATCGAGGCCTGGCTCACCGTCGAGGGGGCGCAGACCCGACTCGTCGTCGAGGAGCGCGGCCTGCCGGTCGGGCAGCTGCACTTCTACGGAGCCGGCTGGCAGGTGCACCTCGAGGACCTCGGGCGTTCACTGGTCAGCGGCGGCTCGGCCCACGCCGGTGGCTGGTCGCAGGAGGTGCCCGCACCGGCCTGGAAGGAGCGCTGGACGGCGCTGACCCCCGCCTACGAGAACCTGTCGGACCACTGATGTCCGGCACGATCAGGTTCGACGGGACCACGGTCAACGCTCCCGACGCGCTCGCGCTGGCGACGTTCTACGCCGAGATCACCGAGGGCGTCGCGAAGGGCTCGGCGCACTGGGCTGCGGTCAGCACCGGTGGTGCGCTCATCGCCTTCCAGCAGGTCGAGGACTTCGCGCCACCGACCTGGCCGGGCGGGTCCGCGCCGATGCAGCTGCACCTCGACTTCTTCGTCGACGACCTCGCGGCGAGCGGGGCACGCGCGACCGCGGCCGGGGCCCGACTCCTCGAGGTCCAGCCCAACGACCACTGCCGCGTCTATGCCGACCCGGCCGGCCACCCGTTCTGCCTGTCGACGTGGAAGGGACAGCAGCTCTTCGACAGGTGATCCGCGTCAGGTCGGGGTGAAGTCGACGAGGTGCAGGTGCAGGGTGCCACCGGAGGGGGCGGGGTAGCGCCGCCCGAGCCGGGTTGGTGGTCTGCGACGGTCCGGCTGGTCCGGCTGGTCCGACCCGTCCGGTTGGTTCGGGTCGGGGGCCACGGCGAGGCGGGGCGGCGCGTGGGGTGGGGGTGGTTGCTGGGGTGGGCCGATGAGCAGGCCGGTGTCGGTGTGGAAGGTGAGCCCGTCGGGGCGGGTGGGGTCGCCGGTGAGGGTGAACTCGCCGCGGTGGTGTCCGTCGTGGTGGAAGGTGCACAGGGCGAGCAGGTTGGTGGTGTCGGTGGGGCCGCCGTCGCGCCAGTGGGTCAGGTGGTGGATCTCGAGGTGGTGGGTGGAGGCGCAGCCGGGGAAGCGGCAGCCGCGGTCGCGGTCCAGGACCAGGATGCGGGTGCGGTGTGGGACGACGCGGTGGGCGCGGCCGACGTTGACGGGGTGCCCTTGCGTCTCCCAGACCGGGGTCAGGGTGCCGTCGCAGGTGAGCTGGTTGGTGATGTGCTGGGGCAGGCGGGGGCGGCCGGTGAGCCAGCCACCGTCCGTGTCGAGGTGGACCTGCACCCGGTAGCGCGCCCGCCGGGCTGCACCACCAGCCCTGTCACTGCCTGCGGCGTCGAGGGAGCGGGTGGCGAGCACGAGCAGGGCGTCGGCCCACGTGACGCGGGGCCGGCCGCCGTCGATCTCGGTCCAGGTCGGGTGCAGGACGTCCCCGTTGAGGGCCTGCTTCTGCTCGTGGCTCACGCTGCCGTCAGCGTCGTGGTCGCTCTCGGGGGTGAGGGTGTGGAAGAGGTGGTCCTTGGCCTCGGCCAACGCTGACTCGACGAGGGCACCGACCTCGGCCGGGGCGTCGTAGCGCAGCCGGAACCGGCCGTCGACGTCGAGGCCCATGCTCAGGTGCGCCGGCTCGACCGGCATCCGCTTCCGTGACCCACCGCGTCCGTCCTCCCCGCCGCTCTCGTCACCGGGCGGCATCTCGCCGGGCAGGCCCCGGCCGCGGTCGTCGACGCTGTCGGGCTGCAGGGTGAAGTCGTAGCGGGTCACCGAACGCTGCAGCTGGGTCACCGTCGCGTGCTGGGCGAACTGCGCGACCGTGGGGTCGAACGCGGCCGGGGTGTGCCGGGCCACGACCGCCGCCTGGTCCAGGCTGATCCGCCCCTCCCGCAACGCGGCAACGGTCGCGGGCAGCTCCCCCGCCCGGCGGGCCAGCAGCACCACCGCACCGGCCTGACCCCGGGACAGCCCCGCCCGGAGCATCAGCCAGTGCTCGGGCGAGCGCAGCCCCGCGGCCTGCCACGACCCGTCGGCCAGGACCGCGACGACGAAGTCGACGAGCCGGGCGTGCGCGTCGTGCAGGTCGGCGGCCAGGGACGCGACGTGGTCCCAGTCCTGCTCGATCCGCTGCGTGCTCCGGCTCTGCTCCATACCCACAATCGTACAGGTGTTCTGCATATCTGCTTAGGTGAAGTCCGGTATGCCGGTTTCTGGCTTGAGCAGGCCCTTGAGCGGGTGCGGGTCGGTGTCGACGGCTTGCTCGAGCAGCCGATAGAAGAGCAGTCCTCGTGACTTCGCGTTGCGGCGGTTGAACCGGAAGGTGTACTCGTCGAGGTAGTAGGGCAGGTGTGCCTCCTCGACGCGGAAGTGCAGGGTGCCGATCAGCCAGCGCTTGAGC
>NZ_JBFUEN010000016.1:0-101636 GCF_056403915.1 Terrabacter sp. P2_E3
TGCGCCGCCCGCAGGCCCGGCACATCCACAGCCCGGCACCGGTGCGCCAGAACTCAGTGGCTTCGCACTTCGGGCACACGAACCCGTCGGGCCAGCGCAGTCCGGCCAGGTAGTCCAGGCAGGACTGGTTGTCCGGGAACCACTCCAGCAGCTGCTGGTAGGTGGACGGGTAGTCCACTCCCCGAACCGGATTCGCGGTCATCCACAGATCCTACTTCACCCAAGCAGATATGCAGAACAGGTGTTCGACTGGCTGCACCAGAGTTGTCCACACCGAAAACGACTGTCCCACAATGGTTTACGTCTCAACGGGACGCGCCGGACGGCATACCTCCGCGCCCGGTGACCGCTGCTGGGTAAGGATGGGGCATGCCAGAGCCCACGCGCCCGCCGACCCCGGACGACACGATCGGGGCACGCGACCTCACCACCTGGCACACCCGCTTCGGGCGGTGGCTCGTCGACGTCTTCGCCGGCCTGGCCCGCGTGTCCCGACCGGCAGCCCGCCGCATCCGGTCGTGGTCCTCCGCGCACGTGGCCTTCGTCGTCTTCGCGGTCATCGCGCTCGTCGTCATGATCGCCCTCGTCGAGGGCATCGAGACGGTCTACGAGGGTGTCGTCGGGCGCGACGGCCTGACGGCCGTCGACCAACCGGTGCTCGACACGGCGATCACCCTCCGCTCGCCCGGCCTCGACTCCGCCGTCACGGCCTTCACCGACGTCGGCGGCCCCGTCGGCATGCCGATCCTCGCCCTCGTCGCCGTCGCGATCATCACGTGGCGCCGTCGCCGGTGGACGCCGATCGTCCTCACCGTCATCGCCGCGGCCGGATCGCTCGCCATGACGATCGTCGGCAAGAACGTCGTCGACCGCGCCCGCCCTCCGGCCTCGCTCGCCGTGCCACCGCTCGAGCTCTCGCCGTCGTTCCCGAGCGGCCACACCCTCAACGCGACGGTGCTGACGACGATCGTCGTCTACCTCGTCCTCATCGAGACGACGGCCGCCTGGCAGCGGACCCTCGCGATCACGCTCGGCACCCTCTTCGTCCTCACGATGGGGCTCTCCCGGGTCTTCCTCGGGCACCACTGGCTCACCGATGTGCTCGCCGGCTGGCTCATCGGCCTCGCCTGGGCCCTCGCGGTCATCACCGCGCACCGCCTCTGGCTCACGCTGCGCCAGCGACCTCAGGCGGCGGGTGGGCCCATCACCCCTTGACGCCTCCCTCGTTCGCACCCCGGATGAAGTAGCGCTGGAGCGCGAAGAAGAGCAGCGCGACCGGGATCGTCGTCAGCAGGGCGGTGCCGAGCTTGAGCGGGTACTGCGTGCCGGCGCCGAGCTGTCCGCTCGTCATGCTGGCCAGACCGGTGACGAGCGTCTGGTGCTCGGGGGTGCCCTTGGTCACCACGAGGAAGTGTGAGAACTCGTTCCACGAACCCTGGAACGACAGGATGGTCAGGGTGATGAGCGCCGGCTTGGCCATCGGCAGCACCACCGACCAGAAGGTGCGGAAGATGCTCGCGCCGTCCATCCGGGCCGCCTCCTCGATCGAGATCGGCACCGAGTCGAAGAACTGCTTCATGATGAAGATGCCTGCGGCGTCGACGATGAGGGGCAGGATCATCGCGGTGTAGGTGTCGTAGATGCCGAGGTAGTTGACCATGAGGAACTTCGGGATGAGCAGGGCCACACCCGGCACCGCCATCACCGCGAGGAGAGCGGCGAAGACGGCCTTGCGGCCACGGAACTGCAGCCGCGAGAGCGCATACCCGGCCAGCGAGTCCAGGAAGACCCGGCAGGCGGTGACGACGAGGGTGATGAGGACCGAGTTCTGTGCCCAGGTGGTGATCGGCACCGACGAGTCGCCGGTCTGGCCGAAGATGCGCTGCCACACCTGGGTGGTGAAGGGATTGGGCACGAGCGACAGCGGGTTGTTCGCGGCGTCCGGATCGGTCTTGAACGAGGTCGCGATCTGGATCAGGAACGGGTAGATGAAGAGCACGGCGAACGCGAGCACTGCCACGTAGAGCAGGATCGTCTTCACGGGGTTGGACCTGCGAACGTTCATCTGCGGCCTCCGCGTCGGAAGAAGGGCTTGCGCTCGTCCTTGTCGGTCAGCACGTACCGCTGGACGCGCGTCAGGACGACGATGATGAGGAACACGACGAACGCCATGGCCGCGCCCGAGCCGTAGCGGAAGTTGCCGAAGCTCTGCTGGTACGACAGGAAGGCGGGGCTCAGTGTCGTCCCCGCGGGAGCGCCCTTGCCCATGACGTAGATCTGGTCGAAGACCTGCCACGTGCCGATGAGCCCGAGGGTGATGACGAGGAAGAGCGCCGGTTTGATCATCGGCAGCGTCACGTGCCGCAGCTTCTGCCAGCGCGAGGTGCCGTCGAGCGCCGCCGCCTCGTCGATCTCGACGGGCAGGTCCTGCAGCGCCGCGATGAACATCAGCATGAAGGTGCCCGACGTCGTCCAGATGACGAGGAAGATGATCACGAACATCGCGACCGACGGCCCGGAGAGCCAGTCCCAGAGACTGCGTCCGAAGATCTCGCCCTGGGCCCACGCGGGGTTGTCGATCCCGACGGCGTTGAAGGCGAGGTGGAGCAGGCCGCGGCTGTCGCTGAACCACTGTGGGCCGTCGATGCCGAAGAATCCGAGGAAGGCGTTGACGGCGCCGGTGTTGGAGAAGAGGAAGAGGAACACCGTCGCGATGGCGATCGAGCTCGTCACCGACGGGAAGTAGAAGGCGGTGCGGAAGAAGCTGCGGCCCTTGAGCATCGTGTTGTTCACGAGCAGCGCGAGCGCGAGTGCGAGGACGGTCTGCAGCGGGACGACGAGCAGCACGTAGTAGAAGGTGTTGCCGATCGACTGCATGAAGTTGTCGCGGGTCAGGCCGTCACGCGCGAAGAGGTCGGTGTAGTTCTTCAGACCCACGACGTCGGTGCCCTGCCCGACCACGAACGGGTTGGTGTTGCCCTGCCAGTTGGTGAAGCTCACCCACAGGGCCATCCCGATCGGGATGACGAGGAAGAGCCCGAGGATGACGATCATGGGAGCGACGAAGATCCAGCCTGCCGCACCTTCACGCCCCCGTATGCCGCTACCGCTGCGGCGTGGGGCACGTCGGGCTCCGGGGGCGCCGGCCGGCCCGGTCGGGGTGCCCGCGGAGGCCGCGGCCACCTGTCCGGCTCGCGCGCCGGACGCGGAGACGTCGTCCTGCGGACGTTCGTCGATGGATGCCATGGAGCCCTCCTGGGGATCGGCGACCGTGGGGAGAGGGCGTCCGCCCGCCGCGCCWTGGGGCGGGCGGACGCCGTGGCTGGGTCAGTCGGAGATGGCCGAGGTGCCGTTCTTCTGAAGCTCCGCGAGCCAGGCGATCGGGTCGCCGCCCTTGCCCAGGGTCGCCAGCTGCGAGTTGAACTTCGTCATGACCTCGTCGAAGCCCGGCAGGTTGACCGGGCCCTGCGCGTACTCGCCGCCGGCGACGAAGGCCTGCTGGTCGGGGAACTTCGCCGCGAACGCCTTGGCGCCCTCCTCGGTCGAGGGCATGACGCCGAACGCGTCGGCGAACTTCATCTGCTGCTCAGTCGTGATGAGCGACTTGACGAGGTCGACGGACTGCGCCTGGTTCTGCGACTTGGCGGCGATGCCCCAGCAGTTGCTGAAGAGCAGCGTGCCCTTGCCGGCCGGGCCCGCGGGGAGCTCGACGACCTTGTACTTGAGGTCGGGGAAGTCCTTCTTGGCACCGCTGATCCAGTTGCCCTCGATGGTCATGGCCGCAACGCCCTTGCCCAGCGCCTCGCCGCCCCAGCCGGTGGCCGGGGAGGTGTCGGAGCTGAACTTGAGGACGCCGTCCTTCATCATCTTCTGGACCTCGGCGAGGCCCGCCTTGGCGGGTGCGCTGTCGGCCGTCATCGTCTTGCCGTCCTCGGAGACGATCCACCCACCGGCCTGCTTGATGAAGGCTCCGCTGCGGTTGATGTCGTTGCCGATGACGAGACCGGTGACCTTGCCCGACGTCAGCTTCTTGGCGACGGCCTCGAGGCCGGCCCAGTCCTTGGGGATGTCGGCGTCGGTGAGCCCGGCCTTGGTCCACAGGTCGGGGTTGATCTCAAGAGCGAGGGTCGAGTAGTCCTTGGGGGCGCAGTAGAACTTGTTGTCGTAGGTGAAGGCCTTGACGAGGGCCGGCAGGAAGCCGGCGTCCTTGACCTGGTCGCCGTAGGCGTAGAGGTTTCCGGCCTTGGCGAACGTGCCGACCTTGGAGGCGTCGGTGTAGAAGACGTCGGGAGGCGTCGTCGACGCGAAGGCCTGACCCAGCTGCTGGCCGAGGTCCGAGGCGGCGATGACCTCCACGGTGTTGCCGGTCTTCTTGGCCCACGCCTCCGTGGCCGCCTTGACCGCGTTGGTCTCGGCGTCGCCCGAGCTGCCGATCATGACTGTGAGCTTGACCGGGCCCTTCGCGGTGGCCTGCGGCGCGTTGTTGCCACCGCTGAAGCCGCCCCCGCCGCAGGCGCTCAGGGCGAGCACTCCGGTGAGGCAGGCCGCTGCGGCGGCCGTGGTGGTCTTGCGTGACATCGTTCTCTCCTGTTTTCGGGTGTGGTGTGGTCAGCGGCACGTACCCGTGGATCACGGGCATATGCCGGGTGGGTCCTCGTCGGGCCGCGCTTGCTTGGCGGTGGGTCGGGTGTCGGCACGCGCGGGGGCGGCCGGTTCGCGCACGCTCGAGGCGCGCACGGTCAGGGAGGGCTCGAGGAGCACCGGTCCGGGTGTGGTCGTGGGGTCGACGAGCATGTCCCAGGCGGTGCGGGCGGCCTCGGCGACGGGCTGGTGGACGCTCGTCAGCTGCATGGCGGCAGCCACGTCGGTGTCGTCGAAGCCGACGACCCCGACGTCGCGTCCGGGCTCGAGGCCGCGGTTGCGCACGGCGCGCAGCACCCCGAGGGCGAGCAGGTCGGAGGCGCAGACGACGGCGGAGTCCGGACCGAGCCGGTCGAGCAGTCGGGCGGCGGCGTCCGTCGCCTCGTCGAGGTCCTGGACCGCCTCGGCGGTCGGGGCGTCGCCCGTGACGCCGAGCTCGGCGAGGCCGTCGGACCAGCCCTGCCGGCGGTTGTCACCCACGGGTGAGCCGGTGGGCCAGCCGAGCCAGCCGATCTGGGCGTAGCCGGCCTCGGCGAGGTGCCGCACGGCCTGGAGCACGCCGGCGTGGCCGTCGACGTCGACCCAGCGGGTCAGCTCCGGCAGGTCCCAGACGCGTCCGAAGGACACGAAGGGCACGTGCTGCTCGAGCAGCCAGGGCGGACGGGGGTCGGAGTGCCGGGTGTCGGCGAGGACGAAGCCGTCGACGAGACCGCTCGCGAGGGTCTGCCGGTAGCCGGCGATGACGTCATCGGGGTCGGGTGCGAAGGCCACGAGGTGGCTGGCGTGCGAGGGCGCCGACACGGTGAGCTCGACGAGGAACTCGTCGAGGATGTGGCCGAGGCGGCGGTGGCCCGACGGGTTGACCTCGAAGCCGTAGGCCGAGGCACGCTGACGGCGCAGCTGCTGCGCGGACACGTGCGGGGTGAAGCTCAGCCGCTCGATCTCCCGGAGCACCCGCTCGAGGGTGTCGGGGGCGACCTTGTGCGGTCGGTTGAGGGCGTTGCTCACCGTCTGGCGCGACACGCCCGCGGCCTCGGCGACGTCGACGATCGTCGGGCGCGACGGGGCGGCGACAGCGTCTCGCCGGGCCTCTCGGCTCTCGTCGGTGCTCACCCGTCACGCTCCCTTGCGCTTGGTCGCGGCCCGCCACGGGCCGTGTTGATCGTTCAAAACGGAACAGACTTGAACGTTCATACGTGAGGGAGCATGCTCTTGTCTGCCCCGATGGTCAAGCGTGCTTGACCATTCCGTGACAGGTTGGTCGGGCGCCCTCGGCGTCCCCCAGCACCTCTCCGGCAACGACCCCTGCTCCCGACGGAAGGCCCCTCGGTGTCCGAGCGCGACGCGCCGCTCCCCCCTCGCCAGCCCTGGCTGCACGAGCTGTCCATCGTCGTCGACGGGAACGCGACGGTGCTCTCGGACCGCTCGGGTGACGTGCTCCCCGGCACGAGCCAGGGGCTCTACGTCGACGACCGGCGCATCCTCGGCACGCTGCGCCTCGAGATCGCCGGCGAGACGCCGGCCTTCGTGGCCGAGCGCGCGTCGGGCGCCGCCGCCGACTACGCCGCGGCCGCGCGCGCGCTGGGCAACCCCGGCCCCGACCCGACCGTCGAGGTGCTCCGCAGCAGGCGCCTGCTCGGGTCGGGCACCCGCACCCTCACCGAGCACGTCGCCATCACCTCGCGGGCCGCGCAGACCGTGCACGCTCCCCTTCGCCTCGTCGTCGCCGGCGACGGCCTCGACATCGGCGCCGTGAAGTCCGGCCACCTCAGCGGGCCCGCCACCGCGGCCACCGCGACGGCCGACGGTCTCGTCCTCACCGACGACTGGCACCGCACGACCGTCGCCCTCGAGGAGCTCCCCCCGGGCGCCACCGTGGCCGTGCGTCCGGGTGACGACGGTTCCGTCGCTCTCGAGACGACGCTCGTCGTCGAGCCCGGACTCACCGCCTCGGCCTGCCTGCGCATCACGACGGAGCGGCTGCAGGCCTCCGCCTTCGACGCCGACCCCGGCTCCGACGCGCTGGCGTGGGACGACGTGCGCGTCACCGCCCAGGACCACCGGCTCGCCCGCACCGTCGAACGCGGCCTCGACGACCTGCGCCACCTCGTCCTGCGCGACCCGGCATCGCCCGAGCACGTCTTCGCGGCCGCCGGAACCCCCTGGTACCTCACGCTTTTCGGCCGCGACTCCATCTGGACGGCACGCATGCTGCTGCCGTTCGGCACCGAACTCGCCGAGGGCACGCTGCACACCCTCGCCCGACGCCAGGGCACCACGCACGACCCCGTCACGGGCGAGGCGCCCGGCAAGATCCCACACGAGCTGCGGCGCCACGTGCACCGGGACACGACCACCGGCATGACGCTGCCGCAGGTCTACTACGGCACCGTCGACGCGACCGCCCTCTGGGTCTGCCTCCTCGCCGACGCGTGCGACTGGGGCCTCCCGCTCGAGCGCGCCCGCCCCCTGCTGCCGGCCCTGCGGGCAGCAGTCGCCTGGCTCACGGGCGACGGGCAGCCCGACGACGACGGCCTGCTCAAGTACCTCGACACGTCCGGCACCGGCCTCGCCAACCAGGGCTGGAAGGACTCCGGCGACTCGATCCGCTGGCGCGACGGCACCGTCGCCGACGCCCCCATCGCGCTCGTCGAGGCGCAGGCGTATGCCGTCGAGGCCCTCCGCGCCGCCGCACGCCTCCACCGGTCGCTCGGTGACGACACCGCGGGAGCCACCGAGGCCGACGCCGCGGACGCCGCGGCGACCGCTCTCGAGGGCCGGTTGCGCGCCCGCTTCTGGGTCGACACCGACGCGGGCCACCACCTCGCCATCGCGCTCGACGGCGCGGGCCGAGCGGTCGACGGGCTCGGCTCCAACATGGGCCACGTGCTCGGCACGAGCGCCCTGTCCCCCGACGAGGCCGCCCGGGTGGCGGCCACCGTCACCGGCCGCGAGCTGCTCGACGACTTCGGCGTGCGCACCTTCGGCACCGGCAACGGCGGCTTCAACCCCATCGGCTACCACACCGGCTCGATCTGGACCCACGACACCGCGATCACGGCGATCGGCCTGTCCCGTGAGGGATTCGGCGTCGAGGCGAGCGAGGTCGCGCGGACGCTGCTCGCGTCGGCCGAGGCCTTCTCCTACCGCTGGCCCGAGCTCTACTCCGGTCTCGCGCTGGCCGGTGCGCCGACGCCCTACCCTGCGTCGTGCCGGCCGCAGGCGTGGTCGGCGGCCTCCGCCGTCGCGCTCCTCACGGTGGCGCTGCGTCCCCGACCCGACGCGGCCACCCGCACGCTGCGCCTCTCCCCCGTGCGCCCCGCCCCCTACGGGGCGCTGCGCGTCGAGGGACTGCGCTTCTGCGGCGGGCGCGTCGACCTCGCCGTCTCGGCCGACGGTGACGTCGAGGTGCTCAGCGCACCCGACGAGGTCACGGTCGTCACCGACTGAGGCGACGGCATACTCCACGTCATGTTCCCGGGGAGCCTGGGCTCCTAGGATCGGCAGGGTGAAGCCGGCGATCATCCTCGTGTCCGAGAACCGCTGCGACGAGCTGCTCGACGAGTTCGGGCGCTACGCCCGCGACTACGAACTGCCCACCGCCACCTCCGCGCACGAGGCCAAGCTGGCCGCGAAGCGCGTCGTCGCCGAAGGCGGCCAGGTGGCGATGTTCGTCACCGAGTCCCGCCTGCCCGACGCCGACGTGCACGAGGCCTTCCACTGGTGGCGCCAGACGGTGCCGACCGCCCGCCGGGTCATCGCCGCGCACGTGTCGACCTTCAGGGAGGACGCCGAGCGCCTCCGCGGTGGCATGGCCAAGGGCAAGTACGACGCCTACCTGCTCGCGCCGCGGGGCGCCCGCGACGAGGAGTTCCACACCGCCATCTGCGAGCTGCTGTCCGACTGGGGCTCGACGGTGGCCGAGCCCGAGGTCGTGGCGGTTGCCCTCGTCTCGCCCGTCGAGGATGCCCTGACCCTGAGCATCCGCGACTACCTCGACCGGATGGGCCTGCCCAACCGCGTCTACGCGCCCGAGAGCGAGAAGGGCCGGCACGTCCTCGCGCTCGTCGCTGCCGAGGGCGGCGAGGCGGAGTTCCCGCTCTTCATGGACCTCAACCAGCGCGTCGGCAGTGCCAGGAGCGTGCGCGACGTCGCGTCCGCCATCTACGGCCGCCCGGCCGACGTCGATGTCGACCGCGTCGTCGACGTCGCCATCGTCGGAGCCGGCCCGGCGGGTCTCGCGGCCGCCGTCTACGCCTCGTCCGAGGGACTGAGCACCGTCGTGCTCGAGGCCGAGGCCGTCGGCGGACAGGCGGGCACGTCGTCGATGATCCGCAACTACCTCGGCTTCCCGAGGGGCATCAGCGGTATGCGGCTCGCCCAGCGGGCGCGCAACCAGGCGATCCGCTTCGGCACGCAGTTCTTCTCCGGCTGGCCGGTGACGTCACTCGTGCCCGGCGAGGTGGACGCCGAGGGCGTCCTCGCGCCGCACCGCCTCCGCACCGAGGGCGGCGACCTGCTCGCCCGCGCGGTCGTCGTGTCGGCCGGGGTGAAGTACCGCCGTCTCGACGCGCCGGGCATCGAGCGCCTCGTCGGGCTCGGCGTGCACTACGGCAGCGCCATGACGGCGGCCCGCGAGATGGAGGGGGCCGACGTCGTCGTCGTCGGTGGCGGCAACTCGGCGGGGCAGGCGGCGATCCACCTGGCCCGCTTCGCCCGCACGGTGACGATCCTCGTGCGGCGCGCATCGCTCGCCGAGACGATGTCGAGCTACCTCGTCGGCGAGATCGCCTACAACCCTCGGATCTCCGTCCTCGCCTGCTCCGAGGTCCTCGAGGGTGGGCCCGGCGAGGACGGCCGGCTCGGATGGGTCACCGTGCGCAACACCGCCGACGGCACGCAGGAGCGGCGCGAGTGCCGCGGCCTCTTCCTGCTCATCGGCGCGGCGCCGCACTGCGACTGGCTGCCCGACGAGGTGGTCCGGGACGAACGGGGCTTCGTCCTGACCGGCCGCGACGTGCCGCAGGACCGCTGGCGCGACGGGCTGCCGCCCGAGAGCCTCGAGACGACGGTGCCGGGCGTCTTCGCGGCCGGGGACATCCGCGCGGGCTCGATGAAGCGCGTGGCGTCGGCGAGCGGCGAGGGCGCCTCGGTCGTGCCGCTCGTGCACGCCTGGCTCGACCCGTCGCACTGACGACCGGGACGGGGACGAGTGGTCAGAGGCGGATGAGCTGGCCGTCGCGGAACGAGTAGCGGCAGGCCGTCGTCGTCGCCGCCGGCAGGTTGGCCGGGTGAGCCGCGTGGTTGCGGTGCGGGTGCGGCGTCGGCGCGGACGCCGTGCGGACGGGCGTCAGACCGCCGGAGACCCCTGCGGCGTGTGCCTCCCCGGCCCCCAGGGCCGTGGTGCCGACGAAGGCGACGGCGACGGCAGCGCCGGCTGCGCCGAGGCCGCGACGGAGCGTGGCACGGAAGGTCGAGGGAGCATTTCCGGGGCGGGGTGTCGTGTCCATGTCCCCACGTTCGCGCCGGCGCCTGTGGGGCGTCTGTGCCCAGGTGATGCGTTCGGCATGGGCTGGGCGGCCTTGTGCCGCAGCGGCGTTCAGCCCCGGAGGGTGCGTTCCATCTCGTCGGCCACCACGAGCGCGGCACCGGAGCCCTCGGCACGCATCCCCGCGATCGCTCCCTCGCGGTCGGCGTCCGACCGGTTCTGGCTCAGCTTGGCCTTGCCCTCGACCGACTCGACGACGACCTCGATGCCGACGATGGCCCGCAACCGCCCGCGGACGTACTTCGACGGGGCATCGGTGACGGACCACGGCAGCTCGCGCCCGGACTCGTGCCGCTCGGTGAGCCGGGTGACGACGTCGAGCACCCAGTCGGGGTCGTCGTGGACGGTGACGGCGCCACGCAGCTGGACCTCGGTGTAGTTCCACGTCGGCACGACGCGTCCGTGCTCGGCCTTGCTGGCGTACCACCCCGGGGAGACGTAGGCGTCGGCACCGCCCACGACGACGAGTCCCGGCGACCCCGGCGCGATGCGCGCCCAGTGCTCGTTCGCCCGGGCGAGGTGGCCGACGACGCGGTCGCCGTCGACGATGACGGGCAGCAGGGTGGAGTCCGGACGACCGTCGGGCCCGACGGTCACGAGGCGGGCGGCCGGATGGGTCGCGAGGAAGGCCGTGACGTCGGGTCCGGCCATGGCGTTCGCCGTGGGCACGTACATCCTCCGATGGTGCCACGCGCCCGGTGGGCGGAGATGCACGGAGCCCGCCGACGGGGGTCGACGGGCTCCGTGGGGAGGGATGGACTTCAGCCGTGCCGGTGCGGGGCCCGGCGGGGTGCTGCGGTCCAGGGACGCGGGCTGCCGGCGTGCGGCGCGGGCACGACGTGCAGGTCGGCGCGCCCGGGACGCTCGGCGGAGGGGTCGAGCCGCTCGGCGAGGCTGCGCAGCAGGAGCGCGGCCCGGACGTGCCGGCGGGTGCGACCCACCTTGGGGGCGTGGTGACGGGCGGCGACGCGCTCGACGATGCGGTCGCGGGCGATCGCCTCCTGGGGCGACAGGCTCAGGGTCCCGGTGCTCATGCGAGGCTCACCTGCGCCCGCTTGACCCGGATGTCGCCGCTGCCCGAGTGCACGACGAGGCGCGCCTGGGCCTCGGAGTCCCCCGGTCCCGAGGTCTCCTCGAGGTCGATGTCGACGTCGCCGGTGACGGTGTTGAGGTCGAGGTAGGCCGCGACCCCGTGGGCGACGGCGATGGTGACGTCGCCCGTGCCGGTCCTGGCCCGGACCTCGCCGCCGTGCACACCGTCGAGGCGGACGTCGCCCGTGCCGGTCGTCAGCTCGAGGTCGCCGGTCGAGGCGCCGATGTGCAGGTCGCCCGAGCCCGTCTTGGCCTTGACCGCCGCGTCGGAACGGCGGAGGGAGATGTCGCCGCTGCCGGACGTCAGGTCGAGGCGCCCCCCGCCCGTGCCGACGGTGATGTCGCCCGAGCCGGTCTTGGCGTCGAGGTCGCCGCTCGCCGACTGGAGCGTGATGTCGCCGGAGCCGGACTTGAGCCGGGCCGAGCCGACCTCGTGGAAGGTGAGGTCACCGGCCCCGGTGGCCGCGCGGACCTCGCCGAGCAGCCCGGCCGCCGTGATGTCGCCGGCCCCCGTCTTGGCATCGACCGTGCTCGAGGCGGGCAGCTCGACCTCGACGTCGACCGAGCCCTTGGTGCCGAGCGAGAAGAAGCTGTCGCGCAGCTTCGGCGCCAGGACGGACACGTCGTTGCCGTGGGCCTCGACCGTGAACTTCTCGGCGATCTCGGCGCCGTGCTTGCCGTGCGGGTTCAGGCGGACGGTCGTCGTCGGACCGGTGCCGACGGTCAGCGTCAGGTCGCCGACGAGGAGCTCGGCCTTGAGGGTGATGGGACCCGTCGTGTCGAAGCGGGTCTCGAGGGTGGTGCCCATGGGAAATCCCCTTTGCTCTGTGGTCGTGAGGGTGGCGGTCGTGCTGTCGGTGCGCTGGCCGTGAGGCGTCTCGGTGCCGGTCATCGGACCCAGCCCTGCACGCGCTTGTTGGAGGAACGGTTGCGGCCGGGGGCGCCGGGCCCGAACTGCGGGCCGGGCGGCATCGGCGGGAAGCCGGGCATCGGCGGCACGCCGCTCCCCGTGGCGGCGCGGACCGCGTTGACGATCCACGTGTTGAGCGACTGGCCGCGGCTCGTCGCGAGCTCCTCGGCCCGGACCTTGAGGGCCTCGGGCAGTCGGAGCGTGATCCGCGACGTCTCGGCGCCCTCGTCCTCGGGTGACACCACGGTGGTGTCAGCCGTGTCGATCGCCTGGGTGTCGTCGGCGAGGGCCGACGGGCCGCCCCCGACGACGACGAAGACGGGCTCGCGGCCCTGCAGGCGGACCTCGACGGACGTGCCGTCGAGCTCGTTGGTGATCTCGGCCGCAGCGTGCGAGAGGGCGTCCATGAGAGCCAGGCGTGCTGACGAGTCGAGCGCGAAGCCGATCCGCTCGGCGGCCTGCTCGGTCTCCGGACCCATCGCCCTGGCCGCCTGGGCGAGATCCCGACGCAGTGCGTCGACGTACTCGGTGATGTCCATGTGCATCACTATGACACCACTGTGGTGTCACGTCAACACCATGATGACGCCGACGTGTCGCGGGGTACGTTCACCCCACTCCTCGCCCCTCGTTGAAAGGTGCCCGATGCGCAGCCTCGGAACCTCCGACCGCCCGTCCGTCCGCGCCGTCTCGTCCGCCATCGAGAAGGTCTCCTCGCGCACCCGGGCGCGCCAGTTCGTGCGGGTCATGAACCGGATGGGCGCGTCGCCCGCGGCGATCCTGCCGTTCGTCCAGGACTCCCCGAACTTCACGAACCGCCGCTTCGAGGGCGAGGAGCCGTCCCTGCGTCCGCGGGTCAAGGCCCAGACCAGCGCCCTGCTCGCGGCGATCCGGGTCAGCGGCCGCGGCCAGCCGGCGAGCACCGTGCCGGTCGTCACCGCGAAGCCGCCCCGCCAGCCGGGCGATCTCGCCGTCACGTGGTACGGCCACGCCACGAGCGTCCTCGAGATCGACGGTGCCCGCTTCCTCATCGACCCCGTCTTCAGCGAGCGCGTCTCGCCGATCCGGCACTCCGGGCCGAAACGGATGCACCCGGTCCCCGGGTCGATCGCCGACCTCCCGAGCATCGACGCCGTCCTCATCAGCCACGACCACTACGACCACCTCGACCAGCCGTCGATCGTCCGGCTCGAGGAGACGCACCGGCCGCACTACGTCGTGCCCCTCGGCGTCAACGCCCACCTGCTCGCCTGGGGCGTGCCCGAGTCGCGCATCACCGCGCTCGACTGGCGCGGCCAGACCGAGGTCGCCGGCATCCGGCTCACGTGCACCGAGGCGCGGCACAACTCCGGCCGCGGGCTCGTCGACAGCCAGACGCTGTGGGCGGGCTGGGCCCTGCACGGCCCGCGCCACACGGCCTACTTCGCCGGGGACTCGGGCACGTCGAAGCGCTTCGCGGCGATCGGCGCGGACCTCGGCCCGTTCGACGTCACCCTGATGCCGGTCGGGGCCTACGACTCGTTCTGGCCCGACATCCACATGGACCCGGAGCAGGCCCTCGCCGCGCACCGCGACGTCAACCGCATCGGCGACGAGGCCCACGCCCTCACCGAGGACGCCGCAGGCGTGGCCGACGACTTCATCGAGGGCGACCAGCGCATCGACACGCCGGGCGGCACCCACGAGGAGGGCGATCCCACCGAGACGACCCGCACCGTGCAGACCGCCGCACGAGAGTCGCTCCTCATCCCGATCCACTGGGCCACCTTCAACCTCTCGATGCACTGGTGGGCCGAGCCCGTACGCCGCATCCGCCGGGCCGCGGTCGAGGCGCGGGTCCCCGTCGCCTTCCCCCGCGTCGGCGAGCGCGTCGACCTCACGACCGGTGACGCCGTCAGCGTCGCGGCCGCCCACGCCGAGCCGTGGTGGGAGGACTGCGCGGCGCCCGAGGACCGCGACTGAGGGTCGGGAACTCGGGCGGCCCGCCCGACGCTGGACGAGAATGACGGCAGCCCGCACTCGCGTGGCCGCCCGAGCCGTGAGGCACGACAGGCAGGAGAAGCCCGTGCAGCTCCCGATCCTCCGACGGATGGGCGCGTCGACCGCGACCCAGCGTCAGCGCGCGAGCGCGTCGCCGAACTACCGTGAGGGCGAGTTCCGCTCCCACGAGCCCACGCACGTCGTCGCGACGTCCGAGGCCGAGGGCCCGGGCAGCATCCTGACGACGATGGTCCGCGAGTTCGGCCGCGGCCGACCCCGGGGCACCGTCCCGCTCGTGACGCCCCGGCACCCGCACGAGCCCGCCGACCTGGCGGTCACGTGGTACGGCCACGCGACGAGCGTCGTCGAGCTCGACGGGCGACGCTTCCTGCTCGACCCCGTCTTCGGCAAGCGGGCCTCGCCGTCGCTCGTCGCGGGGCCCAAGCGTCTGCACCCGGTCCCGGGCCGCATCGCCGAGATCCCGCACCTCGACGCGGTCGTCATCAGCCACGACCACTACGACCACCTCGACGAGCCGTCGATCCGGCAGCTCGAACGCACCCACCGCCCGCACTACGTCGTGCCGCTCGGGGTCGACGCGCACCTGCTGGCGTGGGGCGTGCCCATCGGGCGCATCACGAGCCTCGACTGGCGCGAGGAGACCGAGATCGCGGGCATCCGCATCACGTGCTCCGAGGCCCGGCACTTCTCGGGCCGCGGCTTCGTGCGCAACCAGACGCTCTGGGCGGCCTGGTCGCTGCGCGGGCCACGCCACGCGGTCTTCTTCGGGGGCGACTCGGGGCCGACCCACCGCTACGCCGACATCGGTGCCGACCTCGGTCCGTTCGACCTCACGATCATCCCGATCGGCGCCTACAGCGTGCACTGGCCCGACATCCACCTCAACCCCGCAGAGGCGATCGACGCGCACCTCGACGTCAACAAGGGCGAGACCGACGCGGTCCTGCTGCCCATCCACTGGGCCACCTTCAACCTCGCGACCCACTGGTGGAGCGAGCCGATCCGCTGGGCGCGACGGGCTGCCGCCGAGCGTGGAGTGCGGATGGTCTCCCCTCGCGTCGGGACGCGGATCCAGCTGAGCGACAACGACATCGACGAGGTCGTCGCCGCGCACCAAGACCCGTGGTGGGAGTCGTGCGCCGACCCCGAGGACCACGACTAGGAGCCCATCCGCTCCGACGGAGCGCCGTCAGCGCTCGCCCTGCGGGCTCTCGAGCACGCCACCGCTCGCGTATGCCGGGTCGTGACGGTCCGTCGGCTCGCCCGGCGCGCGGAAGATCCACCGGCGCATCGCCAGGAACCTCGCCGCTGTCGACAGCACGTTGGCCACGGCGACGACGAGGGTCTGGACGAGCGTCCCCGCGGAGGGGGCCACCGTGCCGAGCACGGCGAGCGCGACGGTCGTGGCGGCATACGTGATGGCGAAGATGACGAGCGCCTGGCCGTGGTGCGTCACAAGGTTGCGGCGTCCCGACACCCCGAAGGTCCAGGCCCGGTTGAGTCCGGTGTTGACGACGGTGGCGATGACGAGGGCGATGCCGTTGGCCAGCTGGGACGGGGCACCGCCCCGCACCAGGGCCGCGAAGAGGCCGAGGTGCAGGGCGGTGGAGATGACTCCGACGCCGGCGAAGCGGATGACCTGCTGCGAGAGGCGGGCTCGGGACACCGACGTGGAGTCCGACATGCTCGTCACCCTCGTCACCGTCGTCGCCGTCGTCACTGGAGGGGCTGGGTCAGGTCGTAGAACGTCGAGCCGTCGATCGTCACCGAGGTGAAGTTCGCCTGCACCCACGAGCTGATCTCCGACGAGGCGCTGCTGCCACCGTTCTGGTTGCCGAATCCCCTTCCGCCACCGGCGAAGTAGTGGATCTGGCCGTTCACGACGTACTGCTGGAACTGCGCGAGCGTGGGGCTGGGGTCGGAGCCGTTGAAGCCGCCGATCGCCATGACGGGCAGCTGCGTGCCGAGCTGGAGACCGGCCGCCGTCTGGGATCCGACTGCTGCGGCGACCCACGTGTAGCTTCCGGCATCGGCCGAGAGGGCCGCGACGACTGCGGTGCTCGGCGTCGAGGCGTCGAGCAGACCGCCCATGCCGCCACCGGTTCCACCCGTCTGCGGACCGCCCTGCGTCGTGCCGTTGGCGCCCTGCTGGGTCGTGCCGGTCTGGCCCGGCAGCTGCGGCGGCGTGCCACCCATGCCGCCGCCACCGGGGCCCCGGCTCGACCCGGCGGGACCGGCCGTCACGATGGAGCCGCTGTGGCCCTGGGCGGTGGTCGAGACGGCATACGCCCCCGAGCCGGCCAGGCCGGCGACGAGCGCGGCGGCGAGGACGAACGGGACGGCGCGGGCGTGCATCCAGCGGGTCGCGAGGATGAGCAGGGCGGCAGCCATGCCGACCGCGAGGACCGAGATGCGCAGCCAGTCGCCGTAGGCCGTCGTCCGCGACAGGAGGATGAAGCTCCACGTCGCGGCGGCCGCGGTCGCGGCGGCGAGGGCGATGGTGCCGACCGCGCTCGAGCGGCGCTGCCAGGCCTCGACCGCACCCATGCCGACGACGGCACCGATCGCGGGGGCCAGGGCCACGGTGTAGTACTCGTGGAAGATGCCGGCCATGAAGGAGAAGACGAGCATCGTGACGACGAGCCAGCCTCCCCAGACGAGGTAGGCGGCGCGGCGCAGGTCGGTGCGCGGGCGACGGCCCCGCAGCCACAGGCCGGCCGCGAGGAGGATCAGCGCGCTCGGGATGAGCCACGAGATCTGGTCGCCGACACTCGAGGAGAACATCCGGAAGAGACCGGTCGAGCCCCACATGCCGCCACCCGCGGTCGCGCCGCCGCCGCCGACCGAGCCGGTCTCGTCACCGCTGAGGCGACCGAGGCCGTTGTAGCCGAAGGTCAGCTCGAGGAACGAGTTGGTCTGGCTGCCACCGATGTAGGGACGGGCCGAGGCCGGGACGAGCTCGACGATCGCGACCCACCAGCCGGCCGAGAGCACCATCGTGCCGACGGCGAGCAGCGAGTGGACGATCCGCTTGCGCAGCGTCGTCGGGGCGGCGATGAGGTAGGCGAGCCCGAAGAAGGGCACGACGAGCAGGACCTGGAGGGTCTTGGTCAGGAAGCCGAGGCCGATGAAGACGCCGACGATCATCATCCACTTCGGCGAGGCCTGCTCGATCGCCTTGATCGTGGCCCAGGCGCCGAGCGCCATGAGGAGCGTCAGGAGCGCGTCGGGGTTGTTGAAGGTGAACATCAGGGCCGCGACGGGTGTCAGCGCGAGGACGACACCGGCGATGAGTCCGGCCGCCGCACCGAAGTGGCGCTTGACCGTCGTGTAGACGACGCCGACGGTCGCGACGCCCATGAGCGCCTGCGGCAGCAGGATCGCGAAGGAGCTGAGGCCGAGGAGCCGCACCGAGAGGGCCATCACCCAGAGGGAGGCCGGCGGCTTGTCGACGGTGATCGAGCTCGCGGCGTCGGAGCTGCCGAAGAAGAAGGCCTTCCAGCTGTCGCTGCCGGCCTGGACGGCCGCGGAGTAGAAGGAGTTCGCGTAGCCGCTCGCCGTGAGGTTCCACATGTAGAGCACGAGCGTGACGAGCAGGAGGCCGAGGAGCGCGGGGCGCGCCCACGACGGGTCGGCGTCGGCTCCGCGCCACAGACGCTGGAGTCGGCCGGGACGACCCGCACGGCTGGCGGGATGCGTGGTCTGGGGGCGGGCGTCCGCCGGCCCGACGGGCGCCGGCGCGGTGCTGCCCGCTGTGCCGGTCGCGCCCGTGGTGGTGAGGGTCATCGTGTCCATGGCTCAACGTTCGGGCGGGCGGCTGTGCCGTTCCTATGACCCGACTTTGGTGCCGGCATGAGGTCCGGGTCGCACTCCGGGCTCACGCCGGAAGCGCGCCATGGCGCACGTCCGGCGGCGTCGAGGTCGGGATGACAGCGGGAAGTGCGCCACGGCGCTGGTCGGCCGGGAGGGTCCCCCGGGGCGCGGTCAGGGGGCGGCGGGGAGGAGCAGGCTGAAGGTCGTGTCGCCGGGGCGGCTGTCGAGCTCGACGTGACCGCCGTGCGCCTTGCTGACGGCGGCCACGATCGAGAGACCCAGACCGGTGCTGCCACCGGCTCGCACGCGGGCGTCATCGCCACGGGCGAAGCGCTCGAACACGTTGGGCTGCAAGGCATCCGGCACACCCGGGCCGTCGTCGTGGACGGCGACCCGCACCCACTCACCCTCGGGGCGCACCGACGTCGTGACGCGGGTGCCGTCCGGGGTGTGCGTACGCGCGTTGGCGAGCAGGTTGGCCACGACCTGGTGCAGGCGGGCACCGTCACCCGTCACCTCGACGGGCTCGGGCGGCAGGTCGAGGTCCCAGCGGTGGCCCGGCGATGCTGCGTGCGCGTCGCTCACGGCGTTGATGACGAGCATCGACATGTCGACCGTGGTCTCCTCGAGGGGGCGGCCGGCGTCGAGGCGCGCGAGCAGGAGCAGGTCCTCGACGAGCGAGCTCATCCGGTCGGCCTCCGACTCGATGCGGCCCATCGCGTGGGTCACCGTCGGCGGGACGGGGTCGGGCTCGCGGCGCGACAGCTCGGCGTAGCCCTTGATCGAGGCCAGCGGCGTGCGCAGCTCGTGCGAGGCGTCGGCGACGAACTGCCGCACCCGCTGCTCGCTCTGGTGGCGCGCGTTGAGCGCCTCGTCGACGTGGTCGAGCATCTCGTTGAAGGCGGCGCCCACCTGGCCCACCTCGGTTCGGGTGTCGGTGTCGGCGGGGTCGACCCGCTCGGCGAGCGCGACCTGGCCGGAGTCGAGCGGGGTCTGCGAGACCTTCGTCGCCGTCGCGGCGAGCCGACGGAGCGGCTCGAGGTTGCGTCGCACCAGCCACGTCCCGATCAGGGCCACGAGGATGAGGCCCGCCGCGACCGTGCTGATCGCGAGGACCACCATCTGCTGGACGGTGCGCTGCTGCTGCGCCATCGGTAGTCCGACCACGAGGACACCCGGCGACGCATCAGGTGACGTTGGAAGGCTCCCCCTCGGCCGGAGAGTCTGGTAGGTCGCGATGACGCGGTACGTCCCGAGGTTTCCACCGAGGTCGATGTCCGTGGCGTTGGGACCGAGTCCCGCCCCGGCAAGGACCTGCAGCTGGGCTGCGGTGAGGTTGGTCGGCTGCTTGTCCAGGGACGTTGCCTTCCCGATGTCCGTCGGGAACAGACCCGTCGGTTTCGTGGGGAGGAAGGCGTTGAGCCCTTCGTCGCCCGGCCCCCCGAAGCGCCGCTCATCGTCCCCGCTCACGCTGAAGTCAGGGAGGGGGCCCCCGCTCAGGATGCGCGAGAACGACTCGTGGAGCTGGTCGTCGACCTGTCCGGTCAGCTGGCGGTCGAGGGCGACGACGGTGAAGGCTCCGGTCGCGAGACTGAGGACGGTGAAGAGTGCGAGCATCGAGGCGACGAGCTTGGCGCGCAGCGTCCAGGCCGACCACGGCCGCGCCTGGCCACGCGCGTCAGCGAGCCGCCGGCCCAGCGGCACCCGGGCGTCGGCGTCGCCGTCCACGCCGTCCACGCCGTTCACGCCGTCCACGCCGTCCTCGGGACGCGGCGTGGCCCCGGAGGGTGCCGAGACGGCATACGTCATCGGGTCGTCGGTCTCGTCACGGAAGCCGACGCCCTCGGGGAAGATGTCGGGCGCGCCCGCACCGTCGTCGTCGGGCAGGTCCGCGCGGTCCGGCAGCTCGGTGCCTGCCTCAGGCGGCCGGCTTGAGGACATACCCGGCTCCTCGCATGGTGTGGATCATCGGCTCGCGACCCGCGTCGATCTTCTTGCGCAGGTAGGAGATGTAGAGCTCGACGACGTTGGCCTGGCCGCCGAAGTCGTAGTTCCACACGCGGTCGAGGATCTGCGCCTTCGAGAGGACCCGCTTGGGGTTGCGCATGAGGTAGCGCAGCAGCTCGAACTCCGTTGCGGTCAGGTGGATCTCCTCGCTGCCGCGCATCACCTCGTGGCTGTCCTCGTCGAGGGTGAGGTCACCGACGACCAGCACCGAGTCGGACGCCGACACGGCGATGGTCGTGCGGCGCATGAGGGCACGGACGCGTGCGACGACCTCCTCGAGCGAGAACGGCTTCGTGACGTAGTCGTCCCCGCCGGCGGTGAGGCCCGAGACGCGGTCCTCGACGGCGTCCTTGGCGGTGAGGAAGAGGACGGGCACGTTGCTGTTGTCGGCACGCATGCGTCGCAGCACCTCGAGGCCGTCGAAGTCGGGGAGCATCATGTCGAGCACGACGGCGTCGGGGTCGAACTCGCGGGCCGCGCGCACGGCCTCCATGCCGGTGCCGGCGGCGCGCACCTCCCAGCCCTCGTAGCGCAGGGCCATGCCGAGCAGCTCGGTGAGGTTGGCCTCGTCGTCGACGACGAGCACCCGCACCGGGGATCCGTCGAGTCGCTGGAGTCGGGCCGCTGCAGGCTTGGTCTTCTCGCTCATGTCATCCAGTGAAACCCCTGGGCCTGTGCCGTGACCAGTACCTTCCTGTGCGAATCCTGTGGAGTGACTGTCCCGAAGTCCCAGCGGCTCGATGGCTGCGCCACAGCACCCGCACAGGCAGCCGCCCGACCGTTGGCCCCATGAGCAACGAGTCCACGCCACAGGTCCCGGCGTCGCAGCCGACGCCCGCGCTGCCGCAGTTCGACCCGAACGCGCCGGCCGCCCACCACACCGACGACACCCAGCAGCTCCCGTCGGCGACGACGACCGAGATGCCGGTGACCCCGCCGGCCACGCCGTACGCGTATGCCGTGTCGCCGGGGGCCGCGACCCCCCTCGCCGGTCCCGACGTGCCGCTCTCACCCACCGGCCTGCCCGTCCGCGAGAGGGCGGTCCGCGAGAAGGCGGTCCGCGAGAACCCGGCCGGCGTCGCGGGGACCGGTGACGGTCCTCGCTGGAACGCGAAGAAGACCGCGGTGACCGCCGGGCTCGCGCTCGTGCTGACGTCTGCGGGCGCCATCGGTGCTGCAGCCGCCATGCCGGCCGGGTCGACGGGCGGGGACACGGGCTTCCGCGGCCCGGGCGGCGGCCGCGGCTTCCAGTTCCCCGGGGGCCAGCAGGGCCTGCAAGGCCTACAGGGTCAACAGGGTCAGCAGGGCCTGACGAACCAGAACCCCAACCAGCAGGGCACGACCCCGCAGCAGCTGCCCAACCTGCAGAACGGCGTGCCGGGTGGCGGACTGAGCGGCATCGACCCGAACCAGCTGGGCCAGCTCGACCCGCAGGACCTGCTCCAGCAGCTCGGTCAGGGCATCGACCCGTTCTCCGGCCAGGACCCCAGCCAGGACCCGAGCCAGGACCCGGGCCAGGACCCGGGCCAGGACGACTCGAGCTCGTCGGGAAGCACCACGACGACCTGATCAGCCACGCAGCGCTGCCGCGTACTCCTCGAGCGCCCTCGCCGCCCGGTCGACCTCGTCCTCGACCCGGGCGACGAGGGCTTCGTCGGCCAGGCGTCCCGCCGCCCCGAGGTCCTCGACCTGGTGGCACAGGTCGGCGAGGGCCGAGGCCCCGAGGTTGGAGGCGGTCCCCTTGAGCCCGTGCGCGATCCGGCCCTGCATCTGGGCGTCGCCCTCGGCGCGCGCGTCGACGAGGTCGGACAACCGCTGACGCGCACCCGAGCCGAAGCGATCGATGAAGCGCAGCAGCATCGAGGGGTCTCCGGGGTCGAGGTCGCGCAGCTCGTCGAGGCGGCTCAGGTCGAGCACCTCGGCGCCGGCCGCCGGCGCAGCAGCCGCCCCGGAACGCGGGCGCGGCGCGGGTCCCGAGCCGGTCCAGCGCTGCAGGGTCGAGGCGAGCAGCGCGACGTCGATGGGCTTGGTCAGGAAGTCGTCCATGCCCGCCTGCAGGCACCGCTCCCGCTCGCCGGCGATGGCCGAGGCGGTCATCGCGATGACCGGGAGGCGATGACCCGGCTCCTCCTGGGCCCGGATCGCCCGGGTCGCCTCGTAGCCGTCCATCTGGGGCATCTGGCAGTCCATGAGGACCGCGACGACGTCGTCACCCCGGGCGGCATGGGCCGCGACCCCCTCGACACCGTTGCCGGCGAGCACGACGGCGTAGCCCAGGCTCTCGAGGACACCCTGCGCCACCAGCTGGTTGACCTCGTTGTCCTCGACGACGAGGACCGTGCCGAGGTGCCCGTCGGGACCCGGCGGCGCGACGACGGACCTGGCCGTCGGGGGCTCGGGCACGAGGTGGCGACCGGCGACGTCGGCCATGGCGTCGAAGAGCGAGGACGGCATGACGGGCGCCGTCAGCGTCGCGTCGACGCCGGCCTCCTTGAGCGTCGCCACGTCAGGAGGCGGGACGTGCGCGCACACGAGCACGACGCGTACGCCCGCGAAGCGTTCGTCGGAACGGATCATCCGCGCGACCTGCAGCCCGCCTGCGCCCGAGCCGGGGTCGTCGAGCACGACGACGTCGAGCGGGGTGCCACCGCGGTCGGCCCGGTCGAGCTGGACGAGACCGTCGACGCCGGAGCCGGCCGACGTCACCGACATCGACCACGCGGAGAGCTGCTCCTCGACGCGGGCGCGGTGCGGCACGTTGGAGCCGACGACGAGCGCTCGGAGCCCCGACACGGCCGCGGCCTGCGACTCGGAGCGGCCGAGGCTGCGGGCCGAGGCCGGCTCGAACGCCGCGGTGAACCAGAAGGTGCTGCCCTCCCCCGGCTCGCTCTCGACGCCGATCTCACCGCCGAACGCCGTGACGATCTGCCGGCTGATGGCCAGGCCGAGCCCGGTGCCGCCGTACTCGCGGGTCGTCGACGAGTCGCCCTGGGAGAAGGACTCGAAGAGCCGGGACCGCACCTCGGGTGCGATGCCCGCCCCGGTGTCGGTGACCTCGACCCGCAGCACGGGTCCGGTGTCGGTCACGTGGTCGAGCGTGAGGTGGATGACGACGCTTCCCGAGTCGGTGAACTTCACGGCGTTGGTCGTGAGGTTGGCGACGACCTGCCCGAAGCGCACCGGGTCGCCCGAGACCATGAACGGCACGTCCGGACCGTGGGTCACCGAGAGGTCGAGCGACTTGGCCCGGGCCCGCTCGGCGAGCAGCGCGACGCCGCGTTCGAGCACCGCGGCCGGGTCGAAGTCGACCGACTCGAGCTCGAGCCGGCCGGCCTCGATCTTGGACAGGTCGAGGATGTCGTTGACGAGCTCGAGCAGCACGTGGCCCGCCTGGTCGATGCCGTCGGAGAGCCGTCGCTGGTGCGGGGTCAGCTCGGTGCGTCCGAGCAGCTCGCTCAGGCCGATGACGCCGTTGAGCGGGGTGCGGATCTCGTGGCTCATCGTCGCGAGGAACTCCGACTTGGCCCGGGAGGCCTCCATGGCGGCGTCGCGGGCCGCGGCGAGGTGCTCGGCGGTCCACTCGCGGTCGGCGACCCGGGCGAAGAGCGCGGTGATCTGCGTGATCGTCACGGCGTCGGACTCGACCGGCGGCGCCGCGCTGCGCATGTCGAGCACGACGACGCCCGCCACCCGGCCCTCGTGGACGATCGGCACGGCGACGATCGTCGAGCCCTCCGGCGACGGTTCGGCCACGACGGCGCGGCTCTGGGCGGCACGGGCGGCGAAGTCCAGGCCGACCTCGACCGGCAGCCGGCTCGACTCGGTGCCCTCAGGGGCCCGGACCGGCTCGCCGAGGGCTCCCTCGGCGTCGACGACGGTTGCGAGCACGGGGCGCCACGTCGTGTGGCGGGCCACCTCGACGAGCACGGCGGGCAATGCCTCGTCCAGCGTCGCGGCCTCGTTGGCGGCGGTCGCCATCGCCGTGACGAGGCCGAGTGCCTGCTCGGCGTCCTTCTTCTCCGTGATGTCCTGGGTCGTGCCGCCCATCCGGATCGCACGACCCTCGGGATCGCGCGTGACGAGCCCTCGACCGCGGATCCAGGCGATGTCACCGGACGTGCGGACCACGCGGGCGTCGAACTCGAACGAGTCCGTGGCGACGAGCGCCGCGCCGACGACCTCGGACACGTGGGCCCGGTCGTCGGCGTGGATGCGGGCGAGGAAGCCCTCGTAGGTGGGGGTGAGGTCGGTGCGGTCCAGCCCGTAGATGCGGTAGAGCTCGTCGGACCACGACACGCGGTCGGCCGTGACGTCCCACTCCCAGCTGCCGATCTTGGCGATCGACTGCGCCTCGGCGAGCTGGTCGAGCAGCTTGCGCTGCGCGCTGTGCTCGCTGACCCGGTGCATCCAGCCCCACCGCGCGCCCGAGTCGTCGACGAGCGGCGTGTGCGACACGAGCGCCCAGAAGCGGTTGCCGTGGGCGTCGAGGAGGCTGCACTCGATGTTGTCGCCGGGTTCGCCCCGGGCCGCGAGCTCCCCGAGGTGGTGGCGGAACTGCTCCTTGCCGATGTCGTCGACGGCGTCGAAGACCGAGAAACCGACCATGTCGTCGGGGTCACGACCGAGCAGCTCGGCCATCCGGGCGTTCGCGAAGAGGGTGCGCCCCTCCCCGTCGAAGACCCACAACCCGTCGGGCGAGGCGGCGACCATCCAGCGGAAGAGGTCGTCCCCCGCCGACTCGCGACCGCCCGCAATGCCCGACATGTCCCGATCCTCGCGCATGTGGGGCCGCGGCGCCCGGATGGCGCGCTCTTTTCGGCCCGGGAGGCCGGGCGAGGCGCAGGTGAGCCTCGCCTTCGGTGACAGCGTCCCCGGCGGGTGCCACGATCGACGGGCACCGCCCCACCGTCGATCGGAGCACCACCCATGTCCGACGTGCGAGCGTCCGACGAGCCCACGCCCCTCGACAACGGCCACGACCGGGAGGAGCCGCACGACGCCAACGTCGGCGCGCGCCTCAACTGGCTCCGGGCCGGCGTCCTCGGCGCAAACGACGGCATCGTGTCGACCGCCGGCGTCGTCGTCGGCGTCGCGGGTGCGACCGCCGACAAGGCCGCGATCATCCTCGCGGGCATCGCCGCCCTGTCCGCGGGTGCCATGTCGATGGCTGCCGGCGAGTACGTCTCGGTCAGCACCCAGCGTGACTCGGAGCGGGCGCTCCTGACGCTCGAGCGCAAGGAGCTGCACGAGGACCCCGAGGGCGAGCTCGAGGAGCTGACCCAGCTCTACCAGGCCAAGGGGATGCGACGCGAGCTGGCCGCCGAGGTCGCGCGCGAGCTCACGGCCCACGACGCGCTGACCGCGCATGCCGAGGCCGAGCTCGGCATCGACCCGACCGACCTGACCAACCCGTGGCACGCCGCCGGCGCCTCGATGCTCGCCTTCGTCGTCGGCGCCATCCTGCCGATGCTCACCATCACCTTCAGCCCGGCCTCGATCCGGATCCACGTCACCGTCGTCAGCGTCGCCGCGGCCCTCGCCCTCACCGGCGCGGTCAGCGCCCGCCTCGGACGCAGCCCGGCCACCCGGGCGGTCCTGCGCAACGTCGCCGGCGGCCTGCTCGCCATGGGCGTGACGTATGCCATCGGCGCGGTCGTCGGGGTCAACATCGGCTGAGCGCGCGGCCACTTCACGGCCTGCACGCGGCATACGACCCGATCAGCGCCCAGCGGGCTGTAGAGTCGAGGTGTCCCAAGCGCCCGTCCGTGGCGCAACCGCCGGTCCGGCGCTCGGGGCACAGGGCGCGCGATGCGCGTCCACCGGGACTCGAGCCGAGTCCGCCGCCGACACCGACCCAGTCAGGCACGGTGTCGTCCGGGGGCCCAGCCCGCTCGACGTCCTCCGCGTCATCAGGAGGAACATGGCAACGCGCGTCCGCCGCCGACCGACCGACGGCCAGGGCCCCAAGCAGGGGCAGAACGGCCAGAACCAGGGTCAGCGGAAGGCCACCCAGCGCAAGGACGACCCTGCGCCGCTCATCCCCGTGCTCGCACGGCGGGTCCGCGAGGTCGAGTCCCGCGTCTCGAGCAAGGGCAAGGCCAGCCCGACGAACCGGACCAAGTTCCTCGTCGTGGCCACACTCATGCGGTCCGAGCGCGCCCGGGTCCGCGAGGACGCGTCGATCCCGTCGGCCACGCGAGCCGACCTGCTCAAGCGCCTCGACGGCATCGCGACGATCCTCGCGCAGATCGCGGCCCGTGACACGAGCCTGCTCACGCTGCTCGACGCGAACGCCAAGCCCGGCCCCGCGGCCCAGCAGATGCGGCGCGACTGGCTCCTCGAGTCGGGCGCCGAGCTCGCCGAGGAGGACCTCGTCATCCAGGCGCCCGAGCCCCCGCGGCCGGTCGTCCCGCCGCAGATCGCGGCCCGCCAGGTGATGCCGCAGTCGGTGCCGTCGCGGGCGCTCGCCAACCCGTTCCTGACGCCCGACGTCGGTCGCGCCCAGAGCGACTACCTCCCCAACCGGCTCGCCGGGTGGGACCTGCTCAGCCCGCTGTACCGCGCCTTCGAGCAGGGCGCCGGCGGAGAGGCAGCGTCGATGGACCTGCCGCCGACGCCGCAGATCGACCGCTTCTCCCCACCCGGGTCGCAGCTCATGGTCCACCAGTCCCGCTTCCTCCAGAGCGTCCAGGAGGGCCACCGCACCTTCCTGCTCGCCGACGAGCCCGGTCTCGGCAAGACGGCCCAGTCGGTCATGGCCGCCTCGATCGCCGGCGCCTACCCGATGCTCGCCGTCGTGCCGAACGTCGTGAAGATCAACTGGGCCCGTGAGGTCGAGCGGTGGACGCCGCAGCGCCGGGTCACCGTCATCCACGGCGACGGCAACGACGTCGACGCCTTTGCCGACGTCTTCGTCGTCAACTACGAGATCCTCGACCGGCACTTCGGGTGGCTCTCGAGCTTCGGCTTCCGCTCGATGGTCGTCGACGAGGCCCACTTCATCAAGAACCTCCAGTCGCAGCGCTCCCAGCAGGTCCTGGCGCTCGGCGACCGGCTGCGGTCGACGACGCCCGGCGGCGACCCGCTCCTCATGGCCCTCACCGGCACGCCGCTCATCAACGACGTCAAGGACTTCGACGCGATCTGGCGCTTCCTGGGCTGGATCAAGGACGGCAAGCCGACCGCCGAGATCACGCGGCGCCTCGACGACACCGGGCACACGCCCGCCGACCGCGCCTTCTACCCGGAGGCCCGTCGCGCGGTCATCGACATGGGCATCGTGCGCCGCCGCAAGGTCGACGTCGCCAAGGACCTGCCCGACAAGCGCATCGCCGACATCACCGTCGAGCTCGACGACGACCTCGGTCGGTCGATCCGCGAGGCCGAGCGCGCCCTGGGTCGCCGTCTGGCCCAGCGCTACCAGTCCCTCCTGGCTGCCGGCGACGGTCGCGAGGAGGACGGCGAGCCCGACACCGCCCTCATGCGTCGGGTCGCCGCCGCGGAGCTGCGTGCCGCGTCGGCCGAGAAGGGCACCGACAACGTCTTCTCGCTCGTGCGCCGCATCGGCCAGGCCAAGTCGACGCTCGCCGCCGACTACGCCGTGCAGCTGTCGCACTCGGTGGGCAAGGTCGTCTTCTTCGCCAAGCACATCGACGTCATGGACGCCGCCGAGCGCGTCCTCGCCTCGGCCGGCCTGCGCACCGTGTCGGTGCGCGGCGAGCAGACCTCGAAGCAGCGCCAGGAGGCGATCGACGCCTTCCAGAAGGACCCCGAGGTCGCCGTCGCGGTCTGCTCACTCACCGCCGCCGGCGTCGGGCTCAACCTGCACGCCGCCTCCAACGTCGTGCTCGCCGAGCTGTCGTGGACCGCGGCCGAGCAGCAGCAGGCGATCGACCGGGTGCACCGCATCGGCCAGGACGAGCCCGTGACGGCCTGGCGCATCCTCGCGTCCGGCACCATCGACTCGAAGATCGCCGAGCTCATCGACGCCAAGCAGGGGCTCGCCGCGCGCGCCCTCGACGGCAGCGACGAGGACATCACGTCGGGCGACACGCTCCAGCTCGACGCCCTCGTCGAGCTGCTGCGCCAGGCCCTCGTCGAGCCCTGACGCCCAGCTGACTCGGGACCCTGGTCCCGTCCCGGCAGCCCCGGGGCGGGACGTATGGCCCTACCTCCTCACCGGTCCCCGCGATGGACTGGACCCGCGCCGCTGACCTGCGGCCCGAGGAGGAGACATGAGCACCATGCACGCGATCGTCTACCACGGCCCCGGCCGGAAGACCTGGGACGAGGTCCCGAAGCCGACGGTCCAGGCCGACACCGACGCCGTCGTCCGGGTCGACAGCGTGACCATCTGCGGCACCGACCTGCACATCCTCAAGGGTGACGTCGCGGCCGTCACCGAGGGTCGGATCCTCGGCCACGAGGCGGTCGGCACCGTCGAGGAGGTCGGCCCGGGTGTCAAGAACGTCAAGCCCGGCGACCGCGTGCTCGTCTCCTGCATCACCGCCTGCGGCGCGTGCCGCTACTGCCGTGAGAGCAGCTACGGCCAGTGCATCGGCGGCGGGGGCTGGATCCTCGGCCACACGATCGACGGCACACAGGCGGAGTACGTCCGCGTCCCCTTCGCGGACACGTCGACGTATGCCGTCCCCGAAGGAGTGACTGACGAGGAAGTACTCATGCTCGCCGACATCGGGCCCACGGGCTACGAGGTCGGTGTGCTGAACGGCCGGGTCCGTCCCGGTGACGTCGTAGCGGTGGTGGGCGCCGGCCCGGTCGGGCTCTCCGCCATCATGGGTGCCAAGCTCTTCAGTCCGGCGCACGTCGTGGCCATCGACCTGGCCGATGCCCGACTCGAGGCGGCCAAGCAGTTCGGGGCCGACATCACGGTGAACCCCTCCCGCGAGGACGCCGTCACGATCGTCCGGGACCTGACGCAGGGTCTCGGCGCCGACGTCGCCATCGAGGCGGTGGGGGTGGCATCGACGTTCGAGCAGTGCGCGGCTCTGGTGCGCCCCGGTGGCACCGTCGCCAACGTGGGCGTGCACGGCGGCCCGGCCACCCTGCACCTGGAGGACCTCTGGATCAAGAACGTCACCATCACGACGGGTCTCGTCGACACTTACTCGACGCCGACCCTGCTCCGGCTCCTGGCCACCCACCACATCGACCTGGCGCAGTTCGTGACGCACCGCTTCCCGATGGCCGACTTCCTCGACGCCTACGACACGTTCGCCCGCGCGGCGGACACCGGAGCCCTCAAGGTGGTGCTGACGCGCTGAGGGGCACGCGACGTCAGAGGTCGACGTGCATGATCCGCAGGCCCACGCGCTCCCCGGTCGGGAGCTCGTGGGCCCGCGGCACGGTGCCGACGACCGTGAAGCCGAGGCTCTCGTAGAGCCGCACCGCGCCGGTGTTGGTGGCGACGACGGCGTTGAACTGCATGGCGGCATAACCGGACTCGCGGGCCCAGTCGAGGGAGTCGACGACGAGCGCGCGCCCGGCGCCGAGACCTCGGGCCTCGGCCGACACCATGTAGCTCGCCGTCGCGACGTGCGACCCGGGGCCGGGACGGTTGCGCCCCATCTTCGCCGTGCCGAGGACGCGGTCGCCGTCGACCGCGACGGTGACACGCCCCCCGGGACCGTTCTCGAGCCAGATGCCGCGCGCCTCCGTCTCGGTGAGGTCGGTCGGGAAGGGGAAGGTGTCGCCCGCGCGGACGACCTGCTCGATGACGGGCCACACGAGCGGCCAGTCGGCCTCGTCGAAATCCCGGACAGTGATGGTGGAAGCCACTCGAATCGCCCTACTTCTCAGGAACATTCGCGTCCAGTTCACTCAGCCACGCCACCGACGTCGCGTCGGACGGCATACGCCAGTCACCCCGCGGCGACAGCGAGCCTCCCGCCACGACCTTGGGCCCGTTGGGCAGCGCGGAGCGCTTGAACTGGTTGGCGAAGTAGCGCTTGACGAAGACCTCGAGCCAGTGCCGGATCGTCGCGAGGTCGTATGCCGTCCGGTCGGCCTCGGGGTAGCCCGCGGGCCACTCCCCCGCCTCGCTGTCCCGCCACGCGTTCCACGCGAGGTAGGCGATCTTGGACGGGCGGTAGCCGCGGCGCAGCACGTGGAAGAGCGTGAAGTCCTGCAGGGCGTAGGGCCCGATCATCGCCTCCGTGCTCTGCGGCTTCTCGCCCTCCTTGGCCGGCACGAGCTCGGGCGTGATCTCGGTGTCGAGGATCGAGGTCAGCGTGCCGGCGACCTCCTCGTCGAACTGGCTCGACGACACGACCCAGCGGATGAGGTGCTGCATCAGGGTCTTGGGCACGCCGGTGTTGACGCCGTAGTGGCTCATCTGGTCGCCGACGCCGTAGGTGCACCAGCCGAGGGCGAGCTCGGACAGGTCGCCGGTGCCGAGGACGATGCCGCCGCGCTGGTTGGCGATGCGGAAGAGGTAGTCGGTGCGCAGGCCGGCCTGGACGTTCTCGAAGGTGACGTCGTAGAGCTCCTCGCCCCGGCCGAACGGGTGGCCCATCGCCTCGAGCATCTGGGTCGCCGCCGGTCGGATGTCGAGCTCCTCCCACGTGACCTCGAGCGACTCCATGAGCGCGATGCCGTTGCTCTTCGTGTGGTCGCTCGTCGCGAAGCCGGGCATCGTGAAGGCGAGGATGTCGCTGCGGGGCCGGTCGAGCCGGTCCATGGCCTTGGCCGCGACGATGAGCGCGTGGGTGGAGTCGAGGCCGCCGCTCACGCCGATGACGACCTTGGGCTGGCCGATGGCGCGCAGGCGCTGCTCGAGACCGGAGACCTGGATGTTGTACGCCTCGTAGCAGTCGAGCGCGAGGCGGTCCTCGTCGTCGGGCACGAAGGGGAAGCGGTCGACCTTGCGGAGCAGGCCGAGGTCGCCGGCCGGCGGGTCGAGCTCGAGCTCGACGGTGCGGAAGCCGTCGGTGCGCGCGGCGTGGGTGCGGCGGTTGTCGTCGAAGGTGCCCTGCCGCTGGCGTTCCTGGCGCAGCAGGTCGAGGTCGATGTCGGCGACGGAGGCGCGGGCACCCTCGGGGAAGCGCTCGCTCTCGGCGAGGAGGGCGCCGTTCTCGTAGACCATCGTCATGCCGTCCCACGACAGGTCGGTCGAGCTCTCGCCCTCGCCGGCCGCGGCGTAGAGGTAGGCGGCGAGGCAGCGGCCCGACGCGCTGCGGGCGAGCAGGTGACGGTCCTCGGCGCGCGAGACGGTGATCGGCGAGCCGGAGAGGTTGGTGAGGATCGTCGCGCCGGCGAGCGCCGCCTCGTGGCTCGGCGGGACGGGGACCCACATGTCCTCGCAGACCTCGACGTGCAGGACGAAGCCCGGCACGTCGGTGGCCCGGAAGAGCAGGTCGGGGCCGAACGGCACCCGGTCGCCCGCGACGTCGATCGTCTGGCCGCGCTGGTCGTCGCCGGGCGCGAAGTGCCGCCGCTCGTAGAACTCGCGGTAGTTCGGCAGGTAGGACTTCGGCGCGACACCGAGGATGCGACCGCCGTGGATGACGACGCCGCAGTTGTAGACGCGCGAGCCCTTCTCCAGCGGCGCGCCGACGATGACGACGGGGCGGAGGTCAGCGGTGGCCTCGGCGATGCGGGCCAGGGCGTCGTCGACGGCGTCGAGGAGCGGGTCCTGCAGGAGCAGGTCGTCGATGGCGTAGCCCGACAGGCACAGCTCCGGGAAGAGCACGAGGCCGACACCCTCGTCGTCGAGCTCGCGCAGCTGCGTGATGACGGCGTCGGCGTTGCGCTCGGGGTCGACCGCCACGATCGGCAGGGTGCACGCGGCAACGCGGGCGAAGCCCTGGGCCCAGGAGCTGTAGAAGTCCATGGGCACAGTCAATCGCACGCCGTGCGGGCAGTGCGTGTGACGCGGGACTCGCCGCGAGCGCGGGCGTGTCCGGGACCATCTTTACTACCATCAGTAGTAGTCGGACACTCGCCCGACGAGCAACCGAGGAGGTCACCATGTCGGACCAGAACCCGGTCCACGTCCTTCACCCGGAGGAGTCCTGGGGCTTCCTCCGCGCCCACGAGTTCGGCCGCCTGGCCTTCCACCTCGTCGGTGAGGTGCACCTGACGCCGATCAACTACGCCCTCGACGGCGAGCGCATCGTCTTCATGACGGCCGAGGGCAGCAAGCTCTTCGGCGTGACGGCCAACCCCGACGTCGCCTTCGAGGTCGACGAGATCGTCGGTGAGCGCGCCACGAGCGTCATCTGCCGGGGCCGGGCGCGCACCCTGGAGGGACAGGCCGCCTACGTCGTCGAGCGCCTCCCCGTGCGGCCGTGGGTCGACACCCCGAAGTCCGTCGTCGTCGCGATCGAGGTCGACGAGATCTCCGGACGCCGCTTCGACCTCACGAGGCCGTGGCTGCGGGACCTGCCCACGGGCTGACCGCCTGACCGCCTGACCGCTGGGCAGGCACGCGCCCTCGTCTACCCTTGGCGCGTGCCCACGTCCGCCCGGAGCCCGCGCGCGCAGGCCCTGCGCGCGCTCGTGCTGGCGCTCGTCGCCTCCGGCGGAGCCACGGCCGCGCACGCGGTCGGTGGCGGCCACCTCGTCTCGGGCGTCGGCGTCCTCGTGGCGACGGCCCTCCTGACCGGCGCCACCCTGCCGTTCGTGCGCTTCGGCCTGACGGCCGTCCGGTCCGCGGTCCTGCTCGCCGCCCTCCAGGTGGCTGCGCACGTCGTGCACGGCCTCGCGGCGATGGCCGTGGGCTCCCCCGTCCACGGGACCGGCGGCGGCCCCTCCCACGCGGCACACGGCATACGCCCCCTCGGTCGCATCGACACGGGCAGCGGCACGGTCGCCGGCGCGGCTGACCCGGGTGGCGCGGTCGCGACGAGCGCGCTCACCGACCTGCTCCCCTCCCCGACGATGCTGCTCGCGCACGTCGCGGCTGCGGTCACGATCGGCGTCCTGCTGACCCGCAGCGAGGAGTCGTGGCGGGTCGCCTGCGCACTCGTGGCCACGGTCGGCGTCGCGCTGACCCGTGCGGTGCTGTCACTCGCCCACGGCGCCGGTGCCCTGATCCACGCTGTCGTTGCCAGGTGTGCGGGACTCCGCGACCCGCGACCTCGGCCGTCGGACGTGCGAGTCCCGGCCGACGTGTGGCGCGCCCGCACCCCGGTGCGTCGCGGCCCGCCCGCCTTCCTCCTCACCTGACACCACCTCGCAGCGCCGGCCACCACCCGGCCGCTGCCCCCTACCGTCATGCCCGAGGAGCACCATGTCCGTCATCGATCCCGCACGTCCGAAACCCCTCGCCCGCAAGGGTGCCCGCCCGACCACCGGCCTGTTCCGCGCCTTCTGGCGGTGGCACTTCTACGCCTCCGTCGTCGTCGTCCCGGTCCTGCTCGTCCTCGCCGTCACCGGCCTCGTCTACCTCTTCCGTTTCCAGATCGAGCCGCTCGTCCACCCGGACCTCATGCGCGTCGACCACGCGGAGGGTCAGCTGACGCAGCCGTGGCAGACCCAGCTCGAGGCGGTCCAGGAGGCGTCTCCGGGGGCCACCGTCGTCTCGTTCACGGAGCCGACCGGCGCCGACGCCAGCGCCCGCTTCACCGTCGAGACGGCCGAGGGCCTGACCCGCGATGTCTTCGTCGACCCCTATACGGTGCGGGTGCTCGGCTCGCTCGACCCGGACTCGACGATCAGCGGCACCGCCGTGCGCCTGCACGCCGACCTCATGGCCGGCCGGATCGGCGACACCGTCATCGAGCTCGGCGCGTGCTGGGCGATCGTCATGGCCGTCACCGGCTACTACCTCTTCGTCCGCGGTCGGCGGGCGCGGCGTCGGCAGCGTGAGGTCGATGCACCCGGCGCCTGCCTGCGGACGACCCACGCCCGCACCGGAGCGTTCGTCGGCGCCGGGCTGCTGCTCCTCGTCGTCTCGGGCCTGCCGTGGACCGGCATCTGGGGCGAGCAGGTGCAGAAGCTGGCCACCGACCGCGGCACGTCGATGTGGGCCGAGGACCCGGGCGCCCTGTCCAACCCGACCTCGACCTTGGACGAGTCGCTACCGCACAGTCACCACGCCGTCCCATGGGCACAGGGCAAGAGCCTTGTGCCGCAGTCGGATCCGGTCTCGGCCGGAGACGAGGTCAGCGTCGCGAACCTCGACACCGCAGTGGAGGTGGGTGACCGTTCGGGGCTGGCGCACCCGGTGACGGTCGCGCTGCCGTCGGACGACCGCGGCGTCTACTCGGTCATCGGCTACGCCTTCGAGGACCCCGGGGCCGAGCGGACCGTGCACGTCGACCGCTTCGGCGGCCAGGTCGTGAGCACGTACGGCTACGACGACTACCCGGCGCTCGCAAAGGTCGTCAGCCAGGGCATCGCCGTCCACGAGGGGCGCCGCTTCGGCACGCTGAACTTCTGGCTCACCGCGCTCTTCTGCGTGGCCGTCGTCGTGTCGTGCGTGACCGGGCCGGTCATGTGGTGGCGCCGCCGTCCGCGCGGCTCGGGTGCCGTCGGCGCACCCCGAGGGCGTATGCCGCTCGCCTCCTCGCCGCTGCTCGCCGTGCTCGTCGTGGGGCTGGCGGTCCTGCTGCCGGTCTTCGGGGCGTCACTCGTCGTCGTGCTGCTGCTCGACCGCGTCGTCATCCGGCGAGTGCCGCGCCTGCGCCAGGCGTTCAACACCGCCGACCGGTAGCGGTCACGACAGGTGCACGCTCACCCCAGAGGTGCCCGGTCCCCGCAGGAGTGCGCGGTGCAGCGCGCACTCCTCGCGGGAACCCGCACCTCTGGCACGGGCGCGCACCCGCCCGAGCGCTCAGCCGACGGCGTCGCGGGCCGCGACGAAGGCGTCGACGCACGCGCGCACGTCGGCCTCCGAGTGCGCGGCCGAGAGCTGCACGCGGATGCGGGCCTTGCCCCGCGGGACGACCGGGAAGCTGAAGGCGATGACGTAGACGCCGTTGCCGAGCATGTGGTCGGCGATCTGCGCGGCCTGACGGGCGCCGTCCTCGCCGGGGAACATGACGGGACGGATCGGGTGCGTGCCCGGGAGCAGCTCGAAGCCGGCCTCTGTCATGAGCGTGTGGAAGAGCGCCGTGTTGGCCTTGAGCGTCTCGCGCTTCTCGGCCGAGCTCTCGACGAGCTCGAGGGCGGCCATGGAGCCGGCGACGACGGACGGCGCGACGGAGTTGCTGAAGAGGTAGGGACGCGAGCGCTGGCGGAGCAGGTCGACGATCTCCTGTCGCGAGCTCACGTAGCCGCCGGACGCACCGCCGAGCGCCTTGCCGAGCGTGCCCGTGATGATGTCGACGCGGTCCATCACACCGAAGAGCTCGGGCGTGCCCCGACCGCCGTCACCGACGAAGCCCACGGCGTGGGAGTCGTCGACGAAGACGAGCGCGCCGAACTCGTCGGCCAGGTCGCAGATCTCGTCGAGCGGGGCATACGACCCGTCCATCGAGAAGACGCCGTCCGTGACGACGACGGTCCGCCTCGCGTCGGCCACCCGGGCCGCCTCGAGCTGGGCCCGCAGGTCGGTCATGTCGGCGTTCTTGTAGCGGTAGCGCATCGCCTTGGACAGTCGCACGCCGTCGATGATCGAGGCGTGGTTGAGCTCGTCGCTGATGATCGCGTCCTCGGCGCCGAAGAGCACCTCGAAGACGCCGCCGTTCGCGTCGAAGCACGACGAGTAGAGGATCGTCGCCTCCGTGCCGAGGAACTCGCTGATCTTGTGCTCGAGGGAGGTGTGCAGCGTCTGGGTGCCGCAGATGAAGCGCACCGAGGCCATGCCGAAGCCCCACTCGTCGAGCGCCTTCTTCGACGCCTCGACGACGCCCGGGTCGTTCGCGAGACCGAGGTAGTTGTTGGCGCAGAAGTTGAGCGCCTCCGCCTTGAGGGTCGTCACGTGCGCCGACTGCGGCGACGTCAGCTCCCGCTCGTTCTTGTAGAGGCCGGCGTCCTTGATCTCCTGCAGCGTCGCGGCGATCTCGTCCTTGACTGAGCCGTACATCGGTGTCCTTCGCGGGTCGGTGGGGCGTGTGGCGCCACCCAGCGTATGCCCGGCCGTGTTCGCGGAACCGCTGACGTCCTGGGCGACAGCGGAGGACGCTGGAAGGACGCCCGCGTCCGCGGGCCGGAGGAAGGAGTGAGGTCATGACGACACGACAGGGAAGCCTCGCACTGCTCGAGGACGAGGTGGCGCAGCGGCTGTTGCGGTCTCCGCTGCCCGCGCGGCTGGCGTACTCGTGGACCGACGGGTCACCACGGGTGGTGCCGATCGGTTTCCACTGGAACGGGAAGGAGCTCGTGTTCGGGACGCCGCCCGATGCGCCCAAGATGAGGGCTCTCAAGGACGGTGACCGCGCGGCCGTGTCCATCGACACGGACGAGATGCCCTACAAGGTGCTGCAGATCCGCGGGCGGGTGCGCACCGACACGGTCGAGGGGATCGCCCCCGAGTACGAGGAGACGACGGTCCGCATGCTCGGCGAGGAGCAGGGGCGCGCGTGGCTCACGAACCTCCGGGCCATCACCACCCACATGAGCCGCGTCTTCGTCACGCCCGAGTGGGTCGCGATCCTCGACTTCGAGACCCGTTTCCCGAGTGCGATCGAGCGGGCCATGGAGGAGGCGGCGAGCGCCTGAAGGTCTCACGCCGAAGTCCCTACCGGCGCACGCGACGCGGCGTAGCGTGGAGCCACCGTTCATCGGGGGATCGACGACCTAGCGAGGCGATCACATGCCAGAGTTCATGGACGTTCACACCAACATGCCGGGTGTGACATCGGAAGCACTGATGGAGGCCCACCAGGCCGACCTCGACATCCAGGACGACGAGGGCGTCGTGTTCAAGCACGCCTGGGCCGACCCCACGAGCGGCCATGTGTTCTGCCTGTCCGAGGGACCGAGCGCCGACGCCGTGAGGCGCATCCACGAGCGCACCGGTCACCCGGCGGACGAGATCCACGAGATCACGGTCACGGCCTGAGCCTGCAGACCCCGTCGACCGGCCCCAACCGTTCCTCCTGAACCGGCTGTATCAGCAGCCCCTCAGGAGAACACTGGATCGCAGGGGCCGTCGCGCCCACTGCGCGGCCCGGGTCGAAGGAGTCCACCATGTCCAAGCGCGCGCTGCTCATCGGGGTCAACGAGTACGCGATCCCGGGGGCGAACCTCCGGGGCTGCGTCAACGACGTCCATGCCGTCGCCGGCGCGCTGACGGACCTCTACGGCTTCGCCGAGTCCGACATCACGATGCTCCTCGACGGCGCCGCGACCAAGGCCGCGATGACGCAGGGCATCGCCGACCTCGTCGACACGGCCCGGCCCGGTGACGTCCTCTACCTCCATTACTCGGGCCACGGCTCGAACGTCCCCGACACCAGCGGGGACGAGACGACCGACCACCGCGACGAGATCCTCTGCCCGCACGACCTCGACTGGAACGACCCGCTCACCGACGACTGGCTCCGCACGACGTTCGACCGGCTCGACCCGGGCGCGTCGCTCACCGTCGTCATGGACTGCTGCCACTCCGGCAGCAACACCCGCGAGCCGGTGCTCCTCGGCGGCCCAGCGCCGGAGGTCGTGTCGCGCTTCCTGCCCAACCCCGACGACGAGGCCCGCGGCGGCGGCTTCACGGGGACGCCACGACGCGTCCGCCGCCGTCGCCGCGCCGAGAACGTGCACGTCGTCGACATCGCCGAGACCCTCGTCAGCGGGTGCCGCGACGACCAGACCTCCGCCGATGCGCACATCGACGGCGACTACAACGGCGCCCTGACCTACTACCTCGTCCGGGCCATGCGCGAGGACCCGCAGTCGACCTACCGGGCCCTCCACGCCCGCACGCTCGCCGGTCTGCGCGGCAACTACGACCAGGTGCCGCAGCTCGAGGGGCGCGCCCCGCGCCTCGACCAGACCTTCCTGTCGGGGGTGGGCTGAGCCGTGTCGACCCTCGTGGGCGCCACGCCCCCCGCAGACCACGAGCCGTATGCCGTCCCGACCGGCGCGCATGCGCCTGTCCTTCCCGAGCAGCCGCTGCCCGACCCGCCGAGCGCCGAGGCCACGGAGCCGGCACCCCAGCACGTGGTCACCCCGCCACCCGAGCCGAAGCCGGCCGCCGATGCCGTCCCCACCCCGGCCCCCGACGCCGACCCCGACGCCGACCCGTCGCGGCCGCTGACCCGGGTCCGCATCTCGCACGGCGACCTGCGCTTCGCCCGCCACCACGTCCTCGTCGGGCACTACCCGGGCAGCACCCTGGTCGGCGGCGAGGGCGCCCTCGACGAGCTGCTCGACGGCCGGCTCTCGCGGGCCGCCCTGCTCGGCATCTACCCCGGGCCGATCGAGACGTGCCAGGTGTTCACCGACCCCGACGAGTGGACCCGCCCGCCGGGGGCGGTCGTGGCCGGGCTCGGCCCCATCGGCGGCCTGAGCGCCGCGTCGCTGGCGCGGGCGACCGCCCACGCGGTGCTGACGTCGGCCCTCGGCCACCTCACGGCCGGGGCGTCGGCGACGAGCACCGAGGTGCGACAGCTGAGGCTCTCCAGCCTGCTCATCGGCACCGGTCAGGGCGGACTCCCGGTCCGCGACAGCGTGCAGGCCCTGCTGACCGGGGTGCAGCGAGCCAACGACCGGCTCGCCGACACCGACCTCGGGGTGCACATCGCCGAGCTCGAGATCATCGAGCTGTGGCAGGACCGCGCGCTCCAGGCGGTCGAGGCCCTCGGGTCGTCGCTGACGAGCGGCGAGCTCGCCGACTCCTTCACGGCCGACCTGCGCCTCGAGGAGCGCCCGGGCCGCCAGCGTCGGCTGCTCTTCCAGGAGCCGACCGGCTGGTGGCAGCAGGTGCGGGTGCGCAGCGAGCCCGACGGGGGTCTGTCGTTCGAGGCGTCGATGCGACGGGCGGGCACGCCGACGCGCACCGTCCCGACGCAGCGGGCCCTCGTCGACCGGCTCGTCGAGTCGCTCGTCGACTCCCCGTCACCCGACCCGTCGGCGGCCCGGACGCTCTTCGAGCTGCTCTTCCCCAACGACCTCAAGGCGCAGGCGCCCGACACCGACAACCTCGTGCTGCTCGTCGACCGGGGCTCGGCGCACTACCCGTGGGAGCTGCTCGACGACCACGGCACCGAGGAGGACCGCGAGCCGCTCGGCGTCCGGCGCGGGCTCGTCCGCCAGCTCGAGGGCTCCTCGATGCGAAGCCACGTGCTCTCGGCCACGAGCAGCCGAGCCCTGGTCGTCGGCGACACCGCGAGCGGTCTGAGCGCCCTCCCCGCCGCCCAGAGAGAGGCCCGCGGGGTCGCAGATGCCTTGCGACAGAGCGGTTTCGAGGCCGAGCCGCTCATCGCCGAGAGCGGCACCAAGGTCATCCAGGCCCTCTTCGCGACGTCCTACCGCGTCGTCCACCTCGCCGGTCACGGTGTCTTCGAGTGGCCGCTCGGCGACGGGACGGACGCCACGGTCACCGGCATGGTGCTCGGCAACGGGATGTACCTCACGGCAGGTGAGGTCGGCCAGATGCGGCAGGTGCCCGAGCTCGTCGTCGTCAACTGCTGCCACCTCGGGTCGATGGGGCCGAGCACTCCCGTCGGCCCGGCAGTCCCGGGTGCTCCGGGCATGCCGACCGAGCGCGCCGGCAACTACCACCGGCTCGCCGCGAGCTTCGCGACCGAGCTCATCGACATCGGCGTGCGGGCCGTCGTCGCGTGCGGCTGGGCCGTCGACGACGCCGCGGCCTCGACCTTCGCGGCGACGCTCTACGACCGGCTGCTCTCCGGGCTGACGTTCGGCGAGGCGATCGCCGCGGCCCGCTGGCAGACGTGGAACGACCACCCGGCCGTCAACACGTGGGGCGCCTACCAGTGCTACGGCGACCCCGACTACCGCCTGGCACCGGACGCGGTCGTGCATCGCGCGACGACGGTGCGGCGGGCACCCGCGAGCGCCGAGCAGGCCAGGGTCGAGATCGAGAACCTCGGGCAGTCGGTCGACGTCAGCCGCAACACCCGCTTCGGGCTCGACCGGCTGAGCGAGCTCTACGAGGCCCTCTCGCCCGAGGACCGCGAGGACGACGCGCTCCAGGTGCTCATCGCCCGGACGTACAACAAGTTCGGCGACTTCGGGCACGCGACGCAGTACTTCGAGCAGACCCTCGAGCGGGGCGGGACGGCCCTGACGGTGCGCGACTTCGAGGTCTGGATCGACCAGGTCGTCCGGGCGGCGGCGGCGAGCGACGACCCGGTCGACGACGCGGTCGCGACGATCGAGTCGGCCATCGACCGCCTGCGCACGCTCCTCGACAACCCCGCGTCCCTCGTGCTCGGGTCGCACGCACCCGAACGGGTCGGCTTCCTCCCGGGCGACGCCCCCGGGGCGTCGGGCGGCGTCGGCATCGATCGGCTGTGGCGGGTCGCGAGCGCCTACAAGCGGCTCGCCCTCGTCGCGTGTCCCGAGCGCCCCGGCTCGACCCGCAGCGGCGACTGGACGCGCACGCACGACGCGCTGACGAAGATGTCCGACTGGTACGCCGCGGCCCGGACCGCCTCGGGAGCGACCGACCGACGTCGCCACGGCGCGCTCGCCAACTGGCTCGCCGCCGAGCTGGCCCTGCGCTGGCGACCGGTCGAGGGACGCACCGGCCTCGACCGCTCCGAGGCGCGCCGGCTCATCGACGAGTCGATCGGTGCCGCCCGCGAGGAGGCCTACCTCGCGCCGACCTTCTGGACGGTCGCGGTCTACGGCGACCTGCTCGTCCTCGACGCGCTGTGGAGCCCCCGCGCCACCGACGCGGAGGCCCAGCAGGCCCTCGACCTCTACCGCCGGGCGAGCGATCTCGGCAGCGAGGAGCAGCTGCGCCAGGTGCGCGACCAGGTGGACTTCCTCATCGTCATGGCCGGCACGGAGGCGCAGCGCCGCGCCGAGTTCCTCCAGACCCTGCGCGACGGTCTCGTGGCCCTCGACGCTCCTCCGCCCGGCACGGACGACACGGACGGCACGGTCACCGCGTGACGGCATACCTCGCGTAGGTCGTGCCGCCGGCGAAGCGGCGGTGCTCGAGCAGCTCGAGGTCGAGGCGTATGCCGTCCGGCAGGGTCCGCGTGCCGCCACCGACGACGACGGGCACCGTCAGCAGGCGCAGCTCGTCGACGATGCCGGCGCGCAGGGCCTCGGCCGCGAGGGCGGGGCCGCCGATGCTGACGTCGCGGTCGGCCGAGGCCACGAGCGTGGCGACGGCGGCGGGGTCGAAGTCGCGCTCGAGCCGCGTCCTCGGCCCCGACACGGCCTCGAGGGTGCGCGAGTAGACGACCTTCTCGGCCGCCTGCCAGATGCGGGCGTAGTCGTGCTCGACGGCGTCGTCCGGATCGTCGGAGTCCTCGGTGGGCACCGTCTGCCAGTAGACCATCACGTCGTGGAGGCGGCGTCCGGTGAGATAGGTGCCGACGTCGCGCTCGAGGTCGTTGACGAACGAGTGCACCTCCCGGTCGGGTGCGGCCCACCGGAAGCCGCCGGCGTCGTCGTTCACGTAGCCGTCGAGCGAGGCGATGGTCGTGTAGATGAGGCGGGCCATGTGTTGACTCTGTCACTCACGCACGCTCAGGGCACCTCGTTCGAGTGGGTCCTGCGCCTGCCCGAGGTCTAGCATTACCGGGGTTTGCGCCCGGCCACCCCGGGCCGATCCCCCTCCATCCCCCACCCTCAGGGAACGCTCTCGTGCTCCGACGCCTCACCCTCGCCTGCGCCACGGCCGCCCTCGCCCTCCCCCTCGCGGCCTGCAGTGGCAGCTCGCCCGCCTCGTCCCCCGAGGCCGCCGCGCATCCCGACTGGGCCGCCGTCGCCGAGCTCGTCTGCCCGTCGAGCGGCGACACCCAGGGGTCGCTGGCCGAGCACAAGATCACGTGCACGGGAGCGCAGGGCAAGCCGCTCGAGGCGGCCTTCTACGACCAGGCCGTCGAGCTCGACCGGCGGGTCAGCACGTTCGAGTGCACGAACGGCGTGAAGTCCGTGGCCGGCAAGAACTGGATGGTCCCCGCCGTCACGGACGAGAAGGTCGTGGCCAAGCTGCTCGACGCCGGCGGCATCAACCTCTGCTGAGCCCGCCCACCCCGCAGCTCAGGACGACGAAGGAGCCGCGTCCCGGCGGGCGAAGGGACCGAACCACGTCAGCACCGTGTTGACGACGATCACCACGGCGACGACGACGGCCCACGCGCGCGGCAGGACCGCGAAGGCTGCGACCGCAGCGCCTCCGAGCACGACCACCTTCGTCAGGACGCCGAGCACGGGCACCTGCACGACCGCCCTGGGCGCCGCGAAGAGTCCCCAGAGGGTGACGGCGGCCGCGGGGACGAGGACGCCGCCGAGCACGTGGGCGGCGGTGGTGGTCCCGAGCCCGGCTCCCCAGACCGCGAGCAGGACGACGGCCAGCACCTCGACGCCGAAGGCGATGACGTCATTGGCGTTGACGCCGGCGACGGAGCGCGCGGTCACGGGTCCGGCTCGTCGAGGAAGGCGTGCGTGAGGTCAGCGAGCTCGCGCGCCGACTCGGTGTTGACGAGCGCTCCGGCCCCGTCGACGACCTGCAGACGTGCGGTCGGCAGGTGCTGCGAGAGCTCCTGCGCCGCGACGATCCCGGCCTTGTCCCTCGACCCGGCGACGAGGAGCACCGGCGCCGCGACGGCACGCAGCGACTCCGTGCCGTCGAAGCCCTTGAGCGCGTCCAGGACCGCGAGCATCCGCGGGCGCGAGACCCCCCCGTCGACGAGCCTGCTCTCCGGCACGAGACGCATCGCGAGGCGCTGCATCCGCAGGGCCCCCCGGCCCGGGCGCACGAGCGCACCGCCGAGGACGAGACGCCCGACGAGCTCGGGCCGCTCGACGGCGAGGCGCAGCGCGACGCTCGCACCCACCGAGACCCCGACGAAGTCGGCCTGCTTGACGCCCTGGAGCTCGAGCTCGTCCGCGACGCCCGACGCCGCGTCTCCGAGGTCGAAGCCGACGGGGTCCTTGGGCTTGAGCCCCTTCATCCAGGGGGCCGTCATCGGGCGGCCGGCGCCGTAGGCCGACACGAAGTCCTGCCACGCGATCGGCGACTGGCCGAGACCGTGCAGCAGGACGAGCGGGCGAGGGGCCACGTCAGCTCCAGTCGAGGACGACCTTGCCGCACTGGCCGGACCGGGCGGTCTCGAAGGCCTCCTCCCACTGCTCGGCCGGGAAGCGGTGGGTGATGACCTGGGCGACCGCGGACCGGAAGCGCTCGGACGTCGCGATCATCTGCGACATGGCGTACCACGTGTCGTACATCTCGCGGCCGTAGATGCCCTTGAGCGTGATCATGTGGGTGATGACCTTGCCCCAGTCGAGCTCGTAGGACTGGTGCGGCAGGCCGAGGAGCGCGATGCGCCCGCCGTGGTTCATGTTGGCGATCATGTCGGTGACGGCCGGCGCAGCACCGGACATCTCGAGCCCGATGTCGAAGCCCTCCTTCATGCCGAGGTGGGCCTGAGCGTCGGCGAGGCTCTCGCGCGTCACGTTGATCGTCAGGTCGGCACCGGCGTGCTCGGCGAGCGCGAGGCGGTAGTCGCTCGCGTCGGTGACGACGACGTAGCGGGCACCCGCGTGCCGTGCGATCGCGGCGGCCATGACGCCGATCGGGCCGGCGCCGGTGATGACGACGTCCTCGCCGACCATCGGCCACTGCAGGGCCGTGTGGGTCGCGTTGCCGAGCGGGTCGAAGACGGCGCCGAGGTCGGGGTCGAGGTCTGCGGGCTGGATCCACGCGTTGCTCGCCGGGGTGACGACGTAGTCGGCGAAGGCGCCGTCGCGGTTGACGCCGATGCCCTCGGTGCGGATGCAGAGGTGGCGGCGGCCGGCGCGGCAGTTGCGGCAGCGGCCGCACACGATGTGGCCCTCGCCGGAGGCACGGTCACCGACGGAGATGCCCGTGACGTCCTCGCCGATCTCGACGACCTCGCCGTAGAACTCGTGGCCGATGACGAGAGGCGGCGTGACCGTCGAGGCGGCCCAGTCGTCCCAGCCGGCGAGGTGCAGGTCGGTGCCGCAGAGGCCCGCCCGCAGGACGCGGATCTTGACGTCGGCGGGCCCGCACTCGGGCTCGGGACGGTCGACGAGCGAGAGGCCGGGGCCTGCGGTCAGCTTGGTGAGTGCGCGCACGGGGAGAGTCTGCCACTGCCGATAATGGGAGCGTGCCCCCCTCTGCCGAGAGCCCCGCCCCGAGCCCCCGGGTGGCCGCCGCCGTCGCGCGGCTGCGGTCTGCCGGTGAGCGCGTCACCCCGGCGAGGTATTCCGTCCTGCACGTCGTCGACGCCGCCGACCTCGCCGACGAGCACCTCACCGCCGAGCAGATCGGCACCCGCGTGGCCGACGTCGAGCCGAGCGTGCACCGGGCCACCGTCTACCGCACGCTGACCTCGCTCGTCGAGACCGGCGTCCTCTCGCACGTGCACCTCGGCGGGACGGCGACGGTCTACCACCTCACCGAGCCGTCGCCCACCGAGCAGCACGAGCACGCCGCCCACGACCACGGACACGCCCATGTCCAGTGCCACGTCTGCGGGCGTGTGCTCGACGTGGCACCGGACGTGTTCGACGAGGTGGCCGCGCGGCTGCGAGCCGACCTCGACTTCACCCTCGACACCGGTCACGCGGCCCTGCTCGGCACCTGCGGCGACTGCGCGACGCCCTGACCGCGGGTCAGAGGGCGCGGAGGTCGAGGAGGTAGCCCTGGGCCGGGCCCATGATCGGGACCGGCAGGCCGACGGTCGTCAGGACCGACCCCGGGACGACGACGCCGTCCTCGCCGAGGGCCGGCTCCCACCAGCCCGGCGGGGTGTTCTGCACGACGGCGGGCAGGCCGGCCTCGGGACGCACCCGGACGGCATACGACCTGCTCGGGTCGAGGCCCGGAAGGGGCAGCGCGCCGGTCGCGGCGTCGCGGCCGGTCACGAGACGGGCCACGGTGTAGGCCGCCCGGCTGCGGTCGCCGTCGACGGTGCCCGTGACGATGACCGTGCCGTCGGGGCTGTCGGAGCGCACGAGGTCGCCGGTGTGGAGCAACGGCCGCAGCTCGCGCGCGAGCGCGGTCCACCCCGTCAGCGCCTCGAGCTCCTCGTCGGAGCACTCCGTGATGTCCCACTCGAGACCGGCGTGACCCTGGAGCGCCATGAGCGTGCGGAAGCCGAACTCGACCGTGCGGTGCGTCGTGTGGGCCGTGGCCGGGCCGACGTGCGTGCCCATGAGCTCGGCCGGCACGAGCAGGCTCGTCCAGCGCTGGATGTTCGCCCGCTCGAGCGCGTCGTTGCAGTCGCTCGTCCAGATGCGGTCGGTGCGGTCGAGCACGGCCAGGTCGACGCGCGCCCCACCACTGCTGCAGGACTCGATCTCGAGCTGCGGGTGACGCGCCCGGAGGTCGTCGAGCAGGCGGTAGAAGGCCAGCGTGTGCGCGTGGACGGCCGGGACGTCGACGAGGCGCCCGGACGAGCCGTCGACGGTGTGCACCGCCTCGAGCAGGTCGCGGTTGTGGTCCCATTTGATGTAGTCGATGCCGATGTCGGTGACGAGCCCGCTGATCCGCTCGAGCAGCTGCTCGCGCGCGGCGTCGTGCGTCAGGTCGAGCAGCTGCTGCCAACGCCACTCGCGCGGTGAGCCGGCGGCCGGGCGCAGCACCCACTCGGGGTGCTCCCGCACGAGGTCGCTGTCCTCGTTGACCATCTCGGGCTCGAACCACAGCCCGAACTCGAGGCCGAGGCCCTTGACGTGGTCGACGAGCGCGCCCATCCCCTCGGGCCACACGTCGCTGGAGACGACCCAGTCGCCGAGACCGGCGCGGTCGTGGCGACGCCCGCCGAACCAGCCGTCGTCGAGGACGAAGCGTTCGACGCCGATCCGGGAGGCCGTGTCGGCCAGGGCTCGGAGGTGCTCGAGGTCGGTCTCGAAGTAGACGGCCTCCCACGTGTTGAGCACGACGGGACGCGGCCGCGACGGGTGGCCGGCGCGGGCACGAAGGCTGCGGTGGAGGCGGCGCGAGAGGCCGTCGAGCCCCTCGGTCGAGTGCACGAAGACGACCGTCGGGGCGGCATACGACTCCCCGGGTGCGAGGCGCACCTCGCCGGGAGCGAGCAGCTCGGCCCCGCCGATGACGGCGTGGTGGCGGCCGGCACCCTCGGGCAGCGCCTCGACGAGGTGCTCGTGGTTGCCGCTCCACGCGGTGTGCACGGCCCAGACCTCGCCCGAGCGCCAGTCGAACCCGGCCGTGCCGGCCATCATGAGCAGCGTCGCGTCGTGGCCGGTGCGGCCGCGGCGGCTGGCGCGCAGGTGGGTGCCGTGGTCGAGGCGGCTGCGCTGCGGCGAGCGCTCGCGACACCAGCGGCCGGTGAGGTCGAGCACCTCGTCGGCGCGCAGCGGCAGCGGCAGGATCGCGCGCAGCGCCGAGACGTCGAGCGGAGCGGTGTCCTCGCCCGTGTTGGTCACCGACGCGTCGACGCGGAGCACGCCGTGCTCGTCGAGCGCGTGCCGCAGCTCGAGGCGTATGCCGTCCGGCGAGCTCGCGCGGGTCACGAGAGTCGTGCCGTCGGGCTCGCAGGTCACGTCGTGCCAGCGCACGGCACCCGCGGAGCCGGCGCGGTGGCCGGCCCAGCCGGGCGTGCCCGACCAACCGTCGGCCTCGCCGGGCAGCACGGTGAGGGGCCACGGCACGTCGAGCGCGCTGTGGCCGACAGGAGCGAGCGTCAGCGCGGGAAGGGCGGCATACGTGCTCGCCCCGCCCTCGAGCGCGGGCCCCCAGTGGATGACCTCGGGCAACCCCGAGCCGCCGGGGCGCGGCTCGAGCACGAGCGCGGTCCCGGCGGACTCCAGGTGGACGGTGGACTGGGTGGACTGGTCGGTCAGGTCGGTCACGTCATCCCTTGGTCGCGCCGAGCGTCAGGCCGGCCACGAAGTGTCGTTGGAGCACGAAGAAGATCACGAGGGTCGGGATCGCGACGATCATCGACCCGGCGGCCACGAGGTTGTTGTCCGTGAAGAACTGGCCCCGCAGGTTGTTGAGCGAGCTCGTCACCGGGAACTTGTCGCCCTGCTGGAGCAGCACGGTGGCCCAGAAGAACTCGTTGTAGATCCACGTCGTCTGGAGCACCGCGAGCGCGGCGAGGGCCGGCCGGCACAGCGGCAGCGTGATCTGGAAGAACTGCCGCGTCACGCTCGCACCGTCGATGACGGCGGACTCGTAGAGCTCCTTCGGCAGCGCCTTCATGTAGTTGCTGAGCACGAAGGCGCAGAAGCCGATCTGGAAGGCCATGTTGACGAGGATCAGGCCGACGAAGCTGTTGAGCAGGGTGCCCGAGTCGCTGATCCACAGGGGCACCTCGATGGCGCGGAACATCCGGTAGACCGGGATGAGCAGCGCCTGGGGCGGCAGCAGGTTCGCTGCGAGGAAGAAGCCGAGCAGCGCGAGGTTGAACTTGAACGAGAAGCGCGCGACGACGAAGGCCACGCAGCACGACAGGAAGAGCGTGAGGATGACGGCGGGGATCGTGATGATCGCCGAGTTCGCGAAGTGCAGCCCGAAGTCGGCCTGCTGCCACGCGTTCGTGTAGTTGTCGAACGTGAACCCGCCCCACGAGACGTAGCCGTTCTTCGCCGTGAAGGCGTAGTCGCGGAACGAGTTGACGAGCGCGAGGAGCAGCGGGAAGAGCCAGATCAGCGAGATCAGGGTGAGCATGACCGGCAGCAGCCAGCGGCGGCCGGACTGCGGGCCCCCCTCGTGCGGCTTGAGGAGCGCCTGGCTGCGCTCCTCCACCGGGTCGGCGGCGAGGGACATGTCAGTCCTCCTTCATGGCGATGCGCAGGTAGATGAAGACGAGCACGCTCGAGATGAGCAGCATGATCGTCGCGAGCGCTGACCCGAAGCCGATGCGGCTCGCCTCGCCGACGACGTTCTGGGTCACGAGCGTCGAGATCAGCTCGAGGCCGTTGCGGCCCTTGTTGATGACCCACACGAGGTCGAAGGCGCGCAGCGACTCGATGAAGGTGACGACGAGGACGATGATGTTGATCGGCCGCATCACCGGGAAGACGACCTTGAAGAACGTCTGCGACTCGCTCGCACCGTCGATCTTGGCCGCCTCGCGCAGCGACGGGTCGACGCCCTTGAGACCGGCCAGGTAGAGCAGCATGATGTAGCCCGCGTGGCGCCAGCTCGCGGCCACGAGCGCGGCCCACAGGTTGACGTTCGGGTCGCCGTACCAGTCGGTCGTGCCACCCGTGATCGCGTTGATCAGTCCCTGGTCGCGCGAGTAGATGAGCTGCCAGATGAAGCCGATGAGGGCCAGCGACAGCACGACCGGCAGGTAGATGCTCGTCTGGTAGAACCGCGTGCCCGCCACGCCACGGTCGACGAGCACGGCGAAGAGCATGCCGAGCGGCGTCGCGACGAGGAACATCACGGCGAGCCAGATCAGGTTGTGCTGGATGGCCGGCCAGAACGGCGGGTAGATCGTCGCGATGTCCCGGTAGTTCTGCAGCCCCACCGACTTGATGCCGGAGAGCGGCCCGATCCCGTCCCAGTTGGTGAAGGAGAGCAGGACCGAGCCGATCGCCGGCAGCCAGACGAGCCACAGGACGATGAGGGTCGGCACGATGACCATCAGCGACACGACGACCTTGTCGCGTGTCGACAGCTGGTCGATACCTCTGTACTTGCGCTTGCTCGCCATGGCGGCTCGCCTCCCGTCAGGAACCGAAGATGCTCTTCTTCTGGGCCTCGATGCTCGTGAGGAGACCGTCGATGTCCTTGGGGTTCTTGATGAAGCTCTGGATCGCCGGGATCATCACCGTCGAGGCGAAGTCGGGGCGCGTGTCGCGGTCCATGAACTGCGCGATCGACTTGGCCGACTTGACGTACTCCAGCGACTTCTTCTGCAGGGCCGTGTAGCCGCTCGTGTCAGCCGTCTGGTTGGTGGCGATGACGCTCGGGTCGGCCTTGAGCGCGAGCAGCTGCGCCTCGGGCTGGGAGATGTACTGGAGCAGCTTCTTGGCGCCGCCCTCGTTCTTCGGCTTGGCGCTCATCATGTAGCCGTCGATGGGTGCCTCGATGGCGTCGGTGCCGATCGTCGAGTCGATCTCCGGGAAGGTGAAGAAGTCGAGGTCGTCCTGCTCGGCACCCTTGGTGAACTGCTGGGCGAGGAACGAGCCGAGGACGTACATGCCGGACTTCTTCTGCTGCAGCGACTGTGCCGCCTCCTGCCACGTGCGACCGAGCGAGTCGGCCTGGTGCAGGGGGAGGATGCCGGCCCAGGTGTCGAAGACCTTCTTGACCTTGGGGTCGGTCCAGGCCTCCTTGCCGGCCATCAGGCTGACGTGGAAGTCGTAGCCGTTGACGCGCAGGTTGATCTGGTCGAACGTGCCCATCGCGGGCCAGCCGTCCTTGTCGCCGAAGGCGATCGGCGAAAGGCCGTCCTTCTTCATCTGGGCGCCGAGGGCGTTGAGGTCGTCAAGGGTCTTGGGGACCTCGTAGCCCTTCTCCTGGAAGACGCTCTTGCGGTAGAAGACCGCCCACGGGTAGTTCGTGATCGGCACGAAGTACTGCTTGCCGTCGGCGGCGGTCGAGGCCTTCTTGAGGGCGTCGGACATGCCGGTGATGTTCTTCCACACGTCGGAGACGTCGCCGACGAGGCCCTTCTCAGCGAAGAACTGCATGCGGTAGCCGGCGAACCACGTGAAGACGTCGTCGGGCGAGCCCTGCAGGTAGTTGTTGATGTTCTCCTGGAAGGAGTTGTGGTCGACGGTGTTGATCTTGACCGTCGTGCCGGGGTTGGCCTTGGCGAACGCGTCCATGTAGGACTGGACGGCGGCCTTCGGCACGGCGTCCGACTGGTTGGAGCCGACGGTGACGGTGCCGGTGACGGCCCCCGTCGGGACGCCGGTGCTGCCCGTGCTGCCGGAGCTGCACGCGGCGAGGCCGCCCGCTCCGAGCAGGGTGCCGACGCCGAGGGCGCCGCGCAGCAGGGTCCGACGGTCGACGCCGCGGACGGAGGGGGGAACCATGCGGGCCAGGTACTCGGCCTCGCTCGAGGGGCGGGTCATTGCGGTCTCCTTTGACGCTGTGCCGGGTTCGTTGTCGATAGGAAGCGACAGAGTCGAACATCTGCCACCAGAAACCTTCAACAACAAACAGAGGATGTCGGCGCCCGGTGGCGCTGTCAAGGGATTCGTCGAGACCCACAGCCGTCTGCGACCGAACCGAGACCTTCACAGGGCGCTGACCTCCGGCTTTACACCGTTGTAACGCGATTCGCGCCGCATGGGGAGCCGGTCCAGCGACCCGTCCCGACAGCGCCGGCGGCGTCCCACGGGCCGAGACCGTTGACGAACATCCGCACTTCGCCACGTCCGATGTGTTTGAAAATGTTGACATCGCGGCGAGCAAAGCGACACCCTGTGTCCCATGCGCTCATGGCCGACGAAGACCCTGGCACTCGGTGGCGACTACAACCCCGAGCAGTGGCCCCGCCCCGTCTGGGACGAGGACATCGAGCTGATGCGGCGCGCCAACGTGTCGTTCGTCAGCCTCGGCATCTTCTCGTGGAGCTGGCTCGAGCCGGCCAAGGGCGAGTACGAGTTCGAGTGGCTCGACACGATCCTCGACAAGCTCCACGCCGGCGGCATCGCCGTCGACCTCGCCACGGCCACCGCCACCCCGCCCCCGTGGCTCTCGGCCGCCCACCCGGAGATCCTCCCCGTCGACGTCGACGGCCACACGCTCTGGCCCGGCAGCCGCCAGACGTGGTGCCCGACGTCGCCCGTCTTCCGCGAGTACGCCGTCGCGCTCACCCGGCAGCTGGCGACGCGCTACCACGAGCACCCGGCCGTCGCGATGTGGCACGTCTCCAACGAGTACGCGTGCCACAACCTGCCCTGCTACTGCGACGAGTGCGCGCGGCACTTCCGCACCTGGCTGCAGCGCCGCTACACCGCCCTCGAGACGCTCAACGACGCGTGGGGCACCGCCTTCTGGAGCCAGCGCTACACGGACTGGGACCAGATCCTGCCGCCGCGCCGGTCGACGACGTTCAACAACCCGACCCACGTGCTCGACTACAAGCGGTTCAGCTCCGACGCGCTCCTCGACCACATGCGCGCCGAGCGGGCCGTCCTCGACGAGCTCTCCCCCGGCGTCCCCGTGACGACGAACTTCATGACGCTCGACCACTTCCGCCACCTCGACTACTCGCAGTGGACGCCCACCGTCGACGTCGTCAGCACCGACCACTACATCGTCGACACGCTCGCGCACCCGCGCGCCGAGCTCGCCTACAGCGGCGACCTGACCCGCGGCCTCGCGGGCGGCGCGCCGTGGATGCTCATGGAGCACTCGACGAGTGCGGTCAACTGGCAGCCGACCAACCACGCCAAGGACTTCGGCCAGACGATCCGCGACGCCCTGGCCCACGTGGCCCGCGGCGCCGACACGATCGGGTGGTTCCAGTGGCGCCAGTCCCGCGCCGGCTCGGAGAAGTTCCACAGCGCCCTCGTGCCGCACGCCGGTGCGGACAGCGCGCGCTTCCGCGAGGTCGAGGAGCTCGGCCGGATCGCCGGCCGCCTCGGCGAGCTCGTCGGCAGCCGCGTCGAGTCCCGGGTCGCGATCCTCCATGACTACCAGGCGATCTGGGCCGCCGAGGGTCCGTGCATGCCGAGCTCCGAGCTCGACGCCCTGACCGCGGCGCAGGCGATCCACCGTGCCCTCCACGACCGCGGGGTCACGGCGGACGTCGTGCACCCCTCGGCAGACCTCACGGCATACGCCCTCGTCGTCGTGCCGCAGCTCTACCTCGTCACCGACGAGCACGCGGCCGCCGTCGCCGCGGCCGCCGAGGCGGGCGCCGAGGTGCTTGTCACGTACTTCTCCGGCATCAGCGACGAGAACGACCACGTGCGCCTCGGCGGCTACCCTGGTGCGTTCCGCGACCTGCTCGGCGTCCGCGTCGAGGAGTTCTTCCCGCTCGGCCCCGACGACACGGTCGCGCTCGCCGATGGCACCGGGACGTGGTGGAGCGAGGACGTGACCGCCCTGCCCGGCACCGAGGTGCTGTCGACGTATGCCGCCGGGCCGCTCACCGGACGCCCCGCGGTCACGCGTCGGGCGGGCACCGACAGCGCCGGATCCGCTTGGTACGTCAGCACGCTCCCCGACGACACCACCCTCGGGGCGCTCCTCGACGACGTCCTCTCCGCCGCCGGCGTCGAGCCGACCGTCGCGGGCCTGCCCCGCGGCGTGGAGACGACGCGTCGGCGCAGCGACGGCGACGGCTCGTGGCTCTTCCTGCTCAACCACACCGATGCCGAGCAGACCATCGCCGCAACTGGGTACGACCTCGTCGCGGACGCCCCTGTCGACGGCAGCGTCCGCCTCGCCCCCGGTGGCGTGGCCGTGCTCAGGGAGGACTGACGATGCTCGCCAGCCAGCGGCGCTCCGTCATCCTCGAGCTCGTCGAGGAGTCCGGGGCCGTCAAGGTCTCGGACCTCGTCGAGCGGCTCGGCGTCTCCGACATGACGATCCGCCGCGACATCGAGCGCCTCTCGACCGACGGGCTGCTCGAGCGCGTGCACGGCGGCGCCCTGGCCCTCGGCGGCACCCGGAGCAGCGAGGAGCCCGGCTTCTCCGCCAAGTCGCTGCTCCAGCTCGCCCAGAAGCAGGCCATCGCGCGGGCCGCCGCACAGCGGGTCGAGGCGGGCAGCGCCATCGGCATCTCCGCGGGGACGACGACCTACGAGCTGGCCCGCGCCGTCAAGGACATCCCGCAGCTGACCGTCGTCACCAACTCGGTCCCGGTGGCCCAGCTGCTCCACGAGTCCGGGGCGCCCGGCCAGACGGTCGTGCTGACCGGCGGCGTCCGCACCCCGTCCGACGCCCTCGTCGGCCCGGTCGCCGTGTCGGCCCTGCGCTCGCTGCACGTCGACCTGCTCTTCCTCGGCGCGCACGGCGTCGACGGTCGCACGGGCCTCACGACGCCCAACCTCGTCGAGTCCGAGACGAACCGCGCGCTCGTCGCCTCGGCGCGCCACGTCTGCCTCCTCGCCGACTCCTCCAAGTGGGGCACCGTGGGCCTCAGCACCTTCGCCGACCTCGCCGACGTCGACCTGTTCGTCACCGACGCCGCCTTCCCCGAGCGGGCCCGCGAGGCCGCCCGCGAGAGCGTCGGCTCCCTCGAGATCGTGGAGGCCTGATGCCCACCGAGAGCCGGACGGCAGCCCGTTTCACGACGAGGCACCTCGCCGACGGGCGCGAGATCATCTACGTCGACGAGCCGGGCACGGCCGAGCGCACGGCCGAGGACCCGCGGCCCGTCGAGCCGCGCGTGCAGTCGGGCGAGCTGCGCCATGACGCGCTCGTCGACGACTGGGTCGCCGTCGCCGCGCACCGCCAGCACCGCACGTTCATGCCGCCCAAGGACGAGTGCCCGTTGTGCCCCGCCGGCCACGGGTCGGTGCCGTCTGAGATCCCCGAGCGCGACTACCAGGTCGTCGTCTTCGAGAACCGCTTCCCGTCGTATGCCGTCACCTCCGTCGGCGCCGACGTCCCCGACCCGAGGGGGATCTTCGGCACCCGCCCGGCCGTCGGGCGCTGCGAGGTCGTGTGCTTCACGAGCGACCACGAGTCGTCGTTCACGGACCTCCCCGTCGAGCGGGTGCGCACCGTCATCGACACGTGGGCCCAGCGCACCGAGGCCCTCGGCGCCCTGCCCGAGGTCGAGCACGTCTTCGCCTTCGAGAACCGCGGCCGCGAGATCGGTGTGACGCTCCCGCACCCGCACGGCCAGATCTACGCCTACCCGTACCTGCCCGACCGCACCAAGGCCCTGCTCGAGGCCGCGCGACGCCACCACGAGCGCACCGGTCGGCTCCTCGGCGCCGACATCCTCGCTGCCGAGCGGGCCGACGGCTCGCGGGTCGTCGTGTCGGGGACGCACTGGACGGCATACGTCCCCTTCGCGGCACGCTGGCCGGTCGAGGTGCACCTCGCCCCGCACCGCGACGTGCCCGACCTCGCCGCCCTCGACGACGACGAGCGCGACGAGCTGGCCGTCGTCTACCGCGACCTGCTCGGGCGCCTCGACCGCTACTACGTCGACGCGGACGGGTCACCCGTCAAGCTGCCCTACATCGCGGCGTGGCAGCAGGCCCCGGCGAAGACCGGGCGTGACGTCTCGCGGCTGCACCTGCAGGTCATGTCGGTCCTGCGCGGCCCGGGGCGCCTGAAGTACCTCGCCGGATCCGAGTCCGGGGTCGGCGGCTGGGTCAACGACGTCGCCCCCGAGAAGGCGGCTGCCCGTCTGCGCGAGGTCGCCCGGTGAGCGACCGCACCCCCGACGAGGTCGTCGAGTCGGTCTCGGACGCCTTCGCGCGCACGTTCGGCAGCGCCCCGGCGGGCGTGTGGTCGGCGCCGGGCCGGGTCAACCTCATCGGCGAGCACACCGACTACAACGGTGGCCTGTGCCTGCCGATCGCGCTGCCGCAGCGGACGTATGCCGCCGCGTCCCGTCGCGACGACGGTGTCCTCCGGATGGCGTCCGTCCAGCAGGACGGCGTCGTCGAGGTGGCCCTCGACGACATCTCGCCGGAGCGGCCGGGCGGCTGGGCCTCCTACGTCGCGGGAGTCCTCTGGGCCCTGCGCCGTGACGGCCTGGCCGTCGACGGCCTGGACGTGCTCGTCGACTCCACCGTGCCGCTCGGCGCCGGACTGTCGAGCTCGGCCGCCCTCGAGTGCGCCGTCGCCGCGGCCGCGAGCGACCTCTTCGACCTCGACCTGCTCGCCTCGCCCGAGGGGCGGGCCCGGCTGGCCGCGCGCTGCGTCGAGGCCGAGAACGTCATCGCCGGGGCCCCGACGGGCGGCATGGACCAGTCGGCCTCGCTGCTCTGCGACGACGCCGCAGCCCTGCTGCTCGACTGCCGGTCCGGCGAGACGCGGCAGGTGCCCTTCGACCTCGACGCCGCCGGCTACGTCCTGCTCGTCACCGACACGAGAGCCGAGCACGCCCTCGTGGACGGCCAGTACGCCGCCCGACGTGACGCGTGCGAGGCGGCCGCCCGCGACCTCGGCGTCGAGACGCTCCGCGAGATCGATCCCGCCGGGCTCGACGCCGCGCTCGGTCAGCTCGGCTCCGACGAGGTGCGGCGCCGGGTGCGCCACGTCGTCACCGAGATCGATCGCGTGACGCTCGCGGTGACGGCGCTCGAGGCGGGTGACCCCGACGAGGTCGGCCGGCTCTTCGACGCCTCGCACGCCTCGCTGCGCGACGACTACGAGGTCTCCTGCGAGGAGCTCGACGTCGCGACGGCGACGGCTCGCTCGCACGGCGCCCTGGGCGCGCGGATGACCGGAGGTGGCTTCGGCGGCTCGTGCATCGCGATCGTCCGGGCCGTCGACGCCGAGGCGGTGGCCGAGGCCATCGCGGCCACCTTCGAGGCGGAGGGCTTCACGGCCCCGGTGTCGTTCACGGTGACCGCGTCCGGTCCGGCCGACCGCGACCGCTGACCCCCCGCGCTCACTAGGGTGCGTCCATGACCTCGGCGACGCCGCCCGCCCCCGGCACGACCCTTCCCGCTGCCGTGCGCCGGGGCTACGGCCTCGGGTCGGTCGCCACGGGGTCGTTCGGCACGGTGCCCGGCCTGCTCCTGCTGCCCTACCTCACCGACCGGCTCGGCGTGCCGGCCGCGGCTGCCGGCGTCATCGTCTTCGCGCCCAAGGCGTGGGACGTCGTGCTCAACCCGATCGCGGGCCGCATCAGCGACCGGTCGACGCACCCGGACGGGAGGAGGCGACCCTTCCTCATCCGCGCCGGACTGCTCCTCGCGGCAGCCTTCGCGCTCCTCTTCCTCGGGCCGACCGCGCCGCAGTGGCTCGCCGCCGGCTGGGTGGCCGTCGCCTACCTCGCGTGCGCGACGGCCTACAGCTTCTTCCAGGTGCCCTACGTCGCGATGCCGGCCGAGATCACCGACGACTACGACGAGCGCACCCGGCTCATGACGTGGCGGGTTGCGATCCTCGCCCTCGCGATCCTCGTCAGCGGTGGGGCGTCGCCGGCCATCCGTGACGCGTTCGGGCCCGTCTGGGGCTACCGCGTCGTCGGGTTCTTCGTCGCCGCCCTCATCGCCCTCGGGGCCTACGGTGCGTGGCGGGGCACCCGGTCGGCGCCGGTCCGGACCGGCGTCGCGACGAGCGCCACCTTCGGTGACCAGCTGCGGATCATCCGCTCCGACCGGCCGTTCCGGCTGCTGCTGACCACCTTCGTGCTCCAGGCTCTCGCGACCGGCGCGATGCTCGCGGGGGTCGACTACGTGTCCCGCTGGGTCATCGGGACCCCGCTGTCGGCGACGTTGCTCTTCGTCTGCTTCGTCGCCCCGGCCCTCGTCGTCACGCCCCTGTGGCAGCGCTTCGGCACGGCTCGCGACAAGAAGGTCGGCTACCTCGTCGCGTCACTCCTCCTCGGCGGTGGCGCGCTCGCCCTGGTGCTCGTGCGTTCCCTGCCCGACGGTGTCGTCTACGCCTGCGTCGCCGTCGTCGGCGTCGGCTACGCGGGGGCGCAGATGTTCCCGCTCGCCATGCTCGCCGACGTCGCGAGCCGCACGGACGAGGCGCGCACGCGCGTCGGGCTCTACACCGGCGTGTGGACCGCGGGAGAGACGCTGGGCCTCTCGCTCGGGCCGGCCACGTATGCCGCCGTGCTGGCTCTCGGCGGCTACGTCTCCTCGACGGGATCGACCGTGCCACAGTCGGACTCGGCCCTGACAGCGATCGCGCTCGGCTTCTCGCTCGTGCCCGCCGCCCTCGTCGCGCTCTCGTTCTTCTCTCTGCGCGCCTTCCCGTCGACCCGAAAGGACGCACCATGACGATGGACCACGACGAGATCCGTGAGGCGCTGACGGCGATGCGCGCCCGGGACCTGCCGACCCATGGCGGGCGCACCCTCGCCTACGTCTACGACTCCGGCCTGGCCTCGGCCGACGCCATCGGTCGGGAGGCCCTCGCGGCATTCGCGTCGACGAACGGGCTCGACCCCACGGCCTTCCCGTCCCTGCTCCAGATGGAGAACGACCTCGTCGGCATCGCGGGTCGGCTCGTCGATGCCCCAGCGGGATTCGCGGGTGCCGTCACGTCGGGCGGCACCGAGTCGATCCTGCTCGCCGTCCTGGCCGCCCGTGACGCGCGGCCCGAGATCGTGGCTCCCAGGATGATCCTCCCGACGACGGCACACGCGGCCTTCCACAAGGCCGCGCACTGGCTGCGGGTCGAGCCGGTCCTCATCGACGTCGATCCCGTGACGAAGCGCGCCGACCCCGAGGCCATGGCCGCCGCCATCGACGACCGGACCGTCCTCGTCGTCGCCTCGGCCCCGTCCTACGCGCACGGCGTCATCGACCCCGTCGCGCCGATCGCCGCAGCCGCCGCGGCCGCCGGGGTGCGCTGCCACGTCGACGCGTGCATCGGCGGCTGGGTGCTGCCCCACCTGCGCGACTCCGAGCCCGGGCAGCCTCCGTGGACGTTCGCCGCCCCGGGCGTGACGAGCCTGTCGCTCGACCTGCACAAGTACGCCTACACCCCCAAGGGCGTGTCGGTGCTGCTCCACGCCTCGGCCGACCTGCGCCGGACGCACCTCTTCGCGTCGGCCCGCTGGCCGGGCTACACGATGCTCAACACGACGGCGCAGTCGACGAAGTCCGGCGGTCCGGTGGCCGCCGCCTGGGCCGTCGTGCACCACATCGGCGCCGAGCGCTACACGTCGCTCGCCCGGGACGCGCGCACGGCCACTCTCGACCTGGCGGCCGCGGTGGACGGCATACCCGGTCTGTCGGTGGCGGCTCCCCCGGACTCGACGCTGCTCTCCCTCGTCGCCGACGGCTCGTGCGACGTCTTCACGATCAGCGACGAGATGCTGGACCGCGGGTGGTTCGTCCAGCCGCAGATGCGCTTCCGCGACCTCCAGGCCACCCTGCACCTCACGTTCAGCGCGGCGACGGCTGCGTCGTCCGACCTCATCGCCACCGACCTCGCCGACGCGACGGCGGCGGCCCGCGTCTCCGGGCCGGCCACGGCCCCGGCCGAGCTCGTCGCGATGGCCTCGGCCCTCGACCCGACCACCCTCGACGAGGCGACGTTCACTGGACTGCTCGCCGCGGCCGGGCTGGCCGGGGGCGACGGGGGGCTCGTGCTGCCCGAGCGGATGGCCCCGGTCAACGCCCTGCTCGACGAGCTGCCGCCGGCCGTGCGCGAGGTGCTGCTCCTCGGTGTCGTCGACCGACTCGCCCGCCCGACCCCACCGGCCTGACCGACGGCGGCGACCGGGTACGCGAGAGGGCGGGCACCTCGCGGTGCCCGCCCTCGTCGTGTCGATGTCGCTCAGCCGGGGATGATGAGTCCCTTGGTGGCCTTGGCGCGCTCGAGGCGTGCGGCGACGTCCTCCCAGTTCACGAGGTTCCACCAGGCCTTGACGTAGTCGGCCTTGACGTTCTCGTACTGCAGGTAGAAGGCGTGCTCCCACATGTCGAGCTGGAGCAGCGGGATCTGGCCCACAGGGATGTTGCCCTGCTGGTCGAACAGCTGCATGATGTGCGGCCGCTCGGCGATGGTGTCCCACGCGAGGATCGACCAGCCGGAGCCCTGGATCGCGTTGGCGTTGGCGTTGAAGTGCGCCTGGAACTTCTCGAAGCCGCCGAAGTACTCGGTGATCGCCGCGGCGACCTCACCCTCGGGCTGGCCACCGCCGTCGGGGCTCATGTTCTTCCAGAACACGGAATGGTTGGTGTGACCACCGAGGTGGAAGGCGAGGTTCTTCTCCACACCGTTGACGGAGGCGTAGTCACCCGACTCGCGCAGCTCCTCCAGCTTGGCGACGGCAGCGTTGGCGCCGTCGACGTAGGCCTTGTGGTGCTTGCTGTGGTGCAGCTCCATGATGCGAGCGCTGATGTGGGGCTCGAGGGCGGCGTAGTCGTAGTCGAGCTCGGGAAGCGTGTAAGCCACTTGTCGTTCCTTTCTGGAGACCGTCCGGCTCCGACCACTCTATGCCGCACCGGATCGGCGTCGACAGGGTGTCCGTGAGCACGGGGTGTGGGTCACGTACCCACTTGACCCACCCTCCGACGTCAACCCCACTTGAGGTCAAACCGTTACGGCTCAGGGATGGTCGAGGAAGGCCTCGAGGGTCTCGACGACGAGCCGGTGGTCCTCCCGCTGAGGCAGGCCCGAGACGGCGATGGTGCCGACGCAGCCGACGTCACGGACGATGACGGGGAAGGCGCCACCGTGGGCGGCATACGATCCCGGGTCGAGGCGTGAGCTGTCCTCGAACGTCTTGCCGGCGGAACGGAACTCCTCGCCGACGTAGAGGGACGAGTGACCGTAGCGGTCGACGACGGCGCTCTTGCGCTCGAGCCAGCCGTCGTTGTCGGCCGTCGCCCCGGGCAGCGCGGCGTGGAAGAGGCGCTGCCCGTTGCGACGGATCGAGATCGCGACCGGGGCGCGCGCGGCCCGCGCGGCGTCACGCAGCGCGACGCCCAGCGCCCAGGCCGTGTCGTCGTCGAAGCGGTCGAAGACGAGCCGCGCCTCCTGGTCCGCCAGCTGCTCCAGCGTCGGCTGGTCGGTCACGCGCGCGCCACCCGCCGGAACGCGATGCCGACGAGGACGAGGACGATGCCGACGCCGAACGCCATGAACGCGACGCCGAAGGCCAGGACCGACGTGAAGAGCGAGGCGCGCAGGAACGAGCCGGTCATGACGACCTGACGGTTCGGGTCGTCCTTGGGCAGCTCGGCGTACGTCTTGCCGCCGCTCGCCGCGAGGGCGTGCTTCTCGATGGTCTCGGCCTCCGAGTACGCGGTCCACGGCGAGTTCACGGGCTGACCGGCGAACCTCGCCGCATCCTCCGAGACGGTGATCTTCTCGCTGGCGAGCTGGGACTGCACCTGGTACCAGGTGAATCCGCCGGCCAGAACCATGATGACGCCGATGACGATGACGATCGTCCCGATGACGGCGACGGAGCCGAGTCGATTGGACGTGGTGCTGGTGGTGGGGGTGACGGTGCTCATGTGAGTCCTCCGAGGGGTGAGTTGTCAGAGCCGTGCACGCGCCGCCATCCGAAGCGGCTCACCTCCACGCTAGGGCTTCATCCCCGGACGTGGGGCCGGATGCGAATCACGCTTCGAGTCAGGCGAGTCCGAGCAGGTCGCGCACGTCATCGGCCGTGATGGCACCCGAGAGCGAGCCGCCTTCGTCGACGACGCGCTGGAAGAGGTCACGCTTGCGCTCCTGGAGGGCGACGACCTTCTCCTCGATGGTGCCGGCCGACACGAGCCGGTAGACGGTGACGGGACGGCTCTGCCCGATGCGGTGGGCGCGGTCGATCGCCTGCGCCTCGGCGGCCGGGTTCCACCACGGGTCGAGGACGTAGACGTAGTCGGCCTCGGTCAGCGTGAGCCCGAAACCGCCGGCCTTGAGGCTGATGAGGAACGCGACGGCATCGCCCTCGCGGAAGCCCCGGACGACCGCCTGCCGGTCGGTCGTCGACCCGTCGAGGTATGCCGTCGCGAGCCCCGCGCGCGTCAGCGCGGCCTCGACGCGGCGCAGGAAGCCGGTGAACTGGCTGAAGACGAGGGCGCGGTGGCCCTCGGCGGCGAGCTCGCGCAGCTGGTCGACGAGGAACTCGATCTTGGCGGCCGTCGCCTTGCCCGCGTGGACCTCGTCGACGAGGACCGGGTCGAGCGCGAGCTGGCGCAGCCGGGTCAGCGCGGCGAGGATCGCGACACGGTTGGACTCGGGGTCGCCGAGCAGGCCCAGGACGCGCTGGCGTTCGCGTTGGAGGTGCTGGTCGTAGATGTGCCGGTGGACCGGGTGCGGATCGAGCGCCATGACCTGGATCTGCTTGGGCGGCAGGTCGATCGCGACCTGCTCCTTGGTGCGACGCAACATCAGGGGCCGGATCCGGCGGCGGAGCAGGTCGAGCAGCTCCGGGCGCTCGCCGGACTCGATGGGCTTGCGATAGCTCTTCGTGAAGACGTCGGGTCGCGGGTAGAGCCCGGGGGCCGTCAGGGAGAGCAGCGACCAGAGGTCCATGAGGGAGTTCTCGAGCGGCGTGCCCGTGACGGCGACGGTGAAGGGCGCCCCCAGCCGGCGGACCGCGACGTGGGTCTTGGCCTGGCGGTTCTTGACGAACTGGGCCTCGTCGAGCACGACCCCACCCCACCGCACGCCGTGGAAGGCGGCGTCGTCGAGGCGCAGGACGGCATACGACGTGATGACGACCTCGGCGCCTGCGACGGTCTCGGCGAGGGTGACCCCGCGCTTGCGCTCGGTGGCCGTGACGGCGACCGCCGCGAGGTGCGGCGCGAAGGTCTCGAGCTCGCCCATCCACGTGCCGACGACGCTCGTCGGCGCGACGACGAGCACCGGCCCACGCGCCTCCGGACCGGCGTCGCCGAGCTCGCCGCGGTCGTGCGCGCGCACGAGGGCCGCGATGACCTGGAGCGTCTTGCCGAGTCCCATGTCGTCGGCGAGGATGCCGCCGATTCGGGCGTCCCAGAGACGCGCGAGCCAGCGGTAGCCGTCGAGCTGGTAGGGACGCAGGGTCGCCCGGAGGTCGGGTGGCACCTCGGCGAGCGGGCCGGACTCGAGGGAGCCGAGCGCCTCGACGTTGGCCGCCCAGCGCGCGCTCTGCTCGTCGACGACGCCGAGGGCGACGAGCTCGTCCCAGAGGTCGGCGTGGTGGGCGCTGAGGCGCAGTCCGCCGGTCTCGGGGTCGGCGATGTCGCGGGCCTCCTCGATGAGGTCGCGCAGCCGGTGCAGCTCGGGCCGGTCGAGCCGGAAGAACGCGCCGGACTCGAGGAGCATGATCTCGTCGCCACGCGCGAGCGCCCCGAAGAGCGGCTCGAAGGGCACGTCCTCACCGTCGACCTCGACGGAGACCCGCAGGTCGAACCAGTCGCCGGGCTCCGCCTGCTCGCGCCGCTCGCCGGTGCCCAGCCGGACGACGGGAGCCGACGTGACCTCCTCGTAGGCCGGGACGTCGCCGTCGACCTCGACGGTGACGTGCTCGTCGGCCTCGAGCAGGGGCAGCGTGTCGACGACGAACCGCGCGGCCGCCATGCCGGTGAGGACGACGCGCGGCACGAGGTAGGCGTGACCGCCGAGGTCGGCACGCAGTGCGCCGGGGACCGAGCGGAGCGACGTCGCGGCCTGCACCGCGGCGGCCTCGGCGTCCCGGTCGCGGCCACCGACGGTGCCGAAGCGCGCCGTCGTGAAGGGCCGCGGCGTGCCGTCGTAGGCGTGGCTCAGGTCGAGGCGCAGCTCGCCGGGGACGTCGCTGACGACGCGGACGTGCACGGTGACGACCTCGGGCTGGACGTCCTCGGGCAGCTCGGGCGCCGGCAGGGGCACCTCGGAGCGGACCCGCAGCCGCTGGCGCAGGCCCGGGACGACGGAGCGCAGGAAGCGGCCCCGTTCGTCGGCCGGCACCCGCAGGCCGGCGAGCGCCGAGGCGAGGGCGTCGGGACCGAGGTCGAGGTCCTGGTCGAGGGGCACGAAGGTCAGCGAGTCGTCGTCACCCTCGACGGCGACGGCGTGCACCGGGTCACCGAGGTAGAGCCGCTCGCCGGTGGCGCCGGCCGGCATCCCCTCGATGTCGACGTCGAGGTCGAGGTCACCGCTGCCGTCGGGGGCCCGCTTGACGAGGAGCACGAGGGTGGCCGCGTCGTCGGCGACGTGGACCGGACCGGTGACGCCCTCGCCGGGCAGCACCTCGATGCCGGCCGCACGGGCCTCGCGCAGCAGCGGCCAGACCTCGGGGCTCGCGTCGAGCGAGAGCGGCGGTGTCGCGGAGAAGTACGTCGTGCCGCCCGAGCCGTGCCGGGCGACGTCGTGCAGGCGCCCCATGATGCGCTCGTGCTCGGGCAGGAAGCGGATGCCGGCGCGCCACTGGGGCAGCGCGTCGTGCCACGAGAGGGTGCGGTGCCACGTGCCGGCGCGGGTCCAGCGGGTCGGTCGGAGGCCGTAGCTGAGCTCGGGCACCCCTCTCCGCCCCCGCTGGTCGCGGTAGACGGTGTCGACGAAGAGGCCGGCCGGCATGAGGTCGCCCCGGGGCTCGGGCCGCTCGGCGACCGGGGACGGCTCGACGGCGCGCGGCCGGACGTGACCGAAGACGTCGGACCAGTGCGGCGGCACGACGAGCGGCGCCGGCTCGGCTGCGGCCGGCTCGACGACGCCCTCGCCCTCGGCCAGTGGCCGCGGCTCGACGACCTTGCCCTGAGCGACGTCGCGCGCCGTGAGCATGAGCGCCACGACGTGCTTGCAGTCGCTGCGGACCGGGCAGCTGCACGTGCCGCTCCAGAGGTGCGAGCGCCCCTTCGGGTGCGGCCGGGCCTCGATGAAGGTCTGGTAGGTCTCGTGGCCGCTGCCCTCGATCGTGCCGAGCAGCATGAGCCCGTCGGGGCGCGTGGCGAGCGAGCGCACCCGGCGCTCGGCGGCATACGCCTGCCCGCGCTCGAAGGTACGCGTGCCGACCTGCTGGGCGATGTCGGGGTCGGTGACATCACCCACCCACGTCGCCCGCCCCACGCTCCACACCACCCGAGCACTGTACGTTCGCCCGCCGACACCGCCGGGCGTCGTCCACAGGGTCGGGCAGGATGGGCGCATGCCCAGCACGCCCGACCCCCGCGAGCTGACGCTCGCCGACTTCCCGGTCCACCGTCCCGTCACGACCCGGTGGAGCGACAACGACATGTACGGCCACCTCAACAACGCCGTCTACTACGAGCTGTTCGACTCGGCGATCAACGGGTGGCAGGCCGAACACGTGACGGTCGACCCGATGACCGACGCGACCCAGGGCGTCGTGGCCGAGTCGTCGTGCGCCTTCTACGCCGAGGTGGCGTTCCCGGCGCCGCTCGTCGTGGGCGTCCGCGTCGTCCGGCTGGGGCGCAGCAGCGTCACCTACGAGCTCGGCCTCTTCGTCGACCCGGAGCGCAGCGCCGTCGCCGACCCCTCGATCAAGGCCCTGGGGGGCTGGGTGCACGTCGAGATCGACGCCGCGACCCGCCGCCCGACCCCCATCCCCGACCACCTCCGCGCCCTGATGGAGACGGCGGTGGTGTCGCACGAGGGCAGCCCCGCATGAGCGACGGCCCCCTCGAGGAGACGTGGGAGTCGTGGACCTCCCGCGTCGCCGCCGACCTCGCCGCGCTCACCGACGACGACTGGCTGACCTTCACCGTCCACGTGGCGTCACGGGCGTCGAGCACGTATGCCGCCGAGCGGGCTCCCCGATCGTGGCGCCGCGGCGGCGCGAGGCCGGCTCCTCGGGCACGGGTGCCTGACGTCTTCGTCCAGGCGCGGCGGCTCGAGGGCGTGCTCGCGCTCGAGTGCATCGGCGACACGGAGTTCGAGGGCCTGACCGACCTGACGCGCGAGGCGCAGGAGGCACTGGAGGGGCTCGGATGGACGCGCGACGGCGACGAGCCGGAGTTCAGCCGGGCGTTCGACCGCGCAGCCGAGGCGGCGGAGCTGCTCCGCGCGAGCCTCGCGCAGGTGCTGGGTGCCGCCACGCCCGCCGACGTCGACCTCCGGCGCGCGCCGCGTCCGTGACCCCGGAGCCGGCGCCTGCGCAGCCGAACCACCGCCCAAGCACGTGGTTCGGCTGCGGCCCAGAGATCACCTCGCGGCGAGCTGGCCCTGGCCGGAGGACAGTTCGGTCGGAGCCGTCCCGACGACGGCTCGGTCCAGGGAAGGGATGCCGAACGCCATGACGATGTAGAGGCCGGTGGCGACGAGGGGCACGGGGCTCGGCTCGAAGCCGTGCGCGCCCACGGCCACGCCGTTGACGACGAGGAGGACGCCTCCCAGCGTTCCGGTGACACCGGCCAGTCGGACACGACTGCCGAGGTGCCCGAGGCGCAACATCGCTGCAGCGGACATCAGCAGAGTGACTCCGAGCAGGATGGTGAAGAACGAGTTCACACCCCACTCCACCCAGCGGACTGCCTCCGCGGCGGCGAACCGGGACGCCCGGTCCTCCGGTGGAGCGGCGGCCCAGGAGTCGACAGCGTGCTTGAGGGCGACGCCGTCCACAGCCATGTTGATCGCGATGAGGGCCACGGTGGCGGCGGCGGCCGCATCGCCGAGCCGAACGAGCGCCGGGGACGCCCCCACCCGCTTCAGGGTGCGACCCAGGATGACGAACCCTGCGACCACCAGGCCTGCCGACAGGAACTGCAGGTCGTGGACCCATACCCAGTCGGTGCTGTGGGCGTACTCGGCGAACACGGCCGCATGGGAGTTCGGAGGCTGGTCGTGCGGGTGAAGGATGCCTCCGGCGACTGCCAGACCTGCGCCGCCGACGAGCAGTGCGGAGGAGAGGAGGGCAGGACGCGACATGGGCGAGTGAGCTCTCGGATTCAGAGCTGGAGTGACGGTGGAGGTGTGCGGTCGCCATGCCATGAGGATGCCCATGAGGGCGAACATCGCGACGTGACCCCACGTGAGCAGTGCATCGCCGGGAAGAACGCCGAGCCAGTAGGGGCACAACAGGACGAGGAAAGGCAGAGCCATGACAACCGACATCTCGACGATGTGGCGTGCTGGGTGCCGTCGCACCCACATCCAGGACGCCATGCCGAGGGTCATGTCGAAGGCCATGGTGAGGGCCATGGCGTCCGGCCGGCCGGTCAGGCCGGGCCAGACGCCGTCCCAGATCGCACCGAACAGCCCCATGCCGACGACCATCGAGAGGGTCATCTCGAGGTAGGCGACGAGGAAGCGGGCGGGCCGGGAGCGCAGGAGCCGGCGGACGGCCGCGCGAGGCGAGCGGTCCGCATACAGGGTCGTGAAGGTGGTCATGCCGACGATGGTCGATCCCAGAGGGCCGATCCCGGACGTGCCAGAGGTCACGAACCGGGTCACGCGTGGGGCATGACCTTCACAGCAGGCCGAGCGCGCGGGCCCTCAACGCGGCTTGCGTGCGGTCGCGGACGCCGAGCTTGCCCAGCACGTGGGTGACGTGGTTCTTGACCGTGCCCTCCGACAGGTAGAGACGCTCGGCGGCCTCCCTGTTGCTGAGCCCGTCGGCGACGGCCCGTAGGACCTCCAGCTCGCGCTGGGTGAGCGGATCGACGAGGGGCTGCGAACGCGGCTCGCTCGGGAGTTCGGGCAGCTGGCTCATCCGAGCCAGGACCTTGGCGGCCACTGACGGCTGGAGAACCGATTCGCCGCGGGCCGCCGCCAGCACGGCCTCGACCAGCCGCGGGGCGGTGGCGTCCTTGAGCAGGTATCCGACGGCACCCGCACGCAGGGCGGGAAAGACCTCGTCGTCGCCGTCGAAGGTGGTGAGCACGAGCACGCGAACCTCGGGATGCTCGACACGCAGCCGCCGGGTCGTGTCCACGCCATCGAGCACGGGCATCCGCAGGTCCATGAGCACGACGTCGGGTCGGAGCCTCTCGACGAGCTCCAGCGCCTCGACCCCGTCCTCCGCGGCGCCCACGACCTCGACCTCTGCGCGCATCTCCAGGAGCGTCGTCAGGGCCTCACGAAACAAGGTCTGGTCATCGACGACAAGCACCCGCACCGGGCGATCGAGGCTCATCCCGGCATCTCGACCCGGACGGCCACACCGCTGCCCGGTGCCGACTCGACACTGAGGGAGCCGCCGAGATCCTCGACGCGCTCACGGATGCCGACGAGGCCGAACCCGCCGGCGGTGCCGTCGAGGCCACGCCCGTCGTCGCGGACCTCCAGGCTCACCACGTCTGCGCGGTAGGTCAGCCGGATGACGGCGGCGTGGGCATTCGCGTGCTTGCGGATGTTGGTGAGGCCCTCCTGAGCGGCGCGGAAGAGCGCCACCTGGACCTCGTCGTCGAGCCGGCGCTCGCGCCCTCGGACCTCGACGGAGGTGGACGGACCGGACGACACACCCTCGGCGGCCAGGCTCTCCAGCTGCGCGGAGAGCCACGGCTCGGGCCTCGCCTCCCGCAGGGCGGCCACCGACTCGCGGACCGACACCAACGCGCGGCGCGCCTGGTCCTCCGCCTGGCTGAGCAGCCCGTCGGCCCTCGCCGGGTCGCTGCTCAGCACCGCCCTTGCGGCCTGCACCTGCATGCCGACCACCGTGAGATGGTGCCCCAGCCCGTCATGGATGTCGCGCGCGACGCGCGTGCGTTCACGCATGGTGGCCAGCTCCTCGGCCTGTTCGCCGAGCTCACGCAGCCGGCGGTTGGCGTCGGCGAGCTCCGACCGTGCCTGTTGCTCACGCAGGTGCAGCGCTGCGAGGACGAAGGCGAAGGCACACGCGAGTCCGGTGCTGACCACCTGGCGCACCGCGTCGGGCATGGGCATCCCCACGTGGACGAACGGGACGAGCACCGCGACGACGACCGCCCATCCGAGCGGTAGCAGCATGACGGCCTGGACGACCACCACCACCAGGAGCAAGGTGCTGCCGACCCCTGCGCCGGCCACGTTGAAGACGACGAACCCGAGCGCCAGGGCGACCGTCAGGTAGGCGACTGCGGCCGCGCGCCCCCGACTGAGCGCCCAGCGGTAGCCGACCACCGACCAGGCGACGAACACCACCCCGAGGGCACCGGCCGGCATGACCGAGCCGCTGGGAGCGGCCTCGAGCAGCATCACCAGCAACGCTGCTACGGCCAGCGCCGACAGGGCCCGGTTCACCGTCCCAATGTCGCGCCCGGCCCCGAGCGAGTCAATCGCGGCCCGGCCCCGGCTCCACCGTTTCCGCTCAGCGGCCGGCGGCGACCCGCTTCGCCGCGCGCTTCATGACCGCGGTGTAGGCCGGTCGGGCGAAGCGCTTGGCGCGCCAGGCGACGTGCCCGTCACGGTCGGTGAGGATGACGTCGCGGTGGGCGTCGATGCCGCGCACGACGATGGAGGCGATCTCGTCGGCGGTGCGCTTCGAGCCGCTGACCATCTTCTTGCCGGCCTCCTCCATCTCGGTGTCGGCACCCTGGAACGACGAGCCGAGGTTCGTCCGGAAGAACGACGGGCACACGACCGACACGTCGATGCCGTGCGGCGCGAGCTCGTGCGAGAGCGTCTCGCTCAGGGCGACGACGCCGGCCTTGACGGTGTTGTACGCCGACATGCCGGGGGCGTGGACGAGTCCGGCGAGCGAGGCGGTGTTGACGATGTGGCCGCTGCCCTGCTCCTTGAGGAGCGGGGTGAACGTGCGGCAGCCGCGGACGACGCCGAGCAGGTTGATGTCGACGATCCAGCGCCACTCGTCCATCGTCGCGACGTCGATGCGGCCACCCGCGGCGACGCCGGCGTTGTTGACGAGCAGGTCGAGCCCGCCCCACGTGCCGCGCACGTGGGCGAGCGCCGCAGCCCACGCCTCGTCGCTGCGCACGTCGAGCGGGAGGTATGCCGCCGCCTCCGGGAGCGCATCGGGCCGGTCGGTCTGCACGTCGGTCGCGAGCACGTGGTCGCCGCGGGCGACGAGGGCGCGGACGAGTGCGAGGCCGAGACCTGAGGCACCACCGGTGACGAGGACGCGGCGGGGGGACGTGGGAGCGGAGGCACGGAGCGAGCGGGACGGCATGCGCCCCAACCTACTGGCGGACGGTGAGGGTCACCTTGCCGTGGGCGCGGCGCTCGTCGATCTCCGTGAGCGCCGCCGCGACGTCGTCGAGCCGGTGGCGCGTGCCGATGGGCGGAGCGAGCGCGCCGCTCTCGAGGAGCGGGAGGATCGCGTCCCACTGGGTGCGCAGGTAGGTCGGGTCGGGCATCCAGAAGGCACCCCAGCCGACGCCGACGACGCTGATGTTGTTCAGGAGCAGCCGGTTGACCTTGACCTCGGGGATCTGGCCGGCGGTGAAGCCGATGACGAGCAGGCGGCCCTCGGGCGCGAGGCTGCGGAGGCTGTCGGTGAAGCGGTCGCCGCCCACCGGGTCGACGACGACGTCGACGCCGCGTCCGTCGGTGAGCTCCTTCGCGGCCGCGAGGAAGCCGTCGGCGAGGACGACGTGGTGCGCGCCGGCCGAGCGGGCGGTCCCGATCTTGTCGTCGGACGACACGACGGCGATGACGCGGGCGTCCATGGCGCGCGCCAGCTGGATGGCGGCGGTGCCGATGCCGCCCGCGGCGCCGTGGACGAGCACGGTCTCGCCGCGCTCGAGCTGGCCGCGACGGGTCAGGGCGAAGTGGACGGTGAGGTAGTTCATCGGCAGCGCGGCGCCGGTCTCGAACGAGACGGCATCGGGCAGCGGGAAGACCATCGCCTCGGGCACGGCGACCGTCTCGGCGAAGCCGCCGAGCACCGGGAAGGCCGCGACGCGGTCGCCGACGCGGAAGGCGCTGCCCTCGCCGACCTCGCGCACGACGCCCGCACACTCGGCGCCGGGGACGAAGGGCAGGTCCGGGCGCATCTGGTAGAGCCCGCGGCTCATGAGGACGTCGGGGAAGCTGACCCCCGCCTCGTGGACGTCGACGAGGACGTGGCCGGCGGTCAGGGCAGGCTCGTCGACCTCGCCGACCGTGACGGACGACGGCCCGTCGAGGCTCGTGACTCGTGCCGCGCGCATGCTGCTCCTCATCGTCGGGGGACCTCGACCCTAGCCGCCCGCAGGGCCACACTGGACGGGTCGGCCGATGCGTGCCGCGGGACCCAGGAGGCGGCCATGGGCGTGGCCAACCGGATGATGCGTGCGGCCAACGCGGCGCACGTGGCGCTCTACCGTCGCTTCGACGTCGGCTTCCTCCGCTCCATCCGGGGGATGCCGGTCCTCCTGCTCACCGTGGCCGGTCGGTCGTCCGGCACGCTGAGGACCAGCCCGGTCGGCTACTTCCGCGACGACGGCGCCTACGTCGTCTGCGGGAGCGCCGGCGGCGCGGCGGCGGAGCCGCAGTGGTTCCGCAACCTCCGCCACGCCGACACGGCCGTCATCGAGGTCGGCGACGAGCGGATCGAGGTGGACGTCGAGGTCGCTCGCGGCGCCGAGCGCGACCGTTTGTGGCGTCGCCTGCTCGAGGTCGCGCCGTTCTTCGGCGGCTACGAGGCCAAGGCCGCCGGGCGCGTCATCCCGTTGGCTGCGCTGACCCCGCGAGCGCCGACGTCCGCGGCGCCCTGATCGTGAAGGATGCCTTGAGCAGGTCGGTGTCGCGCGAGCTCGGTCCCACGCGCAGCTCGAACTCGCCCGGCTCGACGACGCGTCGACCGGACGCGTCGACGATGGAGCAGGCTGTGGCCGGGACCTCGATGCGGGTGGTCACCGACTCACCCGGCGGGACGGTGACGCGGCGGAACGCCTTGAGCTCCTTGGCTGCCCACGTGACGCTCGTGACGACGTCGGTGATGTAGGCCTGCACGACCTCGTATGCCGTCCGCTCGCCCGTGTTGGTGAGCGTGACCTCCGCGGCCACGACGTCGTCGGGCGAGAGGTCGGTGGCGTCGAGGGTCAGGTCGGACCACTCGACGGTCGTGTACGTCAGGCCCTCCCCGAAGACGAACTGCGGCTCCTGGGTGAGGTCGGCGTAGCGGTGGCCGTGCTGCCCGCGCACCTGGTTGTAGTAGGTCGGCTGCTGCCCGATGTGCCGCGGGATCGAGACGGGCAGGCGCCCGGCGGGCTCGATGTGGCCCAGGACGAGCTCGGCGACGGCACGGCCGCCGCGCATGCCGGGGCTGAAGGCCTCGATGACCGCGGCCGCCCGGAGCGCGCTGGGCGGCAGGACGTTGGGCTTGGAGTGGAGCAGCACGACGACGACGGGGACGCCGGTGCCGTCGAGCTGGTCGACGAGGGCGTCGAGCAGGGCGACCTGACCGCCCTGAAGGTCGAGCGTCGCCGTCGAGCAGCCTTCTCCCGTCAGGGCGATCGTGTCACCCAGGACGACGACGGCGAGGTCGGCGGCGCGTGCTGCAGCCACCGCCTCGGCGAGCTGGGCCGGGTCGACGGGCGCGGGTGCTGAGACCGGCGGACGGGGCTGGCCGTCGGGGAAGAGCGGCCCCTCGGGGTCGGGCACGAGGGTCTCGATCTCGGCGCCCCGAGCACGGGTGACGGCCCAGGTCGACGGGACGACGGCGCGGAAGCCGTCGAGCACGGTCTCGACCGTCTCGCGCGGGTGACCGTCGGGCATCCAGTCGACCTGGCCGGAGGCGCCGGCCCAGTCGCCGAGATTGGCCTGCGGGTCGTCGGCGTTCGGCCCGAGGACGGCCACGGTGCGCGGGACGTCCGTGACGGCATACGGAAGCGTGCCGTCGTTGGTGAGGAGCACGAGCGAGCGGCGGGCGACGTCGAGGTTGAGGGCGGCGTGCTCGGCGGAGCCGATGTCGACGCGCTGGCGCTCGGCGTCCGGCGGCCGCGGGTTCTCGAAGAGTCCGAGCTCGAGCTTGACGCGCAGCACCCGGCGGGCGGCCTCGTCGATGGCGCGCTCGTCGAGCAGGCCGCGCGCGACGGCCTCCTGGGCGGCCTCGAAGAAGGCCGGGGTCGTCATGACGAGGTCGTTGCCGGCGCGGACCGCGACCGTCGCGGCCTCGACGTCGTCGGCGCAGACCTTCTGCTCCCAGACCATCCGACCGACGTTGTCCCAGTCGGTGACGAGGGTGCCGGTGAAGCCCCACTCCCCCTTGAGCACCTCGTCGAGGAGCCAGCCGTTCGCCGTCACGGGGACGCCGTCGATCGCCTGGTAGCCGAGCATGAAGGTGCGGCAGCCCTCCTGCACGGCTCGCTCGAAGGGCGGCAGGAACCACGACGTCAGCTTGCGACGGCTGAGGTCGGCCTCGCTCGCGTCGCGGCCGCCCTGGGTCTCGGAGTAGCCGGCGAAGTGCTTGGCGCACGCGAGGACGGCCGTCGGGTCGGTGAGGCCGTCGCCCTGGTAGCCCCGGATCATGGCCGCGCCGAGCTCACCGATGAGGTGCGGGTCCTCGCCGAAGGTCTCGCCGACCCGGCCCCAGCGCAGGTCGCGGGTGATGCAGAGGACGGGCGAGAAGGTCCAGTGGATGCCGGTCGCCGACACCTCGACGGCCGTGACTCGTGCCGCCTGCTCGACGAGGTCGGGGTCCCACGAGCAGGCCACCCCGAGCTGGGTCGGGAAGATCGTCGCACCCGGCCAGAAGGAGTGGCCGTGGATGCAGTCGTCGGCGGTGAGGAGCGGGATGCCCAGACGCGTCCGGGCCGCGAGCTCGATGGCGCGCGGCAGGTCGTCCGGGGAGGTGTGCAGGATCGAGCCGGCCAGCTTCGTGTGGACGATCTCGGTCAGGTCGCCGCGCGCGTCGAGCTGGAGCATCTGGCCGACCTTCTCGGGCAGCGTCATCCGACCGATGAGGTCGTCGAGGCGCTCCTCCACGGAGAGCGACGGATCGCGGTAGGGAGCGTCGGTGGGGGCAGCGGCGGCAGCATCGTCGGGCACGTCCCGACGCTAGCCGACCGGCAGACCTAGGCTGGCAGGGTGATCGAGCCCCTGACGCGACTGCCCGACGGGACCATCAAGCAGGTCAACCCCTTCACCGGCACGAAGGTGTGGACGTTGCCGGGGCGCGCGGCCCGGCCTCTCGGCATCGCTCGGCCCGACCCGAAGCCCCTCGACCCGGCCGAGCACGAGCGCCACTGCGCCTTCTGCTGGGGCCGGATGATCGAGACGACTCCCGAGATCGCCCGGGTCGTCCGGGACGGGTCGTCGTGGCGCGAGGTGCGCGGGCTCGTCGCCGAGCAGCTCCACGACACGGTGCCGGAGCTGCGGCTCTTCCCGAACCTCTTCGAGATCCTCAGCTACGACTACTGGCACCTCGCCCACGGCTACGAGCCGACGCCCGAGTCGCTCGCGCACCGGGCGGCATACCTCTCGACGCCCGCAGGGCGTGCACACGTGACCGCGCTGGCGCGCATCCGGATGCGCTCGCGCGGTGCGGCTGGTGCCGAGGTCGAGCCGCTCGACGAGGACGACCTCGAGCGCGAGGCCGTCGGCCTCTTCGCCGGCAACCACCAGGTCGTCGTCTCGCGTCGGCACTTCGTCGACGGCGCGACGGACGACACCCAGAGTGCCGGCGCCGGCACGCTCACACCCGAGGAGCACTGGCAGTACACGCGATTCACGATCGCTGGGGTCCGCGACCTCTACCGGAGCAACCCGCACGCCCGCTACGTCTCGGCGTTCCAGAACTGGCTGCGACCGGCCGGCGCGTCGTTCGACCACCTGCACAAGCAGCTCGTCGCCATCGACGAGCCGGGCGTCGACCTCGAGCGGGAGACCGAGCGGGTGCGGGCCGAGCCGGACCTCTTCGCGCGCTGGGGGCCGCAGTACGCCGAGACGCAGGGTCTCGTCGTGGCGCGCACCCCCACGGCCATGGCCTTCGCCGGGATCGGCCACCAGTACCCGTCGCTCGTCGTCTACACGTCGAACACGGCGTGCCGGCCGTGGGAGCTCTCGGACGACGAGGTGCGCGACTTCTCCGACCTCGTGCACGCGTGCCACGCCGCGACGGGCGCCGACGTGCCGACCAACGAGGAATGGCACCACGGCCCCCCGTCGCTCGACCTGCCCGTGCCGCTCCGGGTGGTGCTCAAGTGGCGGGTGTCGACCCTGGCCGGCTTCGAGGGCGGCACGAAGATCTACGTCAACACCATCGACCCGTGGGCAGTGCGAGAGCGCACCGTCACGCGGCTGCGGCTGCTCGCCGCGGACGGTCTCGTCTCGGACCGCCTCGACATCCCCTGAAGCGGCCCGCTCGGGTCAGACCTCGCTGCCGTGGCCCTCGGTGCGCCCGTCGGTGACTCCGCGGCCCGTCACGGACTGGAGACGGTCGATGTGCTCGGACGCCTGGGCCTTGGTGAGGTCGCCGGGCAACGTCTCGCCGGCCTCACGGGCCAGGGTCTCGAGGTAGCTGCGCTGGGCGCCGGTCATGGCCTCGTCGCCCGTGACCCAGTCCTCGGGGTCCTTGACCGTCGAGTCGCCGGGGGTTCCGGCAGTCGTGGGGGTGGTGGCGCCGATGACGTCGTCGGTCGAAGATGTGTTCGATTCGCTCATGGGGGGTCCGTACCCGGTCGGCCGCTGCCAGACACAACCCTCGACACGCGCTCAGCGGGCGAAGGACATCGCCTCGGTGACGTCGCTGCCCAGCATGTCGCGTCGGTCGAGCAGGTAGTTCTGGCGCATCAGCCACGGCGCGCCGTCGCCCTGCTGGGGCAGGTCGTCGGCCGCCCGCTGCACGTAGCCCGACGCGAGCGGCAGCAGCGGCTGTCCGTCCATCCCCTCGGGTGCCCGCGGCGTCGCGCTCCGCCAGGCGTGGTGCTCCATGTGGTTGAGCAGCCGGCACACGTAACGACTCGCGAGGTCGGCCCGCAGCGTCCACGACGCATTGACGTACCCGACGCAGACGGCGAGGTTGGGCACGTCGGCGAACATCAGGCCGCGATACACCGTGAGATCCCCGGTGGGGCGGGCCTGCCCGTCGACGGTGATCGCGATGCCGCCGGCGATCTTGATCCGCAGCCCCGTCGCCGTCACGACGACGTCGGCGTCGAGCTCGCGTCCCGAGTGCAGCCGTATGCCGTGTGGCACGAAGGTCTCGATCGTGTCGGTGACGACGTGGGCGCGTCCACTGCGGACGGCCTCGAAGAGGTCACCGTCCGGGACGACGCAGAGGCGCTGGTCCCACGGGTCGTAGGTCGGCGTGAAGTGGTCGCTGACGAGGTCGGTCGAGCCGAGCGACTTGGCCGCACCCTTGGACAGCAACGACCTCATCACGGCAGGGCGCCGACGGCTCAGCTCGTAGACGCCCATGGTCCCGAGGACGTTCTTGTAGCGAGCAGCCGTCCCCGCGGCCTTCGTCGGGAGCACCCGCTGGAGCACGTCGCGGGACCGGTCGCGGCGGGGCAGGGACGCGATCCACGTCGGCGTCCGTTGGAGCATCGTCACGTCGGCACCGGCCTCGGCGAGCGAGGGCACGAGCGTCACCGCCGTGGCGCCTGACCCGATGACGACGACCGTGCGCCCGGAGACGTCGAGGTCGTCCGGCCAGAACTGCGGGTGCACGACGTCGCCCTCGAACGAGGCGAGGCCGGGCAGCTGCGGGTCGTGGGGCCGGTCGTAGTCGTAGTAGCCGCTGCAGAGGTAGAGGAATCCGCAGGTCAGCTGCTCGCGCTCGCCGCCCCTGCGCTCGACCGTGACCGTCCAGCGCGCGTCCTCGCTCGACCAGTCGGCCGCGACGACCCTGTGGCCCAGACGGATCCGCTCCGCGATCCCGTGCTTCTCCGCCGTCCGGCGCAGGTAGTCGAGGATCTTCGGCCCGCCGGCGATGGCGTCGGGGTCGGTCCACGGCTCGAACGGGAAGCCGAGCGTCATCATGTCCGAGTCGGACCGGACGCCCGGGTAGCGGAAGAGGTCCCACGTGCCACCGAGCGAGTCCCGGGCCTCGAGGATCGCCCACGAGCGCGTCGGGCTCATCGTCGACAGGCGGTAGCCGGCGCCGATGCCGGACAGGCCGGCTCCGACGACGAGGACGTCCAGGTGCTCGAGATCGCTCACCTGGCCATTCTCACCCACTGTGACGCAGGCCGCGCGATCGGCTACCGGACGGTAACCAGCGGCTACCCTCGGGCGGGTGACGACGGCATACCCCCACCTGCTCGAACCCCTCGACCTCGGCTTCACCACGCTGCGCAACCGCGTGGTCATGGGCTCGATGCACACCGGCCTCGAGGACCGCGCCAAGGACTTCGACCGGCTCGCGGCCTACTACGCCGAGCGCGCCCGCGGCGGCGTCGGCCTCATCGTCACGGGCGGCTTCGCGCCCAACCTCGCCGGCGCGCTCTACCCGGGTGGCTCCGTCCTCGTCACGAGCCGGCAGGCCCGGCGCCACCGGGTCATCACGAACGCCGTGCACCGCGAGGGCGGCACGATCGCCCTCCAGATCCTGCACGCCGGCCGCTACGCCTACCACCCGCTCGCCGTGTCGGCGTCGGCGCTCAAGTCCCCGATCTCCCCCTTCTCGCCCCGCGCGCTGACCCCGCGCGGCATCCGTAGCACCGTCGACGCGTACGCCCGCTGCGCCCGCCTCGCCCGCGAGGCCGGCTACGACGGCGTCGAGATCATGGGCTCGGAGGGCTACCTGCTCAACCAGTTCCTCGCGCCACGCACCAACCAGCGCACCGACGCGTGGGGCGGCACCCCGGAGAACCGGCGCCGCCTGCCCGTCGAGGTCGTCCGCGCCGTGCGCGAGGCGGCCGGCCCCGACTTCGTCATCGTCTACCGCCTCTCGATGCTCGACCTCGTGCCCGACGGGCAGTCGTGGGACGAGGTGGTCGCACTGGCCCACGAGGTCGAGGCGGCCGGCGCGACGATCATCAACACCGGCATCGGCTGGCACGAGGCCCGCGTCCCCACGATCGTCACGTCGGTGCCGCGCGGCGCCTTCACCCGCGTCACCGCGAAGCTGCGCCCCGAGGTCACCGTTCCCGTCGTCACGTCCAACCGCATCTCGATGCCCGACCTCGCCGAGCGGGTCATCGCCGACGGCAGCGCCGACCTCGTCTCGATGGCGCGCCCCTTCCTCGCCGACCCCGAGTGGGTGGCCAAGGCGGCGGGCGACCGGGCCGACGAGATCAACACCTGCATCGCCTGCAACCAGGCCTGCCTCGACCACACCTTCGCCAAGAAGACGGCGACGTGCCTCGTCAACCCGCGCGCCGTCCGTGAGACGACCCTCGTGCTCGCCCCGAGCCGCCGCAGCAAGCACGTCGCCGTCGTCGGCGCAGGTCCTGCCGGGCTCGCGACCGCGGTCGCGCTGACCGAGCGCGGCCACCGGGTCGAGCTCTTCGAGGCGGCCGCCGACCTCGGCGGCCAGTTCGCCATCGCCATGCGGATCCCCGGCAAGGAGGAGTTCGCCGAGACGATCCGCTACTACCGGAGGCGACTCGAGCTGAGCGGCGTCAAGGTCCACCTCGGTCGCCGCGCCGACGTCGGGGACCTCACCGACTTCGACGAGGTCGTCGTCGCCACCGGGGTGGAGCCCCGCGTGCCCGACGTCCCGGGCGTCGACCACCCGACGGTCGTGACGTATGCCGCCGCCGTCCGCGGCGAGGCACCGCTGGGTCAGCGCGTGGCCGTCATGGGCGCGGGCGGCATCGGCGTCGACGTCAGCGAGTTCCTCACCCACGTCGAGTCGCCGATGACGATCGAGCAGTGGATGGCCGAGTGGGGCGTCGGCGAGCCCGACGCCTCCCGTGGCGGCCTCGTCGAGGCGCACCCGTCACCCTCGCCGCGGGAGGTGCACCTGCTCCAGCGCAAGGCCACCTCCATCGGGAGGGGCCTCGGCAAGACGACCGGTTGGGTGCACCGGGCGGCCTTGAAGGCCAAGGGAGTCCATCACCACGTCGGCGTCAACTACGAGCGCATCGACGACGAGGGGCTCCACATCACCCACGGCGAGGACCACTCCGACCCGCAGGTCCTCGCCGTCGACACGATCGTGCTCTGCACCGGCCAGGAGTCCGTGAACACGCTCGGTCCCGCGCTCGCCACCGCCGGGGTGAAGGTGCACGTCATCGGCGGCGCAGACGTCGCGGCAGAGCTCGACGCCAAGCGCGCCATCCGCCAGGGCACCGAGCTCGCAGCGACGATCTAGGCCGCGGGAGGCGTGTCCTCGGCCGTACCATCGCGGCATGGGCGCATCCGACGTGCTCACCCTTCCCCGGACCGGCCTCAGCGGGGCCGTCGTCCGCATCGTCGAGCGCCTCGCCGAGATCGGCGCCCGGCCCGACCGGTCCCAGGACGAGCGTCTGCGCCAGGGCATGCTGATCTTCGCGTCGGTGCTCATCGCCCTCATCTCCTTCATCTGGGTCGGCACCTACCTCGCGTACGGCCACCCGCTGTCGGCCGCGATCCCGGCTGCCTACCAGGTGATCACCGTGGTGGGGCTGCTCGTCCTCTCGCGCACCGGCAGGTTCGCCGTGTTCCGCACGACGCAGCTCGTGGCCTTCCTCGTCCTCCCGTGCCTGCTCCAGGCGTCGCTCGGCGGCTTCATCGCCTCGAGCGGGATGGTCCTGTGGGCGATCTTCGTGCCGCTCGCCGCGCTGGCGCTGCTCGGGGTGCGGCGCTCGGTCGGCTGGCTCCTGGCCTTCTTCGTCGCGCTCGTGACGCTGGCCCTGCTCGACCCCCGGCTATCGGCGCAGCCGGCGGCCCTGCCGACCGGTTTCGTCGTCACCTTCTTCGTGCTCAACGTCATGGGGGTGACCGTCAGCGCCTACGCGATGCTCGGCTACTTCGTCGAGCAGCGCGAGCGGGCCCGCATCGCCCTCGAGGCCGAGCAGGCGAGGTCGGAGCGCCTGCTGCTCAACGTGTTGCCGGCCCCCATCGCCGAACGTCTCAAGCGCGGCCCCGGCACGATCGCGGAGCACTACGAGGCCGTCACCGTGCTCTTCGCCGACCTCGTCGGCTTCACCGAGCGGACCCAGGTCATGCCCGCCGACGAGCTCGTCGCGCTCCTCGACCGCATCTTCTCGGCCTTCGACCGCGAGGCCGACGCGCAGCAGGTCGAGAAGATCAAGACCATCGGCGACGCCTACATGGTCGCGGGCGGTCTGCCGGAGCGGCGGCCCGACCACGTGCAGGCGGTGGCCCGGGTGGCGATCGCGATGCGCGAGGAAATCGCGTCGATCGCGCGTGAACCGGGGTGTGAGTGGCTCGCCGTGCGCATCGGCGTCGACACGGGACCCGCCGTCGCAGGGGTCATCGGGCGGCGGAAGTTCATCTACGACCTCTGGGGCGACACCGTCAACACGGCGAGCCGGATGGAGTCCCACGGGCTGCCGGGGCAGATCCACGTGACCGACCGCGTCGCCGCTGCACTCGGGCCCGAGTTCACGCTCCGCCCTCGCGGGACGATCCTCGTCAAGAGCAAGGGCCCGATGAGCGCCTACCTGCTCGACGCCGCGGGAGGCGTGACCGCGTGACCCACGAAGTCCTCCGTCCCGTGGGCTCCGGAGCGTGGGCGGTCGGCCTCAGCCGACCTCGGTGTGTCAGGACGGCCCGGCACCCTTGAGGTAGGTGTCGACGAGTCGCGCGGCGTCGCCGGCGCCGTCCTCTGCGCGGACGCGCTCACCGAGGGCGTATGCCGCCGCGCGGGCTCCCGGGGACAGAGCGACCTCGAGCGCCCGCTCGAGCCGAGCCGCCGTCAGGTCCTTGCGGGCGATCGGCGGTGCGGCGACCCCCAGGTCGGCCATCCGGCGGCCCCAGTAGGGCTGGTCGGCGGCGTGCGGCACCACGACCTGCGGCACCCCGGCCCGGACCGCAGCGGCGGTCGTGCCCGCTCCGCCGTGGTGGACGACGACGGCGCACCGTGGAAAGAGCAGGTCGTGCGGTGCAGCGCCGATCCCGATCGTCGTTGCGGTCGTGCCGACCGACAGACCGGCCAGACCCTCGCTGACGACACCACGCAGCCCGAGACGGCCGAGCACCCGGCCCGCATCACGCACGACACCCTCCGGGTCGGGCGTCGGCATCGAGCCGAAGCCGACGAAGACCGGGCCGGGCCCGTCGTCGAGGAACGCCGCCAGAGCCGGGTCCAGCGAGCCACCGCCGACGTCGTCGCGCACCCAGTAGCCGGTCTGCCGCAGCGCCGGGGGCCAGTCCGCGGCCGGCGGGACGACGTGCGGGCTCGCGGCGAGCAGCGTCGGCGTGCGCTCCGCAGCGGCCGTGTAGTGGCGGAACCGCTGTCGTGGCAGGCCTCGTCGCGCGCGGACGAGGTCACCGGCAGGGCGGAAGAGGTCGAGTGCGACCCGGCCCGCGAGGGTGCTCCATGCGTCGTTGACCCACGATGTCGCGCGGGGGCGCAGGGACAGTGCGACCGAGTCACCGTGCGCGCTCGGCCAGACCGGCGCGAAGACGGCGTAGAGGTGCGGCTTGGTCGGACGGCCACCTCGGCCGTCAGGAGTCAGCAGCGCGTCGACGAGGTCGAAGGTCAGCGCCCCCGACAGCACGCCGTCAGCACCGTCGACGAGCCGCGCGACGTCCGCGGCCAGCGCCGAGGCGGTGTCGGCCATGACCTGCCGCATGAGCCGGGCCTCACGCACCTGCGTCCGCGCCGACCCGCGCAGTGCGTCACGCCCGAGCCCCTCGCGCAACGGCCCCTCGAGGTCGAACGACAACGGCTCGAAGTCGACGCCGCTGCCCGCCACGACGTGACCGAGGTCGGCCGGCGCAGCGAGCGACACGGCATACCCCATCCGCCGGAGACGCTGCCCGAGCGCGACGAGCGGCTGGACGTCACCACGGGATCCCATGCCCATCAAGAGGATCCGCACGTCAGCCCCCGTCAGTCCTCGTCGAGCTGCGCGCGCACGCGCGGCACGACCTCCTCGGCGTAGAGGCGGATGCACTCCATCCGCTGGTCGTGCGGGAGCGTGCCGAACGAGTACTTCAGCTGGAAGCGGGAGAGGCCGAGCACGCGGACGGTGTCGACGATCTTGGCGGCCACGGTGTCGGGCGACCCGCAGTAGACGGCCCCCTCGGGGCCGAGCTGCTGGAGGGCCTGGTCCTTGCCCATGGGCGCCCAGCGACGCTCGCGGCCGAGCTTGTTCATGTAGGGCAGGAAGTGCGGCATGAAGTCGTCACGCGCCTGCTCGTCGGTGGCGGCCACATAGCCGGGCGAGTGCACCCCGATCGGCAGCTCGGGCCTGCCCATCTCGGACAGCGCGCGCCGGTAGAGGTCGGCGAGCGGTGCGAACTGGCGCGCGGAGCCGCCGATGATGGCGATGACGACGGGGAAGCCGTAGTGCGCGGCGCGGACGACCGACTGCGGGGTGCCGCCGACGCCGACCCACACGGGAAGGTGGCCGGACTCCGTCGCGGGCATGACCTTCTCGACCTGGACGGGCGGGCGGATCGAACCCTCCCAGCGGATCGGCCGCTCGGCCACGACGGCCGCGAGCAGGTCGAGCTTCTCCTCGAAGAGCGTCTCGTAGTCGCCGAGGTCGAGACCGAAGAGCGGGAACGACTCGATGAACGAGCCTCTGCCGACGGTGATCTCGGCACGGCCGCGGCTGATCGCGTCGACGGTGGAGAAGCGCTGGAAGACACGGATCGGGTCGTCGCTGGAGAGGACCGTCACCGACGTGCCGAGCCGGATGTGCTCGGTGCGCCCCGCGAGGCCGGCGAGCAGCACGTCGGGGGCGCTCACGGCGTAGTCGTCGCGGTGGTGCTCGCCGACGCCGAAGAAGTCGAGGCCGAGCCGGTCGGCGAGCTCACCCTCGGCCAGGACCTCCCGGATCACCGTGGCGGGGTGGAGCGGGGCACCGTCGGGGCCGTTGGCGATGTCGCCGAACGTGTCGAGGCCGAGTTCGAGGCTCATGCGCCCATCGTAGGTATGCCGCCCACCTGCCACGTGCGCCCGGCGTCGGGGTCCCAGCGTCGGACCGACTCGATCGTGCCGTCGAGGGGGCGGGCGCGGCCGAGGACGGCGAGCGCCTCCCCGACCTGGCGCGAGCCGAGCCCGCGGGCGATGGTGACGTGCGGGGTCCAGCGGCCCGGACGCACCTGGTCGGGGACGTCGGGCGCTCCGACCGTCGCGGCGGCCAGCGACCGCTGGAGGTCGAGCAGCTCGGGCGTGGGCACGACGAGCCGGGCGAGGACGTAGCGGCGCGAGCCCATGACGAGGAGTGACCCGAGGCGGATCGGCACGGGCCGCATCGTCTCGAGGACGCGGGCGATCCGGGCCTCGACGTAGTCGGGGACGACCCCGGCGAGCGCCAGGGTGATGTGCGGCGCGTTCGTCGCACCCTGGTGCTGCGACTGGCTCGGCAGTCCCGCCGCGGCCAGGGCCGCCCACTCACGCCGGACCTCCGTGTCGGAGGTGGCGTCGAGCAGGCCTTCGACCGCGTGCAGGGGCATGGTCAGGCGACCTGCTGCGAGTCACGCCGGCCGGTGAGGCCGAGGTGGTCGGCGACGAAGTCGCGCACGGCCGCCGAGTGATCGTCCCGGCGACCGTCACCGACCGGCACCACGAGCGTCGGGACGTCGAGGCCGGCGACGACGAGGAGGTCGAGCTCGCGCCGCTGGCCCTGCCGGCTCGACCCGATCTCGCGGTCGTCGTCGAGGTAGACGACGACCGGTCGGTGCGCGCGCACGGCGTCGACGAGGCGGCGCACGAGGGCGACGTCGGGCGACCGCAGCAGGGCGGACTCCCAGACGTGGACGCCACCGGGCCTGTTCGCTCCGAAGCGGGCCCACGCATCGGCGACGAGGGAGGCGGTGAGCTCGGCGGGGACTCGCGCCCGGCTCGCGACCTCGCGGACCCGCTGACGCAGCGGCTCGGGCAGGGCCGCCTGCGACGCGGGTCGCACGACCCAGGCGTCCCCGTGCTGCTCGGCGGCGCCGAGCAGGGCCCGGGACGTCTCGGTCGACTCGGCCGCAAGTGCGAGGAGCTGCGCGGTGTCGAGCACGACGACGTGGTCGACGTCGACGGGGTGGTCGGCCTGCCCCTCGGCCCGGTGCTCGACGGCGACGTGCTCGCCGGCCAGCCATTCGACGATGTCCTCGGCGGTCGAGGTGCGGCCCGACCCCGGGCGCCCCTCGACCATGACGAGCCCGTTCACGTCAGCCACCCAGCAGCTCCTCGCCGGCGCTCGCCCCGGCCTCACGTGCCGTCGGTTGCCGGCAGGGAAGTGTATGTCAGCGGACATTTCGACCTCACTCCTCTCGGGGGTCGAGCCGCGCGAGGAGGGCCGCGAGCGACGTGCGTTCGCGGTCGTTCAGCGACCCGAAGAAGTCGGCCGCACCCTCGCGCCGTGCCTCGTCGACCTCGGCGAGGACCGACTCCCCCACCGCGGTGAGGGCCACGGTCATGGCGCGGCGGTCGTCGGGGTCGGGGCTGCGGTGGACGAGGCCCCGCGACTCGAGCCGGTCGACGACGTCGGTGGCCGAGCGCGGCGCGATGCGCAGGTGGTCGGCGACGACGCCGAGACGCGTGGGCCCGTGGTGCCCGATGACGCGCAGCGCGCGCGCGTCGTGGGGCGACAGGTCGGACCCGAGCCCGGTGGCCCAGCGCCGCCGCAGCGCCCGCGCCGCGCCCATGAGCAGCTCGTCGAGGGAGGGCTCGTCGGCGTCACGCATGGGGAGCAGCATACGGCCTGATTTGTAGACTGACCTCATAGTGAGGTAACCTCAGCATCATGAACCGGAGTCCACAGATGGAGTGACCGCATGACCGACACCACGACCACCCTCAGGCCGACCCACCGCGGCGGCCGCCAGCCCGAGAAGATCGACCCGCAGGACCGCGCCCAGCTCGCCGAGTCCCCCGTCTCCCTGCGACGGGTCGCGGGTCTCTTCCGCCCCCACACCCGCACCGTCGCCGTCGTCACCGCGATCATCGTGGCGATCTCGGTCGTCTCGATGGCCCAGCCCTTCCTGCTGCGCGCCGTCATCGACGACGCCCTCCCCCACCAGGACGTCCGCCTCCTGCTCTGGGCCGTCGGCGGCATGCTCGCCGTCACCGTCGTGAGCCAGCTGCTCGGCGTCGTCCAGACGTGGCTCACCACCTCCGTCGGCCAGCGCGTCATGCACGGGCTGCGCACCGACGTCTTCCGCCACCTGCAGCGCCAGTCCGTCGCCTTCTTCACCCGCACCCGCAGCGGTGAGGTGCAGTCGCGCCTCACCCACGACATCAGCGGCATGCAGTCGGTCATCACGTCGACGGCGACGTCGATCGCGAGCAACCTCACGACCGCCGTCGCGACGGCCATCGCCATGGTGGCCCTGAGCCCGCGCCTCTCGCTGCTCTCCCTGCTCGTCATCCCGCCGGCCGTCCTCATGACCCGCAAGGTCGCCCTGCTGCGCCGCGACATCACCGCCCAGCGCCAGCGTCGACTCGCCGACCTGCACAGCCAGGTCGAGGAGGGCCTCACCGTCAGCGGCGCCACCCTCGTCAAGACGCTCGGCGCCGGGGAGGCCACGGCCGACCGCTTCGCCGAGACGTCCACCGACCTCATCGACCTCGAGCTGCGCTCGCAGCTCGCCGGCCGCTGGCGGATGGCGACGATGCAGATCATCTTCGCCGCGATCCCCGCGCTGATCTACCTCGCCGCCGGACTGCCCGCGACCTCGGGCGGCATGACCATCGGCACGCTCATCGCCTTCACGACCCTGCAGGCCGGCATCTTCCGACCGCTCATGGGACTGCTCGACGTCGGAGCCCAGTGGGTCACCTCGATGGCGCTCTTCAGCCGCATCTTCGGCTACCTCGACCTGCCCGTCGAGGTCGCGCCTCCCGCCGATCCCGTTGCGGTGCAGCACGACCGGCTGCGCGGCGAGGTGCGCTTCGAGGGCGTCACCTTCAGCCACGACGCCACCGCCTCCCCCACCGAGAGGGCGTATGCCGTCTCCGACGTCACGCTGCACGTGCCCGCAGGCACGACGCTGGCCCTCGTCGGCGAGACCGGCTCGGGCAAGTCGAGCCTCGCCGGTCTCCTCGCGCGGCTGCACGACCCGCAGTCCGGGCGCGTGACGATCGACGGCGTCGACCTGCGCGACCTCGACCCTGCAGACCTCGCCCGGATCGTGGGCGTCGTCTCGCAGGACACGTACCTCGTGCACGCCTCGATCCGCGACAACCTCCTGCTCGCCGCCCCCGGCGCCACCGACGACGCGCTGTGGCAGGCCCTCGCCGCGGCCCAGGTCGCACCCCTCGTCGCGAGCCTTCCCGACGGCCTCGACACCGTCGTCGGGGCCCGCGGCCACCGCTTCTCCGGAGGGGAGAAGCAGCGCCTCGCGATCGCCCGCACGCTCCTGCGCAACCCGCGCGTCCTCGTGCTCGACGAGGCGACGAGCGCCCTGGACAACGAGACCGAGCGCGAGCTGCAGGCCGCGATCGACCGGCTCATGGCCGGCCGCACGACCTTGACCATCGCGCACCGCCTGTCGACGATCCGCGACGCCGAGCAGATCGCCGTGCTCGACCACGGTCGGGTCGCCGAGCTCGGCGACCACGACGACCTGATGGCCCGCGGTGGCCGCTACGCGCGGCTCGTGCAGGCCCGCGAGGGCTCGGCCCGTGAGGCGCTCGCGGCCTGACCCCGAGCGGAGGGCACGACCCGACGAAGGTCGGCAGGGCGGCATACCTCGGTCGGATGCGGCCCCCCGGCACCGGTGTGGCACCGTGGGGGCCGTGGAACCCCTCGACGTGCCGGTCGCCCCCGGTGCCGTGCTCCGCGAACCCGCCCACCGGGTCTCGCGCCGGGCCGTCCTCATGTGGACGCTGCAGGCCCTCGTCGTCCTCGCCCTCCTGCTCGCGGGGCAGGTCGTCTGGTGGCTCGTCGACGACGCCCCGTCGCGCACTCCGCACTGGGTCGTCGGAGCCGTGTGGCTCGTCGCCGGCGCCGCGTACGCCGTCGCGATGCCGCAGTGGCGCTACCGCGTGCACCGGTGGGAGGCGACCCCCCGCGCGATCTACACGCAGAGCGGCTGGCTGTGGCAGGAGCGTCGCATCGCGCCGCTCGGCCGCGTGCAGACCGTCGACCTCGAACGCGGTCCCGTCGCCCAGCTGCTCGGCCTGGCCGCCGTCACGATCACGACGGCGTCCGCCGCGGGGCCCGTCACCATCCACGGTCTCGACCTGCCCGTCGCCCACGAGCTCGTCGACGCGCTGACGGCTGCGGCCGTGGCCGAGACGGGCGACGCGACGTGACCGAGGACGCGGAGGGCTGGCGCCGGCTCGACGCCCGGATGCTCCTCGTCCACCCCCTCGAGACGCTGATCCGTTTCCTGCCCGCACTGCTCGCGCTCGTCGTCTTCCGAGCCGGCTCCGAGGACAACGACCGGTGGGAGCTGTATGCCGTTCCGCTCATCGTCGCGTTCGGCGTGCTGCGGTGGGTCACGACCCGCTACCGCATCGCCGACGGCCAGATCGAGCTGCGGCGCGGCCTCTTCACGAAGCAGACGACGACGGCGCGCCTCGACAAGGTGCGCACCATCGACCTGACGGCGCGGGTCTACCACCGCGTCCTCGGCTTGGCCAAGGTCGAGATCTCGACCGCCGGCGGCCAGCACGACCGGCTCGTCCTCGACTCGCTGGGCGTCGACGCGGGTCGTCGCCTGCGGGCCGAGCTGCTGCACCGCGTCGACCCGGCCGTGACCGGTCTGCCCGCGCCGACCGGCGCGCCGGTGGCCGTCGACGACGTGCCCGACGAAGCACCACCGCCCGTCGACGACGAGGTGCTCGTGCGCCTCGACCCGTCATGGATCCGCTATGCGCCGCTCACCGTGACGGGGCTCGCGAGCGCCGCGGCGATCGTCGGCTTCGCGTCGCAGGGCTTCTCGCGCTTCTCGCAGGAGCGGTCGGTCTTCCGGGACGGCGCGTCCTTCGTGTCGCGTCTGGCCTGGTGGGTCGACGTGCTGCTCCTGCTCGGTGTCGTGTCGCTCCTCGCGGTCGGCGCCTACGTCCTGACCTTCTGGGGCTTCCGGCTGACCCGCAACCGGCTCGGCACCCTGCACACGCGCCGCGGCCTGCTGACGAACCGGGAGACGAGCATCGACGCCGCCCGGGTCCGCGGCGTCCGGCTCGACGAGCCGCTCGGGCTCCGTCTGGCCGGGGCCAGCCGGCTCAAGGTGGTCACGTCGGGCCTGCTCCGCGAGCAGGGCGGCTCCGACTGGCTGTGCCCGCCCGCGCCGGCCGGCGTCGTGACGCCCCTCGCGCTGCGCATCCGCCCCGACGAGGCCGCGGTCTCAGGGCCGCTCACGCCACACGGCCCCGCCGCCCGGCGCCGTCGCCTGACGCGCGCCGTCGTGCCGGCGCTCCTCGTCGCCGCGCTCCTCGTCGTGGCACGGCTGCTGTGGGACTGGCACGGCTCACTGCTCGTCCTCGTGCCACTCCTGCTCGTCGGTGCCGTCGCCCTGGGTCGCGACCGTTACCGCGCGCTGGGGCACGCCGTGACCCCCGACCACCTCGTGACGCGACACGGCTCGCTCGACCGGCAGCGCGTCGTGCTCGACCGCGACGGCATCATCGGCTGGAAGGTCGAGCAGTCCTTCTTCCAGCGACGCGTCGGCGTCGCGACGCTCGTCGCCACCACTGCTGCCGGAGCCCAGCACTACGACGTCGTCGACCTCCCGGTCGAGATGGCGTATGCCGTCCTGGCCCAGGTCAGCCCCGACCTGGTCGCCGAGTTCGCCTGACACCGAAGGGCCGTCAGGTAGCCCCTCGGATGGACGCATGGTCACGGCTTCGGGCCACCGTGGTGGCCCGCTCGGGTCAGGTGGGTTCGCACACTCATCCAGATGCGCGTCGGCAGCGGGACACTGGGCATCCGGGCGGGCCCTGCCGGACGCCCACGACCCACACGGCCGCGACCGACACGGCGGACGCAGCGCACGACCTGAACCCAGGAGGATCCGCGAAATGACGAACGCCTGGCCCTTCGTCGCGGCCACGTGCGCGCTCGCGCTCGTCATGACTGCCGCGGTGTGGCGCCCGACCGCGGGACAGGCTGCACTGCTGCTCACCGGTCCCGTCGCAACCGTCGCCGCCCTGGTCGGACCTGCCTGGGGTGGTCTCGGCCTGCTGGGCGTCGTGGTCGTCCCGTTCGGGTACCTGCTCGTGCCGTCGGTCCTGCCGTGGTCCAGGCCGTGGGCCAGGTGGGCGGTCCCGGCGACCGTTCTCGTCGCCTGCGCCGTACTCGCGGCACCGTCACGGTTCGCTGGTCCGATGTCGCTGTTCGCGCTGCCCTTCGGCTTCGCTCTCGTCGCGCTGGTCCGCGCGCTCTTCCAGCTCCACCGACCCACAGGACCCACGGCCTCGGGACCTGGCACGGTCGGTGGCAACCTCGCCGCTGGGCGAGCGGTCGTCGTGGTCGCCGCGCTCCAAGGGGCTGCCGCACTCCTGGCGGGAGCTGTCATCGCCGCCGTCCTGCTCGGCCCGAACGCGAACACCGGCGGCACGAGCGGCTTCGCCGGGCTCGGGACGGCCCTGGCCCTGCTGGTCGCCGGATTCGGCGTCACGGTCGCGGCCCTGTTCTTCGGTGTGGCCGTCGGTCTGCACCGTAGGTACCGCGACTTCCGATATGTCTTCACGGCCGTTCAGATCGTGGCTCTCGCACTGTGCGTGTGGGCCGTACACGGTGTCTGGGTCTGGGCTGCCGCCGCGTGGGTGGCAGCCACCGTCGCCCTCACCTACCTCGGCGCCGGCGTGGACTCCAGGGATCGAGTCGAGCCCACCACCGCCCACTGACGGCCAGCGGCAACGCGCCGCGGTTCGGGAGCAGGTCCGGCTCGCGCTAGTCGCCCGCCTGCCAGACGGGGCCCTCGTCGGTCCACGTGACGCCCTTGTTGCGGCAGAGGCAGAACGGGTGACCGACGGGGTCGGTGTAGACGCGCCAGCCGAAGCCGTCGCGGCCGACGGAGTCCTGGTGCAGGGTCGCGCCCAGGGCCACGACACGGCGGTGCTCGGCCTCGATGTCATCGACCTCGAAGTCGAGATGGAACTGCTTGGGGTGGTCACCGTCCGGCCACTGTGGGGCGCGGTAGTCCTCGACCGGCGTGAAGGCCAGCTCGATCTCACCGAGCTGGATGCCGGCCCAGCTGTCGTGGCTGCCCGCCTTGACGGGGAGACCCGTCACCTCCGAATAGAAGGCCGCCAGCATCATCGCGTCCGGGCAGTCGATGATGACATCGGTCAGTCGTAGCACCCGGAGATCGTGTCACACGGCCGATCGACCGGAGTCCGGGCCGGCCGGCATCAGGCGCGGTCGTGGAGGGTGACGTGGTAGCCGTCGGGGTCCGCGAAGGTGAAGGTCCGACCGAACGGACCGTCTATCGGCGCGGAGACGATGGTGTGACCGTCTGCGGCCAGGGCGTCGTGGATGGCCTGGACGTCCGTGGCGTGGAGCCAGATCGCGGCACCGATGCCCGGCTGGGCGGCTGATGCGAGATCGGTGCCGGTCACCACGTCGCGCAGCGCGAAGGCGATCGGCGTCGTCTCGAAGACGACGGCGTGCGGAGGCCCGGCCTGGGACCGCACGAGACCGAGGTACTGCTCGTAGAACGCCCGCGAGGCGTCGAGGTCGGTTGCCTGGAGCGAGATGAAGTCGGGACCGGTGACGGGCACGATCGCCTCCTTGAGTTCGTGTCAGTTATCTGACACGAATGACCGTATGTCAGAATACTGACATGAGTCAAGACGATGCCGGCGTCGACCTCGAGACGTCCCTGGGCTACCTGCTGAAGGAGGCGTCGAGTGCTCTGCGCGCCGCCATGGAGGACGTGCTGCGGCCGCTCGGGATGACGGTGACCCACTACTCGTGCCTCGAGCTGCTGGCACAGCGACCGGGCCTGTCGAACTCCGAGCTGGCGCGTGGGGCCTTCGTGACCCGGCAGTCGATGAACGTGCTGCTCCGGGCCCTCGAACGAGACGGCTTCGTGACGCGCCCCGCAGAGGCGCCGGTCGGGAAGGCCCTTCCGACCCGGCTGACACCCCGCGGCCGACGGAGCCTGGAGACGGCGAGCGCGGCGGTCCGGTCCGTCGAGGTCAGGATGCTGGCCGGCCTGACCGAGGCCGAGCAGAGGGACGCCTTCCGCATCCTGCGCGGCATGGTCCTCTCGCTGCGCGACAGCCCCGGCCGCACCGACCGCAGCTAGAACTGCTCCAGGATCCGGGCGATGGCGGCATACCCCTTCTCGCGGGCGTGCTCGAGCGCGGTGACGCCGTCCTTGTCGGCGATCGACCGGTCGGCGCCGGCATCGAGGAGGAGGCGCACGATCTGCTGGTGTCGCTCGCCGCCGTCGCCGAGGATCACGGCCTCGAGCAGGGCCGTCCAGCCGAGGTCGTTGACGTGGTTCACGTCGATGCCGGTCTGCACGACGCGACGCACGTAGTCGACGTGCCCGCGCTCGCTCGCCGGGATGACCGAGACCCCGCCGAAGCGGTTGCGGACCGTGAGGTCGGGACCGGCGGGCAGCAGCGTCTCGAGCATCGCGACGCTGCCGGTCACCCCGGTGACGAGCCACGGGGTGTCGTGGCGATCGTCGAGCGCGTCGGGGTCTGCACCCATCGCGACGAGCACCCTTGCGGCGTCGACATGGTCGCCGGTGACGGCGAGGAGCAACGGGGTCCGCCGCTTCGCGTCGCGGGCCTCGATGTCGGCTCCGGCGCGCAGGGCCAGCGACACGGCGTCTGCGTCGCCGCGCTGAGCGGCCGAGAGCAGTGCCGCATCAGGGTCGTCCACACGGTCGGCCGTGGTTGCAGTCACGAGAACTCCTGTCAGTCGGTCGAATCCGCGCTCACGGGCCATCCGGAGCGGGGTGAACCCCTCGTCGCGCGAGGGTCGGGTCAGCTGGACACCGCCGGCGACGAGCACGCGCACGGTGTCGACGTAGGAGGTCGTGTCGCGTCCGAGCCACACGGCCTCGTGGATCGCCTGGTAGCCGATCCGGTTGACGTGGTCGCGGTCGATCCCGGCGCGGAGCAGCTCGCCGACGACGAGCGCGTGCCCGCGCTCGGCCGCCCGGATGAGGCCGGTGCCGTTCCAGCTGTCCTTGTCGTCGACGCGGGCGCCGTGGGCGAGTGCGAGGCGCAGCAGCCCGAGGTGGCCCTCGCTCGTGGCGACGAGGTATGCCGACTGCTGGGTCTCGTCCTTGGCGTTGACGTCCGCGCCCCGGCCGACGAGAGCTCTCGCTCGCGGCAGGTCGTCCTTCCACACCGCATCCCGCAGCGCAGCGTCGAGCCGTGCCTGCTCGGCCGCCGACGGCGTCGCCATCCTGGCTCCTCCCGTGCTGGCCTCTCCCCCGTCGAGTGGCCCCGTCGTCACACCCGTCGTGGTGACGGAGGTGGCTGGAGTGGCTGGTGTGGTTGCGGGGCCACTCGAGGTGCAGGCGGCGAGGGTGGTCGCCGCGGCCAGACCGGCGGCCGCCGCGACCGCGGCGCTCGTCCTGCTGCCCCGTCGCATGGTCCTCATCGTGCCAGCGGATCGGTCACGACCTCGTACGGCCCGGACGCGACCGGCTCGTCGAACTTGCTGTCGACGAAGAGCGTCCGGCCCCGGAGCTCCTTGGCCGTCGTCAGCACCCGCTCGGGGTCCGTGGCGACCTGGGACACGAGCCGGGCGGCCCGGCCGTCTGCCCGCAGCTCGAGCGTGGCGAGCAGCCGTGCGAAGTTGCGCACCACGGTGAGCCGCGACCCCTGCCGTACGAGGCCGTCGGCGTCGGTGAGCGACGCCCCGCCGGTCGCGACGGGCGACACCGCGGCCGTGCGCAGGTCGAAGCGCCAGAGCAGACCGGCATTGCCCTGGGCGACGACGAGGGCGGAGCGGTCGGCACTGACGACGATGCCTCCGAGGTTGAAGCCGGCTCGCTGCTCGACGGTGCCGGTCGCGTCGGCCCAGCGGGTCAATCCCCAGGCCCTCCCGTCGACCGCCACCCGGAAGACCTGCGGCGCGTTCGAGTTCGTGAAGTAGGCCGCCCCGTCGGGACCGATCGCGACGTCGTTGAGGAACACGTTCTCCCCCGGAGCACGCAGCGCGGCCAGCAGTCGGCCGTCCGGCGCGTACACCCAGAGGTCGGGCCGACCGGTGCCGATGCCGTTCGGGCCGCCGGCCACGTAGACCCGACCGGCCGCGTCGGTCGTGATCCCGCGGGCCGTGAACCGACCGTCGCTGCCGTCGCCGCCCAGCCACTGCTCGGTCTGGGCCGTGCCGGCCGAGCCACGGTGGATCTCACCGCCCGTCACCTCGCTGACGTAGAAGACGCCGCGCCGCTCGTCGGCACCGATGCCCTCGAACTTCGAGCCGCCGACGTCGCCGGTCAGCCGATAGGTGCCCGGCCGACCGTGGCCGGGCGGGTCGGCCTGTGCGGGCGCCCCCACCAGCAGGGGTGCGGCGGCGAGGACGAGGACGACGGCGAGGCTGCGCTTCATGGTGGGTCTCCCGGTGTGAGGTGATCGTGAGGACGAGGGTGGTCGTGCGGTCCCCACCACCGTCGCCGATCCAGCCCACCCACCGCGTCGGGCAACCGGCCACACCGGACTAGCCGATCGGATGATGCCGACGGCCCGCCCCGTCCCTAGGCTGCCGGTCATGGAAGAGGGCATCCTCGCGCCGGTGGCGCGACTCGACCGATGGCTCGACGCCGTCCTCGTCGTGCTCCTCGTGACGTGCTCGGCGCGCTACCTGCTGCGCCACGACCTCGACGGCACCGCGCTCCTCGTCCTCGCGGGTGCCACCCTCCTCGGCGCCGCCTACCTCACGCGTCGGCTCGTCGCCGACCGTGCCGCGTGGCCCTACGTGTGGATCGCGGTCGTCGTCGTGCTCTGGGTGGCGCTGACGCTCGCCGCCCCCTCGTTCGCGTGGACCGCCGTGCCCGTGGCCTTCGCCGTGCTCCAGGTGCTCCCCTTCGCGTATGCCGTCACGGTCGTCGTCGTCATGACCGCCGTCGTCAGCGTGGCGTGGAGCCGCATCACCGACGACCTCGACCCGACGGTGCTGATCGGACCGGTCGGCATCGCCCTCGTCACCGTGCTGTCCTACCGAGCCCTCGAGCGTGAGGCCCGCTCCCGGCAGGCGCTCATCGACGAGCTGACCGACGCGCAGGCCGATCTCGCTGCCGCACAGCACCGCTCCGGTGCCCTCGCCGAGCGGACCCGCCTGTCGCGCGAGATCCACGACTCCGTCGGTCAGGGGCTCTCCAGCATCACCCTGCTCCTCGCCGCGGCCGAGCAGGACTGGGACCGACGGCCGCTCGTCGCCCGCCAGCACGTCGTGGCTGCAGGGACGGCAGCCCGCGAGGGACTCGACGAGGTGCGCCGCGTCGTGCGCGACCTCGCCCCGGCGGACCTCGAGGACGACACGACAGGTGACGCCCTCCCGGCCGCGCTCGAACGCGCGGGCGCCACGGCTGCCTCCCACGGCCTCGACGTCAGGGTCCGCGTCCACGGCGACCCCGTCGCCGTGCCGGCCGACGTCGCCAGCGCTCTCGTCCGGTCCACCCGAGGAGCCCTGGCCAACGTCGTCGAGCACGCCCACGCCACCCGCGCCGACATCAGCCTGACCTACCTCTCCGACGAGGTGCTGCTCGACGTCCGGGACGACGGTCGCGGCTTCGACCCGACGCGACCCGGCCGACCGGACGCGCGCGGGGACCGCGGGCGCGGGCTGGACGGCATACGCCATCGGGCCGGTGACCTCGGGGGCAGCGCCGACGTCGAGAGCGCGCCCGGCGAGGGCACGACCGTGTCGGTCCGCTTCCCGATCACCGCGGGGGTTTCCCGTGGCTGACGGCACCGGCGCCGTCCGGGTCGTCCTCGTCGACGACCACCCGGTCGTCCGCGCGGGACTGCGCGCCCTCGTCGACGGCCAGGACGGCATCGAGGTCGTCGGTGAGGCGAGCGACCTCGCGGGAGCCGAGCGCGTCGTCGCAACGGAACGGCCGGACGTCGTCCTCATGGACCTCAACCTCGGGGACGGGCCGGGAGGGGCCGAGGTCACGGCGCGGCTGCGCGCCCTGCCGGAGCCGCCGCACGTCCTCGTCCTCACGACCTACGACACGGAGGCCGACATCCTGCGGGCCCTCGACGCGGGCGCGCTCGGCTACCTGCTCAAGGATGCCCCGGCCGACCAGCTCTTCGCCGGCATCCGGGCCACGGCCCGCGGCGAGACGGTGCTCGCCCCGTCGGTCGCGGCGCGGCTCGTGCGGCGCGCGGCCTCACCCGGGCCGGTCGTCACCGAGCGCGAGGTGGAGGTGCTCGAGCTGCTCTCGCGCGGGCTCGGCAACCGCGAGATGGCGCGCGAGCTGCTCGTCTCCGAGGCGACCGTGAAGTCCCACCTCAGCCACGTCTACACCAAGCTCGGCGTCGACACCCGCGCCGGGGCGGTCGCGGCAGCGATCGAGCGCCGCATCATCCGACCAGGCGGATGACGCGGCGCTCGAGGTGACTGCGGTGACGGTGTGACGTGACCTCGGTCAGAGGCGCATCGAGGCGCCGACCTTGTCGGTCTGCTCGTCGACGTGGCCGCCGAGACCGTCCTCGACCTCGACGTCCTTCGCCTCGACCGGCTCCGCGACGGGGTCGGTCTGGACCATCTCGCCGACACCCTCGCCGGGCGCGGTCTCCTGGACCGTGAGCGAGAAGTCGTCACCGTGCTCGCTGACGCCCGCGACGACGGCGTGCTCGACGGCCGCGACGGCATACTGCCGACGGACGACCTGCGGGTCACGCGACAGGTCCTTCACGAGCGCGACCGCCAGCCCGATCATGATGACGAGGAAGGGCAGGGCCGCGACGATCGTGACGTTCTGGAGGCCCGACAAGGCGTCCTCACCACCGATGAGCAGCATGATCGCGGCCACGGCGCCGGTGGCGGCGCCCCAGAAGATCACGGTCTTCTTCGACGGCTCGAGCGTGCCCTTCTCGGAGAGCGTGCCCATGACGATCGACGCGGCGTCGGCGCCCGAGACGAAGAAGATCGCGACGAGGAGCATGACGACGATCGCGGTCACCGTCGGCCACGGCAGGTTGCCGAGCATCGCGAAGAGCGAGCCCTCGGGGGTCGACTGGCCGGCGATGTCCTGGCCGTTCTGCTGCTGGTTAATGCCGGCGCCACCGAAGATGGCGAACCAGATGAGCGAGACGACGGACGGCACGAGCAGCACGCCCGAGACGAACTGGCGGATCGTACGGCCACGCGAGATGCGAGCGATGAACATGCCGACGAAGGGGGTCCAGCTGACCCACCAGGCCCAGTAGAAGATCGTCCAGCCCGCGAGCCAGTCCTTCATGCCGTCGCCACCCGCGGCGTCGGTGCGGGCCGACATCATCGCGAGGTCCTTGAAGTAGGACCCGATGGTCGTCGGGACGAGGTTGAGGATGAAGACCGTCGGGCCGACGACGAAGACGAAGAACGCCAGGGCGAGCGCGAGCACCATGTTGATGTTCGACAGCCACTGGATGCCCTTCTCGATGCCGGAGACGGCCGAGAGGATGAAGCAGACGGTCAGCACGGCGATGATGCCGATGAGCACGCCGTTGCCGACCTTGCCGATGCCGCCGACGATCTCGAGGCCGGAGCCGATCTGCAGGGCGCCGAGGCCGAGCGACGTGGCGGAGCCGAAGAGCGTCGCGAAGATCGCGAAGATGTCGATGACCTTGCCGGCCGGCCCGTTGGCGCGCTTCTCGCCGAAGAGCGGGGCGAAGGCCGAGCTGATGAGCAGCGAGCGGCCCTTGCGGAAGACGCCGTACGCGACGGCCAGGCCGACGACCGCGTAGATGGCCCAGGGGTGCAGCGACCAGTGGAACATCGTCGTGGCCATCGCGGTCTGCACGGCCTCGGGGTTGCCTGCTGCGCCGGTGCCGGGCGGCGGCTTCACGAGGTGGGTCAGCGGCTCGGTCACGCCGTAGAACATCAGGCCGATGCCCATGCCCGCGGAGAACATCATCGCCACCCACGACGACGTGCGGAACTCGGGAGCCTCGCCGTCACCGCCGAGCGGGATGTTGCCGTACTTGCTCGCCGCCAGCCAGATGACGAAGACGACGAAGCCGGAGGCGACGAGCGAGAAGAGCCAGCCGGTGTTGTGCACGACGAAGTCGAGGCCGGCGGAGGCGCTCGTGCTGAGGCTCTCGGTGCTGAGCGCGCCCCAGAGGACGAAGGCGATCGCCACGGCGGCGGCGACGCCGAAGACGACCTTGTCGACCCGGGAGGGCGCGGCCTCCTCGTGGTTCACCGGTGGTGGCTCGAGCGCCGGGTGCAGCGCGTCGTCGGGACTCTTGGTCAGTTCACTCATACGTCATGGACGGCACCCCGACGAGGTGCCGTCTGTCTCCTCACAGTTACGTGTCACAGATGTCTCGATGAAGCGACCACCCTCTCGAAGATGGGGGGACGAGCGCAAAACGAGCCTCCCGCCGGGAGGCGTAGGGCGGCATACGCGAGCATGAATCCTCTTGCATGCCAATGGTTCCCGTAAGTTCCGACGCGCGGCGTGAGATGGGACACGACGCCGACGAGGGGCCGCGAACCGGGTGGTTCACGGCCCCTCGAAGGGACGGGTCAGCGGCTGGAGCCGACGAGCTCCGGCTCGTGACCGCGGGCGTCCGGGACCAGGTCGTCCTGGACCTCGTCGTCGTGGTCGAGCATGCTCGACTCGTCGAAGCGGTCCTGGCCGGAGAGGACGCGCGACGCCTTGTCGCGGTCGATCTCGCCGACCCACGTGCCGATGAGGACGGTCGCGATGGCGTTGCCGGCGAAGTTCGTCAGCGCGCGGGCCTCGCTCATGAGGCGGTCGATGCCCACGATGAAGCCGACGCCCGGCACGAGGTCGGGGCGGTGCGACTGGAGGCCACCGGCGAGGGTCGCGAGGCCCGCACCGCTGACGCCCGCCGCGCCCTTGCTCGCGATGATCATGAAGACGAGGAGGCTGATCTGCTCGCCGATGCTGAACGGCTTGTCCATCGCCTCGGCGATGAAGAGGCTCGCCATCGTCAGGTAGATCGCGGTGCCGTCGAGGTTGAAGGAGTAGCCGGTCGGGACGGTGATGCCGACGACCGGGCGGGAGACGCCGAGGTGCTCCATCTTGGCGATGAGGCGCGGCAGGGCCGACTCCGACGACGACGTCGACAGGATGAGGAGGAACTCGCGGCCGAGGTAGCGGAAGAGCGAGAAGACGTTCATCCCCGTGACGACCTTGAGGATGCTGCCGAGGAAGGCGAAGACGAAGATCGCGCACGTCGCGTAGAAGGCGAGCATGAGCAGGCCGAGGCTCTTGAGCGAGCCGATGCCGGTGGCGCCGACGAGGGCGGCCATGGCGCCGAACGCGCCGATCGGGGCAGCCCACATGATCATCGCCATGAGGCGGAAGACGAGGCGCTCGAGGTACTTGATGGCGTGGAGGATCGGCTCGCCGGTCTTGCCCATCTGCTGGAGCGCGAAGCCGACGAGGAGCGCGATGAGCAGGGCCTGGAGCACCGAGCCCGACGTCAGCGCGGAGACGAGCGTGTCGGGGATGAGCCCGAGGATGAAGTCGACCGTGCCCTCCGACTCGGCGGCGATCTGCGACTGGCCGGACTCGGCGATCGCGGCCGTGAGGTTGAGGCTGTCACCGGGCTTGATGATGTTGCCGACGACGAGACCGATCGCGAGGGCGACCGTCGACATCGTGATGAAGTAGCCGAGGGCGAGGCCACCGACCTTGCCGACCTGGGCGGCCTTCCGGACGGAGCCGATGCCGAGCACGATCGTGCAGAAGATGATCGGCGTGATCATCATCTTGATGAGGTTGACGAAGCCGGTGCCGAGCGGCTTGAGGTTCTTGCCCACCTCGGGGAAGGCCCACCCCACGAGGATGCCCGCCACCATGGCGACGATGACGGCGATGTAGAGGAAATGGGTGCGGTCGCGCTTGGGGGCCGAGCCCGGCTGGGCGTCGACGGCGCTGTCGGCGGTGGAACTCACGGTGACCTCCGTTGGCTGGGTCCCACGCTGGGCGTGGGACCGGTGAATGTGACGAGGCTCCCGCGGCCAGTGACTAGGGTCACGGTTGTGTTCATTGAGTTCTCGCGACGGGTGCTGACGGCCCCGGGGCGATGGAGCGTCGCGGGGCAGACCTTCGCGCTCCAGGTGCTCATCGCGGTGCTCGTCGTCGTCGCCGGGCTCGCCGGGGCGTACGGCCAGGCCCAGCGCGCAGGGGACCAGGAGGCCATCGCCCGGGCCCTCGCGGTCGCCGAGACGATGGCGGCGACGCCCGACGTCATCGCCGGCGTCCAGGGTCCCGACCCGTCGGCGGTGCTCCAGCCCTACGCCGAGCGCGTGCGGGTCGAGTCGGGCACCGACTTCGTCGTCGTCATGAGCCGCGACGGGATCCGCTACACCCACCCCGACCCGACGCAGATCGGGAAGAAGTTCCTCGGACACACGGAGGAGGCGCTCGCGGGTGGTGTCGTCGAGGAGGACTACACGGGCACGCTCGGGCCGTCGTCGCGCGTCGTCGTGCCCGTCACCGACCAGGGGAAGGTCGTCGCCCTCGTCTCGGTCGGCATCCGCAAGTCGGCCGTCGGCGAGCGGGTGCGCGCCCAGCTGCCGGGACTGCTTCTCGCGGGTCTCGTGGCCGCCCTGCTGTCGGGCCTCGGGACCGGCCTCGTGTCGCGCCGGATCAGGCGCCAGACCCACGGCCTCGGCGAGCAGCAGCTGCGCGAGATGTACGAGTACTACGACGCCGTCCTGCACGCCGTCACCGAGGGCCTCGTCATCACCGACCTCGACGGTCACCTCCGGCTGGCGAACGACGAGGCGACCCGGCTGCTCGCCCTGCCCGCCGACGCCGTCGGACGCCCGGTCGCCGAGCTCGGGCTGACGCCGGCCCTGACGGCCGCGCTCACCGACGACGCCGCGCACGAGGACGAGCTGCACGTGACGTCAGCGCGGGTCCTCGTGCTCAACCGCGGACCGGCCCGCTGGCAGGGACGGCTGCTCGGCCACGTCGCGACGCTGCGCGATCGCACCGACCTCGAAGCCCTGACGGGAGAGCTCGACTCGGCCCGAGGCCTGACCGAGGCGCTCCGCTCGCAGGCCCACGAGTCGGCGAACCGGCTCCACACGATCGTCAGCCTCATCGAGCTCGGGCACAGCGACCGGGCGCTGGACTTCGCCACCGACGAGCTGCAGGTCTCGCAGCTGCTCACCGACCGCGTCGTCGGCTCGGTCGACGAGCCGGCCCTGACGGCGCTGCTGCTCGGCAAGGCGGCCGAGGCGCACGAGCGCGGCATCGCCTTCGAGATCGAGCCGGGCGCGCGCTGGCCGCGCGACGTCGCACCCACCCGTGACGTCGTGACGATCGTCGGCAACCTCATCGACAACGCGCTCGATGCCGTGGCCGACGAGCCCGGCACGCCGCGCCCCGAGCGGCACGTGCGCTTCGACTCGAGGGTCGAGGAGGCGTATGCCGTCCTCGAGGTCGCCGACGACGGGCCGGGTCTGCCGCCGGGTGCGGTCGAGGACGCCTTCCGGCGTGGGTGGTCGACGAAGGAGCAGGGCAGCGCGGGTCGCCGCGGCATCGGGCTGGCGCTCGTGGGCCAGACGGTCGACCGGCTCGGCGGGACGCTCGCGGTGTCAGGGCCGCCGGGTGCGACCTTCACCGTGCGGCTGCCCGCCGGTGAAGGGCCCGCCGATGAAGGGGTCGACGGCGGCGGGAGCGACGATGACTGAGGTCCTGCGCGTCCTCGTCGTCGAGGACGAGCCGATCGCGGCGGAGGCCCACACGGCCTACGTCGGCCGGGTCCACGGGTTCGAGGTGGTGGCGACGGTGGGCACGTCGCAGGCCGCGCTGAAGACGTTGCAGGACAGGGAGATCGACGTGGTCCTGCTCGACATGAACCTGCCCGACCGGCACGGGCTCGACGTCGTGCGCGCCATGCGTGCCGCCGGCCACCGCGCCGACGTCATCGCCGTCACGTCCGCGCGCGACCTCGACGTCGTCCGTGCCGCGGTGTCGCTCGGGATCGTGCAGTACGTCCTCAAGCCCTTCGTCTTCGCGACCCTGCGGGAGCGGCTGCTCGCCTACCGCGCCTACCGCGACCAGGTGACGAGCGGCGCCGAGGTCGGCACCCAGGCCGAGGTCGACGAGGTCTTCGCCGGCGCCCGTGTCGCGGCCGAGGCACGGCTCCCGAAGGGGATGGGTGAGGAGCTGCTGGCCCGCGTCTCACGGCTGCTCCGCGAGGCGGACGGCGGACGCTCCGCGTCCGAGCTCGGCGACGAGCTCGGCGTCAGTCGCGTCACCGCGCGCCGGTATGCCGAGTACCTCTGCGAGACACGGGTCGTCGTGCGACGGTCGAGGTATGCCGGCGCCGGCCGCCCCGAGGTCGAGTACCTCTGGGCGCGGTGACGGCTCAGGCGTTCGCCGGCGTCGGTCGACCGAGCCGGGCGAGCACGCGCTCCTGACGGTCGGCGCCGTTCCGGACGGGCACGGCCGGCTTGCAGACACCGTCGTCGTAGAGGTGGTCCCCGAACCCGTCGGCCGACCTGTCGAGCATCTCGAGCTCCTCGTCCGACAGGTGCTCGTCGAGCCCAGCGGCCACGGCGATGTCCCAGCGGTGGACGACGAGGTCGAACCCGTAGAAGGTGACGATCGACGCGCCCACGGTCGTGCGGCCGAAGACGCCGTCATACTCCCGGCCGGCGACGTCCGGGTCGGCGAGCAGCTCACGCATCCGCTCGTCGTGAGCCCGCCAGAGGACTGTGGGGTCCTCGTGGTCGGCCGTGGTCGCGGCATCGACACCGCGCTGCTCGAGGAAGTCACGCTGGGTCGTGACGACGTGGGTCAGCACGTCGCGTGCGCTCCAGCCCGCGCAGGGGCTCGAGCCGTCCCAGGCGTGGTTCGGCACCCGGTCGACGACGGAGGCGAACGGGTCGGCGAGACGGAGGTAGGAGGCCAGGACGTCAGTGCTCGGTGAGGTCATGCCGTCACCATAGGAAACCGCGCGTCGGTGGGTCTTGATACTTTCCGACACGTGACGACGTCTGCCGGGGCAGGACGGACAGCGGCCCGCGACGACATCGAACGGGCCCATCTCGTCGACCCCACCGACCACACGTGGTCGATCGCCCGCAGCTCCGTCTCGCCGGACCTCGAAGGCCTCGCCCGCCGGTTCTGGATCCCGGTGTGGGACGTGCCCGCGGGACGCGACTCGGTGCAGCGGGTCCTGCAGTACCCCGTCTGCCTCGTCGTCGTGTCCGACAGCTACGCGCGTTTCTACGGCGTCGTGTCCGGGCTCTCGCACCAGATGCTGACGGGACGCGGCTGGGCCGTCGGCGTCATGTTGCAGCCGGCCGCGGGCCATCTCATGACGCGGGAGCCGGTGCGCCGGATGACCGACCGCTACGTCGACCTGTCGACGCTGGCGACCCTCGACGGCACCGGTCTCAGCCGGCGGGTGCGCTCGGCGATGCGACCCGACCCGACCTCGGCGGAGGCGCAGGCCGAGGCGCGGGAGGTGGTCGAGGAGGCACTGCGGCCGCTCCTCCCGGTCGACGACGAGGGACTCCTCGTCAACGCCATCATCGAGGACGTCGAGACCTCTCCCGAGCTCCTGCGGGTCGACGACCTGTGTGCGCGCTTCGACATCAGCGAGCGGACGCTGCAGCGCCTGCTGCACAAGCGGATCGGGCTCGGGCCCAAGTGGCTGATCCGCCGCCGGAGGCTCCAGGAGGCGGCCGACCGGCTGCGCGACTCCGACGCCGAGCTGGCCGGCATCGCGGCCGAACTCGGCTATGCCGACCAGGCGCACTTCACCCGGGACTTCCGCAAGGCGACCGGCATGACGCCGGGCGAGTTCGCGTCACGCTTCAGGTGATGCAGGACCAATTCGCCTGCAGCACAATGTCTTTGGTGTGGACAACTCTTGTCTGGTCATTCGAACACCAGTTCTGCATATCTGCTTAGGTGAAGTCCGGTATGCCGGTTTCTGGCTTGAGCAGGCCCTTGAGCGGGTGCGGGTCGGTGTCGACGGCTTGCTCGAGCAGCCGATAGAAGAGCAGTCCTCGTGACTTCGCGTTGCGGCGGTTGAACCGGAAGGTGTACTCGTCGAGGTAGTAGGGCAGGTGTGCCTCCTCGACGCGGAAGTGCAGGGTGCCGATCAGCCAGCGCTTGAGCAGTGAGGCCACCAGGTGCAC
>NZ_JBFUEN010000017.1:0-95177 GCF_056403915.1 Terrabacter sp. P2_E3
GATCGCCGGCGGCGGACGAGCCGGCACCGGCGAGCGTGCGGGGGCGGGCGCGGCGCCCAGGCTGCGCGTGGCGGTGGTCAGCGCGGCCGACCCCGTGGACCGCGGGACCGGCCGGCTCGTGCACCTGCCCGACGCCCCCTTCCTCATCGGTGACCTCGACGCGCCGGCGCTGCTCGCGGGAGCCGTCGAAGGGCCCGTCCTCGTCGACAACGACGTGAACTGGGCTGCCCGGGCCGAGCGTGCGTCCGGCGACGCCGGGGCCGTCGGGGGCTCGCACGACTTCGTCTACCTCTACCTCGACGAAGGGCTCGGCTGCGCCGTCGTGTCCGACGGTGAGGTGCGGCGTGGTCACTCCGGCCTGGCCGGGGAGATCGCCCACCTCCTGACGGAGGGGCCGGACGGTCGGGCCGTGCGTCTGACCGAGGTCTTCGCCCACCTCGGGCTGCGTCGACCGGGCTCGACCGCCATCGACGTCGAGCTGTTGCGGAAGAGGGTCGCCGAGGCCGCCGCTGGCGACAGCACGCTCGTCGCCCTGGGCACCGCCGTCCTGGGTGTCCTCAGCGCGGCGATCGCGCTCGCCGACCCGGAGATGGTCGTCGTCGGTGGCGCCTGGGGGCGCGACGTCGCGTTCGTCGACGAGCTGCGTCGCCGGTCCGCCGAGCTGCCGCGACCCGTTCCGGTCGTCGCTGCTCTCGACGGCGACCGGCCGCAGCTCTCCGGTGCCCGCGCGGCGGCCCTGCACCAGCTCCGCGAGTCGGTCGTCGCCGCGGTACGTGCTCCAGCCGGGCGGCTGGTCGACCGGCAGTCGCCCCGGTAACACGCCGAGTCACGGAGTTCATCCCGTCGACATCTTCATCCGCTGTACTGGACGTCCGACGAAGGGGAGCCCACATGTCCGGAACGGAACGCAGCAGGGTGGATTCGTTCAGCCACCCCGAGGACGGCCTCCACGGGGCCACCCCGTGGTACGACTGGGGGCCCTACCTCTCCGAGCGGGCCTGGGGAACCGTGCGTGAGGACTACAGCGCCGGCGGGGCTGCCTGGGACTACTTCCCCCACGACCACGCCCGCTCCCGGGCCTACCGCTGGGGCGAGGACGGCATGGCAGGCGTCTGCGACGTCGACCAGAACCTGTGCATGGCCCTGGCGCTGTGGAACGGCCGCGACCCGATCCTCAAGGAGCGGATGTTCGGCCTCACCGGCCCCGAGGGCAACCACGGCGAGGACGTCAAGGAGTACTGGTGGTTCCTCGACGCCCTGCCGAGCCACGCGTGGCTGCACTGGCGCTACCACTACCCGCAGGCCGAGTACCCGTATGCCGCCCTCGTGGCCGAGAACGGCCTTCGCGACCAGACGCAGCCGGAGTACGAGCTCATGGACACGGGTGTCTTCGACGACGACCGCTACTGGGTGGTCGACGTCGTGCACGCCAAGGCCGACCCGCACGACCTGCTCATGGAGGTCCGCGTCACCAATGCGGGCCCCGACGTGGCGACGCTGCACGTCCTGCCGCAGCTGTGGTTCCGCAACACATGGTCCTGGGACGTGGGCGCCACCCGGCCCTCGCTCAGCGCGACGGGCCCCGACCGGGTCGTGGTGGAGCACCCGCGGTTCGGCGAGCTCGAGTGGGAGCTCGCGCCCGGGCCCACCGGTGAGTCGCCCGAGCTGCTGTTCTGCGAGAACGAGACCAACAGCCGGCGGCTGTACGGCTCCGACTCCTCAGCGGACTACCCGAAGGACGGGGTCAACGACCACGTCGTGACCGGCGCGCCGACGGTCAACCCGGAACGGGTCGGGTCGAAGAGCGCGGCCTGGTACCGCCTGACCGTCGCCCCGGGCGAGACGCAGGTCGTACGCGTCCGCCTCCGGGCGCCGTCCTCGGCGCCCGCCTTCGGCGCGCCGTTCGACGCAGTCATCGAGCAGCGTCGGGCCGAGGCCGACGAGTTCTATGCCGAGGTGATCCCGGCAGACGTCGAGCAGGACGTCCGCCTGGTGGCGCGGCAGGCCTTCGCGGGGATGATCTGGGGCAAGCAGTTCTACCGCTACGACGTGAAGCGCTGGCTGGAGGGGGACCCCACGCAGCCCCCACCGCCGGCGGAACGACGGTCCGGGCGCAACGCCGGCTGGCTCAACGTGGACGCCCGCGACATCCTGTCCATGCCGGATCCGTGGGAGTACCCCTGGTTCGCAGCCTGGGACATGGCGTTCCACACCGTCGCCCTGGCTCATCTCGACCCGGCGTTCGCCAAGTACCAGCTGCTCGTGCTCTGCCGGGAGTGGTTCCAGCACCCGAACGGCGCCCTCCCGGCCTACGAGTGGGCCTTCGGCGACGCCAACCCGCCCGTGCACGCCTGGGCGGCCCTGCACGTGTGGGACATCGACGGCAGGCGCGACACCGACTTCCTCGCCCGCCTGATGCCCAAGCTGCTCATGAACTTCACGTGGTGGGTCAACCGGATGGACCCGGAGGGCGACAACCTCTTCGCCGGTGGCTTCCTCGGTCTGGACAACATCAGCGCCATCGACAGGTCGCACCTGCCGCCGGGTGGTCGACTGGAGCAGGCGGACGGGACGAGCTGGATGGCGTTCTACTCGCTCACCCTCCTGGAGATCGCGAGGATCCTCGCCGAGAAGGACGACGCCTGGACCGACATCGAGGTGAAGTTCATCGAGCACTTCGTCCTCATCGTCGACGCCATGCACTCCCAGGGACTCTGGGACGAGGAGGACGGCTTCTTCTACGACGTCTTCCACTCCACCGACGGCAGCACCGTCCCGATCAAGGTGCGGTCGATGGTGGGGGTGCTGCCGCTGATGGGGATGGTCGTCGTGGGGCCCGACCTGCTGGCAACGCTGGCGACCCTCCAGAAGCGCTTCTCGGGCTTCCTCGGCCGACAGGACTCCAGCCACCCGGACCGCGGCGCTGGACGAGTGGTCCCGGTTCCCGGCACCGAGGCGGTCGCGTTGGGCGTGGTCCCGGCGAAGGAGGTGCGCCGGGTCCTGGCCCGGGTCTTCGACGAGGACGAGTTCCTGTCCTCGCACGGGCTGCGAGGGCTGTCGAGGTACCACCTTGAGCACCCCGTGTCGCTCGAGCTCGCGGGATCGACGGTCACGGTCGACTATGAGCCCGCCGAGTCCACGACGGGCATGTTCGGCGGCAACTCCAACTGGCGCGGACCGGTCTGGATGCCGGTCAACTACCTCGTGCTGCGCAACCTCCAGCGCTATGCCCACTCCCTCGGTGCAGCGGGTGAGGTCGAGTACCCCACGGGCAGTGGACGCACGCAGGGCCTGGGCGACTGCGCCGAGGATCTGCGCCGGCGTCTGATCTCGTTGTTCCTCAGGGGCCCCGACGGCCGTCGGCCCTGCCACGGCTGGGTCGACAAGCTGCAGGACGACCCGCGATGGCGGGACAACGTGACCTTCTACGAGTACTTCCATGGCGACAACGGCGCCGGCCTGGGAGCCAGTCACCAGACCGGGTGGACCGGACTCGTGGCAGACCTGATCTGCCGGCCCGACCCGTTCGCCGGCAGCGAGCAGCCGTGGGGCCCGTGAGCCCCGCGAGGCCCGCCACCGGGATCGCGTTCGGTCGGGGTGTCTGTGGCTCCCTCGACGAGGCATCGTCGAGGGAGTGGCTGGTGACCGACGGGCTCGGCGGGTACGCCTCCGGCACGGTCTCAGGCCTGCACACCCGTCGATACCACGGCCTGCTGTTGGCCCCCACGGCACCGGCTGGTGCGTCCCGGATGCTCGGGCTGGCCGCGCTCGACACGGTCGTGGTGGTCGGCGACCGCCGCATCCGGCTGTCGACCCACGAGTGGGAAGGGGGCGTCGTCGATCCCCGCGGGCACGAGCAGCTCGCGTCGTTCGACCTGGCCGACGGGGTGCCGCGATGGCGCTTCGACCTCGGCGCCGTCCAGCTCGAGGTCGAGGTGGCCATGGCTCACGGTCTCAGCGCGGTGGCGGTGGTGCACCGCCTGCTCGGCGGGGAGGCGCGCCTGGACGTGACTCCGCTCTGCACGTGGCGCGACCAGCACGGTGACCGGTTCGCCGGTGCCGACCCTGACGTGGAGCCGACCGGGTCCGGCCTCGTCTTCGAGTCCGCCTACCGGGTGGAGGGCCCGAACTACCGTCCCGGGGGCGAGTGGTACCGCGGGGTCCACCATCGGGAGGAGGCGGCCCGAGGGCTGGGTGCGACCGAGGACCTCTGGGCCGCAGGCACCTTCACCGCCGAGCTCAGGGCCGGTGACGTGCTCGGGGTGACGGCTACGACAGACCTGGGCGCCCCGTCTCCGGACGCGGTGGCCCTCGTGGCCGACGCCCGGGCGCGTGCCGACGCGCTGGCGGTGCAGGCCGGTGCACGTGGTGCTGTCGATCGGACCCTGGCCGTCGCGGCGGACCGGTTCGTGGTGCGGACCCCGAGCGGCCCCACCGCGGTGGCCGGCTACCCGTGGTTCGGTGAGTGGTCGCGTGACCTGTTCACCTCCTACGAGGGACTGTTCCTCGCGACGGGCCGGGCCGAGGAGGGCCGCTCGGTGCTCGTCCGAGCCGCCGACAGCGTGTCTGAGGGCATGCTGGCCAACACCGCTGACGTCGGCACGCTGGAGTACAACACCGTGGACGCCACGCTCTGGTTCCTGCACGCACTGGGTCGGCACGTCGCAGGCACCACTGACCTGGACCTGGCCGCGCAGCTCGCCGACACCGTCGTCGACATCCTGTCCGCACATCGGGCCGGCACCCGCTTCGGCATCCGCGTCGACCCGGACACGGGTCTCGTTCGGGGCGGGGCCGACGGATGGGCCCTGACCTGGATGGATGCGCGGATCGACGGCCGGCCGGTCACCCCGCGTTCCGGCTGTCCCGTGGAGGTCGAAGCGCTCTGGATCAACGGGCTCGGGAGCGCCATCGACCTGCTGGAACAGGTCGGGCGCGCCACCGACGACTGGGTCGCCTTGCGGGACAAGGCAATCGCCTCCTTCATGACTCTCTTCCCCGTCGGCCCGAACGGCCTGCCCGACCTGGTCGACGACGCCGGACAGGCGCGCACCGAGTGCCGCCCGAACCAGCTCTTGGCCGCGTCGCTGCCCCACGGCCCCGTGCAGGACCCCCGGGCCGCTGCGGCTGTCGTCGCTGCCTGCCGCGCCGACCTGGCGAGCTCGGTCGGGCTTCGGTCCTTGTCGCCCGAGGACCCCGCCTACCTCGGCCGACACCGGGGCGGCCCCGCCGCCCGTGACCGGGCCTACCACCAGGGAACGGTCTGGCCCTGGCTCATGGGTCCGTACGTGGACGCGGTGCGCCGTGCCCAGGAGGACACGACCGGCCTGCTCGACGGACTCGAGCTGCACCTGTCCGAGTTCGGGCTCGGCTCGGTGTCCGAGACGGCGGACGGGGACGCGCCGCATGGCGCGACCGGCTGCCCCTTCCAGGCCTGGTCCGTCGCCGAGCTCATCCGGGCGAGGGCCTCGCTCGCGGACGGCCCCCCGATCCCACCGACGTAGGAGCAACGCCATGAACGACACACCAGCCGTGGCCCGGACCTCGACCGACTTGCGCCGGGTCCTGATCCCGCTGGCCCTGGCCCAGTTCATCTGCAGCTTTGCCGGCTCGAACATGAACGTCATGATCAACGACATCAGCGAAGACCTGGACACGACGGTGCAGGGCGTGCAGACGGCCATCACGATCTTCCTGCTCGTCATGGCCGCGCTGATGATCCCGGCCGGCAAGCTGACCGACCGGTACGGCCGGCGGCGCTGCTTCACCGTCGGTCTCGTCCTCTACGGCATCGGCGCCCTCATGAGTGCGGCGGCCCCTGGTCTGGGGGTCCTCATCCTCGGCAACTCGATCCTCGAAGGGGTCGGCACGGCCCTGCTGATCCCGCCGGTCTACATCCTGACGACGATGCTGTTCACCGAGACCACCTCACGGGCCCGCGCGTTCGGCGTCATCAGTGCCCTCGGCGGGGTCGGGGCCGCAGCCGGCCCGCTGATCGGTGGCCTGATCACCTCTGCAGTCAGCTGGCGGGCAGCGTTCCTGTTCCAGGCCGTCGTCGTGGGCGTCATCGTCCTGCTCAGCCGACGGATCGAGGACCCCGTGCCAGCGGATCCCACGCGTCAGTTCGACACGCGCGGGGCGGTGCTGTCCGCGGTCGGTCTCGTGCTCGTCGTCATGGGCATCCTCGCTGCCGACGAGAGCGGCTGGCTGATGGTCGCCCTGCTCGCCCTCGGTGCAGCGGTGCTGTTCTGGTTCTTCCGTTCGGTGATCGCCATGGAACGCGCAGGCGAGGAACCGCTGCTGTCCACCTCGCTCTTCCACAACCGCACCTCGAACCTGGGGCTCATCACGCAGAGCGCGCAGTGGCTGATCCTCATGGGTGTGTCGTTCGTCGTCTCGGCGTACCTGCAGGTGGTCCGTGGCTACGACGCGATCTCGACCGGCGTGATCTTCACGGCGGCCACGGTCGGCCTGCTGGTCTCCTCCTTGGCAGCCGGCCGTCTAGCCCAACGTCTCGCCCAGCGGACTCTCATCCTGGCGGGCTTCGCCATCTCGACCAGCGGCATCGCCTTGCTCCTCGCCCTGGTGACGGGGTCGTCGAACGCCTGGGCCTTCATCCCGGGGCTGCTCATGATCGGCGTCGGCCTCGGCACGATGCTGACCCCCTCGGTGAACGTGGTCCAGTCCAGCTTCAGCCAGGACCGTCAGGGCGAGATCTCGGGGCTGTCGCGAAGCGTCTCCAACCTCGGCTCCTGCCTCGGGACGGCCGTCGCCGGCACGATCCTCGTCGCCGGTCTGACGACGACCCCGGAACGGGGCTACGGACTCGCCATGGCCGCTCTGGGCGTGGTCGGGATGGCGGGCCTCGCCGCTGCCGCGCGGCTTCCTCGGGCGGCCGCCACCCGATCGACCTCGGCCACGGACCCGGTGCAGCAGACCTGACCAGAAGGGGCCGCCCCGACACGCCCTGCGTGGCGGGCACGGTCCCCGACACGCCCTGCGTGGCGGGCACGGTCCCCGGCGCGCACGTCAGGCCACGAGGGGCGGCCCACCCGCCGGGGCGTCGTCGGTCAGGGAGCGGTCGCCGAAGTCGGGACGCACCGGCGTGTAGTCACCCGAGAGCAGGGGCGAGGAGATCATCAGATCGGCGCTCGCGACGTTGCAGGCGACGGCCGTGTTCCAGACCGCGGCCACCCGCAGGAGCGCCTTGACGTCGGGATCGTGCGGTTGGGGCTCGAGGGGGTCCCAGAAGAAGACGACCAGGTCGATGAGGCCCTCGGCGATCCGGGCGCCGATCTGCTGGTCGCCACCGACCGGACCGCTGGGCAGCCGGGTGACGGGCAGGCCCAGCTCGTACTGCAGCAGGGTGCCCGTCGTGCCGGTGGCGTAGAAGCGGTGCTTCGCGAGCGTCTCGCTGTTGAAGGCAGCCCACCGGAGCAGGTCGGGCTTCTTGTTGTCGTGGGCGACGAGGGCGATCCCTCGTTCGGTCGTCGTCATGGCGTCTGGCCTCCGTGGGTCGGGGCTGGTCACACCGCGGTGACCGGCCGACGTGACGCCGCGGTTGCCAGCGCGTGAGCCCCGTGTTGCGGCTGGGGTGGATGGCGCGGAAAAAACTTCTCGGATCGCTGTAACGCCCCGGCCGGCCCTGCCGATGGAGGGGTCAGAAGAGGCGCCACTCGGACCCCCGAGCGAGTGGCGCCTCTCCTGTGTCCGGGAGGCCTGCTCGCGTATGCGTGTGGCGGCGTCAGCGCGCCGGTGGCAGCACGACGCCGAAGCCGGCCACGGCCAGCCGGAGCAGCACCTGTCCGGGGGCGAGCAGGTCGGCGATGCGAGCGGCGCTGAGCACCTCCAGCTCGGCGAGCCGGACGGCATACGCCTCCGGGCCGTCGACGCGAGCCCGCTGGAGCTCGGTCGTGTTGTGCCACACCTTGGTGCGGGCCTCGCGCAGGAAGCGGGTCGAGGCGGCGCGGTTGAGCGGCGTCAGCACCCGGTCGAGCGCGTTCTTGGCACGCAGGGTGGCCAGCTCGTCGTCCTCCGCGGCGACCCGGGCGGACAGCACCCCGTCGATGCGCTCGTGGTCGCGTCGCCGCCGGTCGAGCAGGACGGGGTCGGCAAAGTCGGCGTCGCTGATGACGCCGAGGAGGGCCTGCGGCAGGTCGTAGTTGATGTGCGCGTTGATCCCGAGGAGCACCTGCCGCAGCGGCGGCAGGTCGGCGGGAGCCCCGAACGCGAGCCGCCACGGCCGCGGTGCCTGACGTTCCGGGTCGCCCGACAGGTCGGCGTCGAGGGCGTCGAGGTAGAGGTCGGCGAAGACGACGTCCCACACCTCGACCCACTCCGGGTCCTCGAAGGCGGCGGCCTCGATGGCCTCGCCGACGGCCCGCGTCGTGCGCTGGTAGGTCGCGAGGAACGCGCGCCGGGCGGAGAGCTCCGGCGGCATCTGCTCGAGGGCCGCGGTCATCCGCTCGAGGACGTCGTCGATGGTGCGCCCACCCTCGGTTCCGGTCATCGCGTTCTCCTCACGCACGCCGCCCCTCGCTCCTATTCTTAAGCGGTAGTCGCACGGTGTCAGTCGAATCCGGACGCCGTCGCGCGGGGGCGCTCCTGGTCGAGGAGGCCGGATGAGAGCACGGACGCACGGGCCCGGATCGTTCGACGCGGTCACCGTCGGGCAGCGCGAGACGGACGCGTGGGTGGGGCCTACTACCGGCACGAGTGGGCGACGTTCTTGCGGGCGTCGGTGGCGATGGTGGCGGCGGGCTTCGGGATGAACGGGCCCGACACGCTGCGGGGTGCGTGGCTCGTGCTGCGTGCCAACCAGGCGTGGGCGCCCTTCCCCGACAACGACCCCCAGCGTGCGCGCGACCTGATGCGCCGGTTCGACGCGCTCGTCGCAGAGACGGCCGGCCTCGACCTCGAGCCCACGCAGGCCGGAACCCTCGAGCTCGAGTGGTGGCGCGTGCACCGTGAGGACCAGCGCGACGGCGACGTGACGAAGGACCAGCTCGTCGGCGCCCTCGTCGACCTCGACGCGGTCGGACGGTCGAGGGGGTGAGTGGCCGTGGCGCACGTCGACCCTGCGTCCCCGCCCTCGACGACTCGGAGGGACGACCGCGTCCTGCCGGCCACCCGGGTCCTCTCCGTCGTGCTCGTGCCGATCCTGCTCACCGCGTTCGTCATCCTCTACGGCTCCCCGTCCGACACCGGGCGCCTCTTCGCCTGGACGATCAGGCCGAGCCTGACCCCCATGGTGCTCGGGTCGGCCTATCTCGGCGGGGCGTGGTTCTTCGTCCGCGTCGCGCGTGAGCGGCGGTGGGCGCGGGTCGGTGCGGGCCTGCTGTCCGTCACCCTCTTCGCGGCCCTGCTCGGGGTCGCCACGGTCATCCACTGGGACCGGTTCAACCACGGCCACGTCGCCTTCTGGCTCTGGGCCACGCTCTACTTCGTCGCCCCGTTCCTCGTGCTCGCGGCCTGGGTGGCCAACACCAGGGTCGCCGCGCTGCCCCGCCCCGACGAGCTGCGCCTCCGGCCGGGTGCGCGAGCGGTCGTCGCCGGCGGTGCTGGCCTCGCGCTCGCGCAGGGTCTCGTGATGTTCGCCGTCCCGAGCCTCGTGATCCCGGTCTGGCCGTGGCTGCTGACACCGCTCACGTGTCGCGTCGTCGGTGCGATCTTCTGCCTCGGCAGCGCCGGTCTCGTCGTGCTCCGTGACAGCAGGTGGGTACGCCTGCGGCTCATGGTCGAGGTCGAGGTCGTCATGCTGACGCTCATCCTCGTCGGGGCCGTGCGGGCGCGGTCCGACCTCTACACCGACCGTCCCCTGACCTGGCTGCTCCTCACGGGCTTCGCCGCCACGCTCGGAGCCTCGCTGCTCCTCTGGAGGGCCATGGCCGGGCGTGAGCGGGCGCGAGGGACGTCTGCGCGACCGGCGCCCCCGCGGACGTCCGCCCGCTGAGGTGGGGCCTCAGCGCGGTGAGAGCACGAGGAACGGCAGTCCCCGGAGCAGGTCATCCGTCATCCACGTCGGGTCCGACGACGTGACGACCGGCAGGAGCCCGTCATCAACGTCGTCGCATCGTGCTCATCGTCCTCTCGATCATCCCGGTCCCGCTGGCCCAGCGACTCGGCGGGCGTACCTAGACGACGTCGAACAGCTCGGTGTGGATGCGCCGCGAGGGCACGCCGCGGTCGCCGATGATCTCGGTCGCGGCGGCCACCATGGGCCCAGGTCCGCAGACGAAGTAGTCGACGTCCTCCTTGGATCGACGCTGGGGCAGGGCCCGCTCGAGCACCGCCGCCGTGAACCGCCCGACCTCGCCGTCCCACTCGTCCGGCGGCTCCTCGAGGATCTCGACCACGTGGAGGTCGAGTCGATCGCCGAGGTGCTCCCCGTCGGCGCGGTGCAGCAGGTCGTCGGCCGTGCGGCCGGCGACGACGAGCAGCACGGGCCGCTCGTCGCCCCGGTCGGCCAGGGTGCGGATCATGCTGAGCATCGGGGTGATGCCGACGCCGCCGGCAATGAGGACGAAGCGGTCGGAGCGCAGTCCGTCGAGGGTGAACGACCCGTGCGGTCCGTCGATGAAGACGCTGCGTCCGGGACGCAGGCCCGCGATGAGCTCGCTGAAGTCGCCCATGCCCTTGATCGTGAACTCCTTGCGCCAGGGCTCGGTCGCGGCCGAGGCGATGGTGAAGGGGTGCTCCTCGAAGACGTACGGCGAGGTGCCGATCTTGAGCCAGGCGAACTGTCCGGGCCGGAAGGCCACGCCGGAGTGACCGGCGGCGTGCAGCACGAGGGTCGTCGCGGTCGGCGAGACGTGCCGTACCTCGTCGACGACATAGCGGTTGCGGTAGGACCGCAGGGGACGCCAGACCCAGCGGTGCAGGAAGGCGAGGACGAGGAACACGGCCAAGGTCTGGAACCACAGTCGTGCCGACGGGAAGCGGGTCAGGTCCCCGAGCCACAGGACGTGCAGGGCCGTCGCGAGGAGCACGATGTGGGCGAGCAGCACGTGGACGAGGCGCCACCCCTCGTAGCGCGGTCGACGGCGGCGACGACTCATGCCGAGGGCCACGATGCCGGCCAGGCCAGCGGTCGCGATGAGTGCCGCCCAGACCCGCGGGGGTGCCGATCGCAGGTCGAGGACTGCCACCCCGGGCCCGGGGCGGACGATGACCACGCCGACGTGCACGGCGACGAGCGTCACGGCAGCGAGGGCCAGGGCGCGATGGTTGCGCAGGAGTCGCTCGACGCCGAGGTAGCCCGTGACGGGTCGGAAACGGCTCGGCAGCACGAACGTCAGCACGAGCAGCGACGCGGCGGCGAGGGCCGTGACGAGCGAGACGACCCTCAGCGGCCCCTGGTGCGCGCCGTCGGGCGCCGACCACAGAGCCCACAGCGGCACGACGAGGGCAGCGGCGACGAGCAGCGCCCACAGTGCAGGGGCGAGTCGCCGCCGAGATGCGCCGCCCCTGCCGCCCCACCACATGCGCCGACCGCCGACGGGGGTCGAGCCCACGATGACTCCATCCGGAGGCGGAAGATCCTCCCGAGCCTACGGAGTCGCTCGACCACCCGCCTCAAGCCCGGGTCAAGAAACCCTTAAGCCGGACGGTCCGGCCTCACGCCCGTCGGGCCGTGACGAGGAGGTACTCCCACCCCATCCGCCCGTGCGCGTCCATGTGGTCGCGGGCCAGGTCCAGCAGGGCCGCGTCGAGGGCTGCGACCGCGTCCGGGGAGTCGGCGATGCCGCGGTAGGTGACGATCGTCGGACCGTAGGCGCGCTTGAAGAAGTCCCGGAAGTCCTCGGGGTGCTCGAAATGCACTGGGAGCGAACGCTTCTCGGCGGTGAGCTCTGCGACCTGGCTCCCGAGGAGCTCGCGCACGTGCGCCTCGTCGCCCCACAGCGGGGGCGGCTGCGCGCCCGGAGGCGGCGGCGCGGCATACGGCTTCATCGTCGCGAACATCTGCCCGATGAAGCCCTGCGGCGTCCAGCTGGCGAGCCCCAGCGTGCCGCCCGGTCGTGCGACGCGGACGAGCTCGTCCGCAGCGGCCCGGTGGTGCGGCGCGAACATCACGCCGACGCACGAGAGGACGACGTCGAAGGTGGCGTCGGCATACGGAAGGGCCTCCGCATCGCCCTGCTCCCAGTCGATCGCGACTCCGGCCTCGGCGGCGAGCCGGCGGCCGACGTCGAGCAGCTCGGGGGCGAGGTCGCTCGCCACGACGCGTGCGCCGGTCCGCGCTGCGGGGATCGCGGCGTTGCCGGTCCCTGCGGCGACGTCGAGGACGTCCTGTCCGACCGTGACGCGGCACGCGTCGACGAGCACGCGGCCGAGCGCCGGGATGACCTCCCGGGCCACGGCCGGGTAGTCGCCGAGCGCCCACATGGCGGCATGCCGGGCCTTGAGTGCGGCGTCGGGGGCGGTGGCCTCCGTCGTCCGGGTGTGTGTCGTCATTCGCGTTCCCTCCATCGGTGACGGGCCCGCTGCGATCCGGCGGCCCGGCGGCCCACCCGGGCCGTCCGTCTCCAGAGTCCGCTGCCGCCGACGCGGGCTCCAGTACACGAAGTGGACTGACGCGGTGCACGTCGAGGACCGATACTGGGCGGTGGGCCGCGGTGCAGGTCAGGGTCCGCGGCCTCTGACCGGAGGTGGGCCATGGGACGACATGATCCCGGGGCGGGCCAGTACTGCCCGATCTCACGGACGCTGGACGTCGTGGGGGAGCGGTGGTCTCTGCTCATCCTGCGCGACCTGTTGACGGGGACGACGCGCTTCAACGACCTCTCGCGGGGCCTGCCCGGGCTGTCGCGCACGCTGCTGACGAAGCGGCTGCGCCATCTCGAGCGGTACGGCGTCGTCGAGCGGTCGGGCACCCGCTACGTGCTGACCCCATCGGGGCGCGCGCTCGAGCCGGTCGTCTTCGGTCTGGCGCAGTGGGGAGCCGACTGGATGTTCGGCGATCCGCAGCCGGAGGAGCTCGACGCCCAGCTGCTCGTCTGGTGGATGCACACGCGCGTCGACACCTCCGTCCTGGCGGGTGACCGGCACGTGCTCCACCTGCGTTTCGACGACGATGTGCGCCGCTTCTGGATCCTCGTCGAGCACGGCACGCCCTCGGTGTGCATGACCGACCCGGGGTTCCCCGTCGACGTGACGATCAGCAGCGACGTGGCGTCGTTGTATGCCGTGTGGCTCGGCCGTCTGCCCCTGACCACGGCGCTGCGGTCGGGCCGGGTGCACCTCGACGGGTCGACGGCGGTGACGCGCCGGCTCGACGAGGTGCTCCGGCTCAGCCCAGTGGCGCCCTTCGTCGCGGCCATGCGGGCGCGGCCGGCGTGACCCGGGGGAGAGCGCTCAGCAGCCGTCGGGCCCGCAGGCGACCGTGTCGGCGGCGTCGATGGCGATCCCCGTCGCGACGGGCTGGAGCATGACGAGGGGGTGCGACTCGCACCAGGCCTGCTCGAGCGCCTGGGTGAAGAGCTCGGTGGGCTGAGCACCGGAGACGCCGTACTTATCGTCGAGCACGAAGAACGGAACGCCTCTGATGCCAAGGGAGTTCGCGGCGGTGATGTCGGCGACGACCGCGTCCCGCCACGTGTGTGTCGCGAGGTCGCGCGCGATCTCGTCGGCGTCGAGCCCTGCCTGGGTGCCGATGCGAACGAGGACCTCACGGTCGCCGATGTCCTGCCCGTGCTCGAAGTGCGCCGACAGCAGCGCCTCCTTGACCTCGTCGCCCACGCCGCGGGCCTTCGCGAGGTGGAGCAGCTCGTGGCCGGCGAAGCTGTTGGCCACGACGACGGACCCGAAGTCGTAGCGCAGGCCCTCGTCGGCGGCGATCGACGTCACCTGGTCGAACATCTGGCTCACCTGGGCGCGCGACATGCCCTTGCGGTCCACGAGGTAGTCGAGCTCCGTGCCGTCGTGGTGGTCGGGCAGCGTCGGGTCGAGCTGGTAGCTGCGCCACTGCACCTCGACCTCGTCGCGGTGCGGGAACGCGGCCAGTGCCCTCTCGAAGCGGCGCTTGCCGATGTAGCACCACGGGCAGGCGATGTCAGACCAGATCTCGACCTTCATGCACCGCTCAACGACGGCGACGGGGGATTGCTTCCCCGAGGGTCAGGCGCGCGAGCCGTCTCCGTCGTCGGTGGTGTCCCGCTCGGGGGTGAGGGGGGCGCCGGTGGCGTCGGCGCGGGGGGCGTCGTCGGGCACGACGTCGCCGAGCGGGGCGCCCGCCGGGGCCGGTGCCGGAACGTCGGTGTTCTCGGGGAAGTGGCAGGCGACCTGGTGCAGCGGCGCGAGCTCGACGAGCGGCGGCTCCTGCGTCTTGCAGATCTCCTGGGCCTTCCAGCAGCGCGTGTGGAACCGGCAGGCCGGCGGCGGGTTGACCGGGCTCGGCACGTCGCCCTCGAGGCGAATGCGCTCGCGCTTCGTGCGCCGCTGCGTGTCGGGGATCGGCACGGCCGAGAGCAGCGCGGTCGTGTACGGGTGCATCGGTCGCGTGTAGAGCTCGTCGCGCTCGGCGATCTCGACGAGCTTGCCGAGGTACATCACGGCCACCCGGTCGGACATGTGGCGCACGACCGACAGGTCGTGGGCGATGACGACGTAGGTCAGGCCCAGCTCGTCCTGGAGGTCCTCGAGGAGGTTGATGACCTGCGCCTGGATCGACACGTCGAGGGCCGACACGGGCTCGTCGGCGATGATGAGCTTCGGCTTGAGGGCGAGCGAGCGCGCGATGCCGATGCGCTGGCGCTGACCGCCCGAGAACTCGTGCGGGTAGCGGTTGTAGTGCTCCGGGTTGAGGCCGACGAGCTCGAGGAGGTCCTGGACCTCGCGCTTGATGCCGTGCTCGGTCTTGATCCCCTGCAGGTGGTACGGCGCCCCGACGATGGTGCCGACGGTGTGCCGCGGGTTCAGCGAGCCGTAGGGGTCCTGGAAGATCATCTGCACGTCGCGGCGCAGTGGCCGCAGCTTGCCGGCGGACCAGTGGGTGATGTCCTCGCCCTCGAGCAGGATCGTGCCGCCGGTCGGCTCGAGCAGGCGCGTCAGCATGCGGCCGGTCGTCGTCTTGCCGCAGCCGGACTCGCCCACGAGCGAGAGCGTCTCGCCGCGCGACACGTTGAACGTCAGGCCGTCGACCGCCTGGACCGCACCCACCTGGCGCTGGAGCAGGCCACGCGTGATCGGGAAGTGCTTCGTCAGGCCGGTGACCTGCAGCAGCGACTCGCCCGCCTGCTTGGACGCGGTCGGCTTGACGTGGGTGGTGGTCACGATGGGGCTCCTGTGCTGAGGTCGCGGGGTGCGCGACCGGACGCGGTGTGGACGGACGACGCGGGCATCACAGCGTCGGCCTGATGTCGTTCTCCCAGATGGCGGTCCGCTCCTCGCGGGTGAGGTGGCACGCGGAGTAGTGTCCCGGGTGCGTCTCGGCGAAGGGCGGCCGCTCGGTCTGGCTCAGCCCGTTCGTGCGATCGGCGTAGGCGCACCGCGGGTGGAACGGGCAGCCCGGCGGCACGTTGATGAGGCTGGGCGGTGTCCCCTTGATCGGGCGCAGGCGCTCGGTGCGCACCCGGTCGAGGCGGGGCATCGAGCTGAGCAGGCCCCACGTGTAGGGGTGCTGGGGCCGGGTGAAGACCTCGTCGGCGGTGGCGTACTCGACCGAGCGACCGGCATACATCACCATGATGTCGTCGGAGAGCTCGGCGACGACCCCGAGGTCGTGGGTGATGAGGATGACGGCCGAGTTGAACTCCGACTGGAGGTCGCGGATGAGGTCGAGGATCTGGGCCTGCACCGTGACGTCCAGCGCCGTCGTCGGCTCGTCGGCGATGAGCAGGTCGGGGTCGCACGACAGGGCCATCGCGATCATGGCGCGCTGGCGCATCCCGCCCGAGAACTGGTGCGGGTAGTCGTCGACCCGGCTCGACGGCTGGGGGATGCCCACGCGTCCGAGCATGTCGATCGCGTGCTTCTTCGCGACGGTCGTGCTGACCTTGTTGTGGATCCGGTAGGCCTCGATGATCTGGTGGCCCACCGTGTAGAAGGGGTGCATCGCCGAGAGCGGGTCCTGGAAGATCATCGCCATGCGCTTGCCGCGCAGCTCGCGCACGCGCTCGGGCTTGGCGGCGATGAGCTCGGTGTCGTCGAGCTTGATCGAGCCCGTCATGCGCACCGTGCCGGGCTTGTGCAGGCCCATGATCGACATGCTCGTGACGCTCTTGCCCGAGCCGGACTCACCGACGATGCCCAGGGTCTTGCCGCGCGCCACGTCGAAGGAGAGGCCGTCGACGGACTTCACGACGCCGTCGTCGGTGGGGAAGTGGACGCGGAGGTCACGCACCGACAGGAACGCGTCGGCGGGCGGGGCGCCCAGGCCACCGATGCCGTCGAGGGTGTTCGCTGACGTGGTGCCCTTGTCGCTGCGGCGCGTGCGGTCGTCCGCGCGGCTCGTGGTCTCGTTGGTGGACTGGCTCATGAGGTGCGCACCCTGGGGTCGAGGACGGCGTAGAGGAGGTCGACGATGAGGCTTGCGAAGATGACGAACACGGCGCCGAAGAGGGTCACGCCGAGCACCTTCGGGAGGTCGTTGTTCGTGATGGCCTGCACGGCGTAGTAGCCGATGCCCTGGAGCGAGAACGTCGTCTCCGTCAGCACGGCGCCACCGAGCAGGAGGCCGAGGTCGAGACCGAAGATCGTAAGGATGGGCGTCAGCGCCGAGCGCAGCCCGTGCCTGACGACGACGTCGTGCTCCTTCAGGCCCTTGGCGCGGGCCGTGCGGATGTAGTCCTCGTTCATCGTCTCGAGCATGCCGGCGCGGGTCAGGCGGGCGTACGAGGCCGCGTAGAGGAACGCGAGCGTGATCCAGGGCAACAGCATGCGATGGACGAGGTCGAGCGGACCGGTGGCGTCCATCGGACTCGCGCCACCGGCATACGTCCACTTGAGGCCGTAGCTGAAGATCGTCAGCGAGAGCAGGCCGGTGAAGAAGATCGGGAGGGACACGCCGGCGAGGGCGACGCCCATGAAGCCGCGGTCGAGGACGCTCCCGCGCTTGAGCGCGGAGATGACGCCGGTGCCGACGCCGCCGACGAGCCACAGGAACGCGGCGCCCGCCGCGAGGATCCCGGTGACGGGGAGGCGGTCGAGGATGTCGGGCAGCACGGGGTTCTGCGTGATGTAGGAGTAGCCGAGGCACGGGGCCGGGCAGTGGTCGATGCCGGCACCGGTGTCGTAGTCGGATCCCGTGAGGACGCCCTTGACGAACCGGCCGTACTGCACCCAGATCGGGTCGGTGAAGCCCAGCTTGATCGCTTGTGCGTGGATCTGGGCCTCGCCGGCGCTCTTGCCGACGTAGCGGGAGGCGAGGTCGTCCGCCGTCGCACCGCCGATGCGGGGCACGAGGAAGAAGATCACGAAGACGACCGCGCTCACGATGAAGAGCAGCAGGACGGCGGCGAAGAGCCGGCGGATCAGGTACGTCAGCACGATGTGGTGGCCGGACGCGGCGACGAGCAGCTCGTGGCTACCCGTCGCCGCGTCACGCCTTCACCTACTTTCGATGAAAAGGTTCGAACCGGAGGGCCTACGGAAGGGCCCGTGGGTCACGGGTTGGCGACGCCCGTCGAGGCGTAGTCGTAGTAGGAGTAGCCGTCGTTGACGAACACGTTGGAGATGGTGTCCGGGCGGAAGAGCAGCGACTTGGGCCAGACACCGGGGATCACCTGGGCGTTCTCCATGACGACCTTGTCGATCTGGCCCCAGATGGCCTCGCGCTTGGTCGTGTCGGCCTCGTTGAGTGCCTGGTCCATGAGCTTGTCGACCTCGGGGATCTTGATGCCGAGGTTGGTGTTGCCCGCGGGGCGGATGACGCGGCTGTCGACGATCTGCTGCAGGAACCCGAAGCCGTCGGGCCAGTCAGCACCCCAGCTCATCACCATGAGGCCGAGCTTGTTGGCCTTGGCGAAGTCCGGCTTGCCGGCGTAGAGCTTGAAGTAGTCACCGGCCGGGTAGGGCTTGAGGGTCAGCTTGACGCCGATCTTGGCGAGCGACTGCTGCATGGACTCGGCTGCGGCCTTCTCCTTCGGGCGCTCCGGGCGGTAGGAGATGTTCGTCTCGAAACCGTTCGGCTGACCGCACTTGGTCAGCGCCGCCTTGGCCGAGTCGACGTCTCCGGTCGGCTTGGACTTGGAGTTGTAGAGGTCCATCTCCTGGAAGCCCGGGATGATCGGGGGCAGCAGGCCGGTGGCGATCGTGCCGCCGATGTCGCCGCCGTAGGCGCGCTGGTAGCCCGTCTTGTCAGCGGCGAAGATGACGGCCTTGCGGCAGTCGATGTTGTCGAACGGTGCGACGTCGCTGTTGATCTGGGCGTAGTTGGCGCGCGCCGTCGTCGGGTTGTCGGTGTGGGCCTTGAGGGCCGGGTCGGCGAGGATCTTGCCCTGCGCCGCGGCCTGCACACCGGTGCCGGCGAGGTCGATGTCGAGGTCACCGGCCATGAGGCGGTTGTCGAGGTCGGCGGCGTTGACGCCGATCTCGACGGTGATCTTGTCCGGGAGCGCCTTGCGGCCCGTGTCAGGGTCGGTCGCGGGGTCGTACTGGTCGTTGCGGACGAGCTCGATGCGCTTGCCCGTCTGGTAGACCGAGAACTTGTACGGGCCGCTCGAGACGACGTGCTCCTTGTACTTCGAGCCGGTGTCCTTGGCCTGAGGCACGGGGGAGGTGGACGACAGCTGAGCGAAGTAGTCGAAGCCGGCGAACGGCTTGCTCAGGTGGAAGATGATCGTCTTGTCGTCGGGCGTCTCGATGGCCTTGAGGCTGTCGAGGTTCTTGTCCTTGTAGACCGAGTAGCCCTCGGGCACGTCGGCGAGGAAGTCGTTGAAGTACGTCGGGCCGTTGGGGAACGTGCCCTTGTCGAGCTGGCGCGCGACGCCGTACTTGATGTCCTTGCTCGTGATCGGCGTGCCGTCCTCGTACTTCAGGCCGTCACGAAGGGTGTACGTCCACGTCTTGTTGCCATCGCTGGCCTTGCCGAGCGACGTGGCGAGGTCGGGCACGAGCTGCGCACCCTCCTTGCCCGGGGCCGACTTGAACGACACGAGCTGCCGGGCGTAGTTGCGCAGGAAGTCCCACGACAGTCCGTAGTACGTGTCACCGGGGTCGACGGAGTCCCAGTCGCTGGAGATGCCGAAACGAAGCGTTCCGCCCTTCTTGTCGGACGGGTTGAAGACCGCGGTCAGGGCAGCGTTCGCTGTGGGCGCCGCTCCCGAACCACCTCCGGCCGTGCCGCTGGGCGTCGTGCCCGGCGTCGTGCTGCCCGCGCACGCGGACAGACCCAAGGCGAGGGCGGCCGCGGTCGCGACCACCATCACGCGTGTGTTCTTCATGAGTGGATGCGCTCCTTCGTGTTGCGGGATGCGGGCTGCGGTGGGTTACCGAGACCGCGGATCGAGGGCGTCACGCAGGCCGTCCCCGAAGAGGTTGAAGGCCAGCACCGTCACGAAGATGGCGAGGCCGGGCCAGAGCATGAACCAGGGGTCGATCTGGTACCACTGGGCGGCGTCGGAGAGCATGCCGCCCCACGTGGCGGTGGGCGGCTGCACGCCGACACCGAGGAACGAGAGGCCTGCCTCGAAGAGGATGTTGCTCGGGATGAGCAGCGTCGCGTAGACGAGGATCGGGGCCAGGAGGTTGGGCAGCAGCTCCTTGAAGAGGATGTAGGGAGTTCGCGCTCCGAGGCTGCGCGCCGCGTCGACGAACTCGCGCTCGCGCAGCGACAGCGTCTGGCCGCGCACGATGCGGCCGATGTAGGGCCAGTTGAAGAAGCCGATGATGAAGACGATGACGGAGATGCGCAGCGCGTCTCCCTTGAGGCCGAACGCCTCGTCGGGCACGACGCCGGCGAGGGCGAGGGCGAAGACGAGCAGCGGGAAGGCGAGGAAGACGTCCATCGTGCGGCTGATCAGGGCGTCGATGGTGCCGCCGAAGTAGCCGGCGATGACCCCGAGGATGGTGCCGATGACCACCGAGAGGAGCGTCGCGAGGAAGGCGATGAGGAGGGAGACCTGCGAGCCGTAGATGACGCGGCTGAAGATGTCGCGACCGTTGACCGGCTCGAGGCCGTAGAGGAAGTCCCACGACATGCCGCCGTAGGGGCCGATCGGGATCTGGGTGTTGGGGTCGATGAGGTCCTGGTGGAACTCGTTCGGCGGGTGGCCGAGCAGGCCGACGACGAGCGGGGCCGCGATCGCGACGACGATGAGGTAGATGACGAAGATGCCGCCGGCGAGCGCGACCTTGTCGCGCTTGAGACGGGTCCAGGCGATCTGGCCGAGCGACCTGCCCTCGATGCGCTTCTCGCCCTGCAGGACCGACTCGGGCTCAGCCGAGGTCGCGCCGGGCTCGAGGTCAAGGGGAGTGCTCATGGATGCCGTCACCTCCGGGTCGTGATCGGTGCCGGAGACCGGGTCGGCCCTCCAACATGCTGGGTAGCAGCCGCAACCTACCGCCCCCGCGACCGCGCGCTTCATCATTCAGCGGCTCGACACGGTCAGCAACCGACTTGGCCGAATCGTGACTCGGAGGAGATCTTCCGGCGACCTGGCCCGCACGACCGGAAGATCGCCCGCGCCCGCCGAGGCTCGGAGGGGACTCCCAGCAGGGGCCCAGCGCCGCCCGTGACACACGCGGCCGTACGCGTACGGGCCCGGTCGGGACGGACGCGCGCCTACGCGTCCGTCTCGTCGTCGAACTGACCGAGGACGCGCTCGAGGAGGTCCTCCATCGTCACGAGGCCGGCCGGGCCCGACGGGCCGTCGACGAGGACGAGCTGGACGTGCTGCGCCCGCATCGCCGACACGGTGTCGAGCAGCGAGAGGCCGGCGTCGACGTGGACCGCCGGCGACGTGACGGTGGTGACGGGCGCGCCGGGAACGGCGCGGACGATGTCGCGCACGTGGGCGATGCCCACCGGCGTGTCGCCCTCTCGGACGACCAACCTCGAGCGGCCGGTGTCGCGTGACACGGCCTCGGCCTCGGCGCACGTCGCGGTCGTGTCGACCCCGACGGCCCGCTCGATGGGGACGAGGACCTCGCGGACCGGTGTCGTGTCGAGGTCGATGGCACCGGCGAGGACGCGGTGCTCGGGCTCGGCGAGCATGCCGTGGTCCTTCGAGCTCGCGATGAGCAGCTGCAGCTCCTTGGGGCCGTGGACCTGGCCGAGCTCGTCCTGCGGCGTCACGCCGACGAGGCGCAGGCAGCCGTTGGCCATGGCGTTGAGCAGGCTGAGCGCCGGGCGCATCACGCGGGCGAAACCGCGGAACGGCAACGCCAGCAGCACCGCTGACCGCTCGGGGTGGGCGATCGCCCACGACTTGGGGGCCATCTCACCGACGACCATGTGCAGGAACACGACGATGCCGACGGCCAGCACGACGGAGACGACGTATGCCGCCGCCTCCGGGACGCGCGCGAAGGTGAACACCGGGGTGAGCAGCTCCGCCACGGCCGGCTTGGCCAGCGAGCCGAGCCCCAGGGTGCACAGCGTGATGCCCAGCTGGGCGCCGGCGAGCATGAGCGAGAGCTCGCGGCTGCCGCGCACGGCGGCCCGCGCCGCGACGCTGCCACGCTCGGCGAGGTCCTCGAGCCGGTGGCGCTTGCTGGCCACGAGCGCGAACTCCGCCGCGACGAAGAAGGCGTTGAGCACGAGGAGCAGGAGGGACACGAGCAGGGCGGTCGTCATCGGCCGGCCTCCGTCCGTGAGCCGGCCGTGCGGTCGGTCGCATCGCCGCCGGCAGCGTCCGACCCGTGGTCGGAGCCGGTGTCGATGTCGAGGGCCTCGAGGTCGGACATGAGGTCGAGCACCTCGACGCGCACCGCCGACGGGACGTGTCGCTCGACGGCCTCGACGGTGAGGCGGACCGAGACCGGCAGGTGCCGGTGCTCGCGGTCGTGCTCGCGGTCGTGCTCGCGGTCGGGCTCACGCGGATCGCCAGAGCGCCCCGGTGCCTCGTGGTCGCCGGACGGCTCGGCGTTCTCGTGGACGTCACCGGAGCGGACGTCGGCACCGTCGCCCTCGGACCCGTGGTGACCGTCGGACACGACCTCGCGGCGCGCCTCGACGTGGACCTCGTCACCGACGACGGCCGTGCGGCCCAGGTCCTCGAGGATGAGTCCGCTGATGGTCGAGTACTCGTCGCTGCTCGCGAGGCGCAGCTCGGTCGCGGTGTCGAGCTCGTCGAGGCGCAGGTGGCCCGGGACGAGCCACGTGTCGGCGCCCGTCTCGACGATGCCGGGCTCCGGGGTGTCGTCCTCGTCGAGGATCTCGCCGACGACCTCCTCGGCGATGTCCTCGAAGGTGACGATGCCGGCGAAGCCACCGTGCTCGTCGACGACGACGGCCAGCTGCCGGTGGTCGGCCCGGATCTGCTCGAGGACGCGGGGCAGCGGAGCGCTCGTCGGGACGACGGTCGGGTCGGAGACGACGGAGCCGACCGTCGTGGTGCCGCGCCGGTCGGGCTCGACGGCCAGCACCTCGGCGATGCCGGCGACCCCGACGATGTCGTCACCGTCGCGGCCGGTCACCGGGAAGCGTGACCAGCCGGTGTCGAGCAGGTCGACGAGGGCCGTGACCGGGGCGTCGGCGTGGATCGTCGTGACGCGAACGCGTGGCGTCATGACGTCTCCCGCGTCGAGCTCGCGGAAGCGCAGGCCGCCCTCGAGCACGTCGGAGAGGTCGTCGTCGAGCAGGCCGCCCGCGTGCGACTCGTCGATGATGCGGGTGAGGTCCTCGGCCGTCGCGCCCTGCTCGAGCTCCTCGACCGGCTCGATGCCGACCTTGCGCAGCAGGGCCGTCGACGAACGGTCGAAGAGCCGCACGATCGGCCCGGCCACCGTGAGGTAGGCGAGCGTCGACCGGCTCAGGGAGCGGGCCAGGGGCACGGTCCGCGCGATGGCGAGGTTCTTGGGCGCGAGCTCGCCGAAGACCATCTGCACGACCGTCGAGAAGACGAGGACGGCGGTGACCGAGAGGCTGAGCCGGGCGGCATACGACATCGAGGGGTCGAGCAGCTCGGCGATGCCGGCGCCGACGAGTGGCTCGGAGACGTAGCCGACGAGCAGGGCGGTCACGGTGATGCCGAACTGGGCGGCCGACAAGGTGAACGACAGCTGCGACGTGACGCGCAGGGCGCGTTCGGCGGGGGCGTCACCCTCCGCCGCGAGCTGCTTGAGGGCGTTGCGGTCGACGGCGACGTAGGCGAACTCCTGGGCCACGAAGTAGCCGGTCGCCGCCGTCAAGGCGAGGATCAGTGCGATGCCCAGGCAGATGCCGAGGGCGGTGCTCATGCGTTCACCACCCGGGTGAGCGAGCGGTGCGTCTGGGGCGGCCGGATCGGGTCCGGCCAGGGACTATGGCCCTCCCGGGACTCGGCACGCGAGTCGGAGCGTGAGTGGGATCGCATGAGGCAATCCTAAGTTACGGGCGCGACCCGCCCACCCGGCGACGTCCGGACCGGACCCGGGCATCCTCAGGCGACTCCCAGAGGTCCTCGGCTGAGCCGGCACGGCTCAGCCCGTCGCGGCGGCGCCCCGGCGGGTGGCCTCCTGGCTGATCTGGTGCGCGAGCTCGACGTCGAGCTGGGTCAGGCCGCCCTCGGAGTGGGTCGACAGCGCGAAGGCGACGGTGCGCCAACGGATGTCGATGTCGGGATGGTGGTCCATCGTCTCCGCGGCGGACGCGACCTCCTGCACGAGGGCGATGCCGGTCAGGAAGTCCGGCGCCTCGAAAGAAGCCCGGATCGTGTCGTCGTCACGCGTCCAGTCGGGCAGGTCGCCCAGCTGGCGCTCGATCTCCTCGTCGGTGAGCCGTCGTGTCATGTCACCAGTAAACGCCCCACCGTGCTCGCCCTGTCGTACTGGACCTCGTGCTGTGGCACCATCGGTGGCGCCATGAGCAGTCCAGACCCCGTCCAGCACCCGGTACGCCTCGTCGTCGGGGCCGCCGTCGTCGACGACCTGGAGCGACCGACCCGACTGCTGTCGGCCCGCCGCACGGAGCCGTCGGCGCTCGCCGGCGGCTGGGAGCTGCCCGGCGGCAAGGTCGACGAGGGCGAGTCCCCGCTGTCGGCCCTGCACCGCGAGCTGTTCGAGGAGCTCGGCGTCCGCGTGCGCCTCGGCGCGCACGTGCCCGGTCCGAAGCCGGGCTCCACGTGGCCGCTGGGCGATCGGTACGAGATGCTGGTGTGGTTCGCCGAGGTCGTCGAGGGCACGCCCGAGCCCCTGGAGGACCACGATGAGCTGCGCTGGCTCGACCGGGACGACCTCCGTGCCGTCGGGTGGCTCCCCGCCGACCTGCCCATCGTCGAGCAGCTCGAGCAGCTGCTGCGCCCGCCCGCATCCGACCCGGACGCCCGAAGCGCCTCCTGAACCACACGAGAACCACCCACGACGCCGTGGTCCGAACCACCCTCGAAACCCTGAGAGACTGTCCCTCATGCCCATGAAGACCCGCGCGGACATCCGCAACGTCGCCATCGTCGCCCACGTCGACCACGGCAAGACCACCCTCGTCGACAAGATGCTCTGGCAGTCCGGCGCGTTCGGCGAGCACCAGCACGTCGACGAGCGCGCGATGGACTCCGGCGACCTCGAGCGCGAGAAGGGCATCACGATCCTCGCGAAGAACACCGCGGTGCACTACACGGGCAAGGCCGCCCAGGACCGCGGCCTGACCGACGGCGTCACGATCAACATCATCGACACCCCCGGCCACGCCGACTTCGGTGGTGAGGTCGAGCGCGGCCTGTCGATGGTCGACGGTGTCGTCCTGCTCGTCGACGCGTCCGAGGGCCCGCTGCCCCAGACCCGCTTCGTGCTGCGCAAGGCGCTCGCCGCGAAGATGCCGGTCATCCTGTGCATCAACAAGGTCGACCGTCCGGACTCACGCATCGCCGAGGTCGTCGACGAGGCCTACGAGCTCTTCCTCGACCTCGACGCGACGGAGGAGCAGATCGACTTCCCGATCGTCTACGCGTCGGCCAAGGCCGGCCGCGCCTCGCTCGAGCGCCCCGACAACGGTGGCCTGCCGGAGGGCGAGGACCTCGAGGCCCTCTTCGAGACGATCCTCCAGACGATCCCCGCGCCGACGTACGACGACGAGGCGCCCCTGCAGGCGCACGTCACCAACCTCGACGCCTCCAACTTCCTCGGCCGCCTCGCCCTGCTCCGTGTCTTCAACGGTACGATCAAGAAGGGCCAGCAGGTCATGTGGTGCCGCCACGACGGCTCGCAGCAGCGCGTCAAGATCACCGAGCTGCTCATGACCGAGGCGCTCGAGCGCAAGCCCGCCGAGGAGGCGGGCCCCGGCGACATCATCGCCGTCGCCGGCATCCCCGAGATCACCATCGGCGAGACGCTCGCCGACCCCGAGAACCCCATCCCGCTGCCCCTCATCACGGTCGACGAGCCGGCGATCTCGATGACCATCGGCACCAACACGAGCCCGATGGTCGGCCAGGTCCGCGGCTCGAAGGTCACGGCCCGCATGGTCAAGGACCGCCTCGACAAGGAGCTCATCGGCAACGTGTCGCTGCGCATCCTCAACACCGAGCGTCCGGACGCCTGGGAGGTCCAGGGCCGTGGTGAGCTCGCGCTCGCCATCCTCGTCGAGCAGATGCGTCGCGAGGGCTACGAGTTGACCGTCGGCAAGCCGCAGGTTGTCACCCGCGAGGTCGACGGGAAGGTCCACGAGCCCGTCGAGCGCCTCACCATCGACACCCCCGAGGAGTTCCTCGGCGCCATCACGCAGATCATGGCCGCCCGCAAGGGCCGCATGGAGCAGATGACCAACCACGGCACCGGCTGGATCCGCATGGAGTTCCTCGTGCCCAGCCGTGGCCTCATCGGCTTCCGCACCGAGTTCCTCACCGAGACGCGCGGCACGGGCATCGCCCACCACGTCTTCGAGGACTACGAGCCGTGGTTCGGCGCCATCACGACCCGCACGAGCGGCTCGCTGGTCTCCGACCGCAAGGGCGTCGTCACCTCCTACGCCATGGTCAACCTCCAGGAGCGCGGCACGCTCTTCGTCGACCCGACGACGGAGGTCTACGAGGGCATGATCGTCGGCGAGAACTCCCGCGCCGACGACATGGACGTCAACATCACCAAGGAGAAGAAGCTCACCAACGTGCGCGCCTCCTCCTCGGACAACTTCGAGAAGATCGTCCCGCCGCGCAAGCTGAGCCTCGAGCAGAGCCTCGAGTTCTGTCGCGAGGACGAGTGCGTCGAGGTCACGCCCGAGTCGGTCCGCATCCGCAAGGTCGTCCTCGACGCCGGCGAGCGCGCCCGAACCGCGTCACGGGCGCGTTCGGCGGCGAAGGCCGAGGGCTGACCGAGCCGTGCGCAACGTGGTGCGCGGGCTGAGGAGGTCGTCGGCCGTCGCGGTCGTCGCTGCCGTCCTGGCAGCGGGCGCCGCGGCGTGCACCGGGTCGAGCGACCCGACGAGCACCCAGGAGGCGTTGGGCGCCGCCCCGTCGGCCGCGACGGGGCAGCCCCAGCCGGGCGGCACGCTGCAGGTCCTCGTCTCGGGCACCATCGCGACCTGGGACCCGCAGCTGATGTACGTCGGGCCCGAGGCGTTCTTCGCCCAGCGCACCTTCGCCCGCGGCCTCACGGCATACGGCACGGGTGAGCACCAGCGAGACGTCGAGGCCGACCTCGCCACCGACACCGGCACCCCGAGCGACGGCGCACGAACGTGGTCCTTCACCCTGCGCGAGGGGCTGGCCTGGCAGGACGGCTCGCCGATCACGTGCGACGACGTGCGCCACGGCGTCGCCCGCACCTTCGACCGGCGCACGCACGTCGGCGGCACCAACTACGCGAGCTACCTGCTCGCGATGCCGACGAAGGTGACGCCCGAGGGTCTCGAGAAGCCCGTCTACGCCGGCCCGTCCGACACGGCCCACCAGTCCGACTTCGACCGCGCCGTGTCGTGCAAGGGCCGCACCATCACCTTCCGGCTGCGCGACGCCGAGCCCGACTTCGCGCACATCGTGGCGCTGCCCGAGTTCGCGCCGCGCAAGGTCGCGGCCGACACCACGAGCGACAAGGCGACGTATGCCGTCATGTCGAGCGGGCCCTACCGCCTCAAGGAGCCGTGGGTCGTCGGCAAGGGCGGCACCTTCGTGCGAAACGAGCACTGGGACGCCCGCACCGACCCGATCCGGCACGCCTACCCCGACGAGATCCACGTGACGTCCGGGCTGGGGGAGTCGACGGTCATCCAGCGGCTGCTCAACCAGCAGGACGACGACGCGTACGCCGTGTCGTGGGTCCAGGCGAGCCCCACCCTGCGCAACCAGGCCGGCACCGACCTCCAGACGCGGCTCACCTTCCCCTACACGGGCAACGTCGACTACCTCGCCGTCAACATGCGCAGCAAGGTCATGTCCGACCCGGCGGTGCGCAAGGCGCTGTCCCTGTCGACGAACCGCGCGACCTACGTCACCGCGACCGGGGGTGAGGGGGCGGGCACGCCGACGTGGTCGGTCCTGTCGCCGACGGTCGACCCCGAGTCCGTGTCGCCGCCGCCCGGCCTCGGCGTCGAGGGCGACCCCGAAGGCGCCCGGAAGCTGCTCCAGAAGTCCGGCGTCACCCTCCCCGTCCCGCTGCGCGTCGTCTACGCCCGCTCGGTGCTCGGCGACAAGGCGTATGCCGCCCTCGCCGCCGGGTGGGAGCGCGCGGGCTTCAAGGTCGAGCTCACGGGCGTGCCGCCCGAGGAGTACTACGAGACGATCGAGAAGCCGACGTCGGTCGACTCCTACGACGTCTTCCGTGGGGTGTGGACCCCCGACTGGCCGTCCGCCGGAGGGGTGCTGCCGGCGCTCTTCGACCCCCGCATCAACATCGACTCGTCGGGTCCCGGCCAGGACGTCGGCTACTTCAGCAACGACGCCGTCAACGCGCTCATCGACAAGGCCGACGCCACGGCCGACCCCGCCGCCCGGTCCAGGGTGTGGGAGCAGGCCGACCGGTCGATCCGCGACGAGGGCGGCTACATCGCGCTGTCGGCGACGAAGGCCCTCTACCTGCACGGAGCGGGCGTCAAGACCTACGAGGACCACAGCGTCGGCGGCATCGTCGACCTCGCCACCGTGTCCGTGCGCTGACGCACCGAGCGCCCGACGCTCCCCGACGCTTCGAGAGGACCACCGTGCCCCGCCTGCTCTTCGTCCACGCCCACCCCGACGACGAGACCCTGACGTGCGGCATCGCGATGGCCCACCACGTCGCCCGTGGCGACGAGGTGCACGTGCTGACGTGCACCCTGGGTGAGGAGGGCGAGGTCATCCCCCCGGGGCTCGCCGAGCTCGAGGGTGACCCCGACGACCGGCTCGGACCGTACCGCCACGGTGAGCTGACCCGCGCCCTCGACCGGATCGGGGCCGTCGTGCACGTGCTCGGGGCCGACGAGGCGGCCGGGCGGCTCTCGCGCTACCGGGACTCCGGCATGGTCGGCTCCCCGGCTGCGGCTCGCCCCGAGGCCTTCGCGGCGGCGGACCTCGACGTGGCCGGCGGTCTCGTCGCCGAGCTCGTGCGCGACCTGCGCCCCGACGTCGTCGTCACCTACGACGAGCACGGCGGCTACGGCCACCCCGACCACGTCCAGACCCACCGGGTCACGCGGCGCGCCCTCGAGCTCCTCGACGCCGCGGACCGGCCGACGCGCGTGTACGAGATCCTCACGCCGCTCGGCTGGGCGCGCGAGGACCGCGCGTGGCTGGCCGCCGCCGACCCCGACCTGCTCGACACCAGCGCGTGGTGGAGCCGTCAGGACCTCGGCCCGGAGCCGCCCGCGCCGCCGCGGCTCGTCGTGCCCGCGGCCGAGGACGCGTTCCCGCCGTCGGTCGTCGACGACGACCGCGTCACGCACGCCGTGGTCGACGAGGCCGCCCGCACGGTCCAGAGCGACGCGTTGCGCGAGCACGCGACCCAGGTCATCGTCGCGAGCGCGGACGTGCACGCCCTGTCCAACCTCGTCGCCGCGCGGACGACGGCCCGCGAGGGCTTCCGGCGTGTCGACCCGCTCACGTGGCAGACCGTGGGTGGCCCCGTGCAGGCGGGCGAGGCCGGCCTGCTCGCCTGACTGACGGCAACGATCTCGTCACGGAGCCGACACCTCGCGGTGCTTCGCTGCAATCGGACAGCCGCGGCGTTACCTTCGTGCCACACGATGTCCCCTGCCCGGAGAGCCGATGGCCCACGACTGGTCCGACGACACGCGCCGCGAGCGGCGCTCGACGGTGCTGCGCCTGCTCGTGGCCACGATCGTCCTCGGCGGCGGCTACGCCGGCCTCTGCGTGTGGTCCTCGCAGCACGTCCCGGCATCGGTGTCGGTGGGTGACATCCGGGTCGGTGGGATGACGCCCGAGTCCGCCCGGGCGGCCATCGACAAGGGCTCGCGGTCGCTGCTCGACACGCCCATCGTGCTCAGCGTGCCGGGCCGTGCCGCGCCGATCGAGGTCGTACCGCGTGACGCCGGACTCACGGTCGACGCCGAGCGCTCCCTCGAGGGGCTCACCGGCTTCACGCTCGACCCGCGGGTCGTGTGGGACAAGCTCACCGGGTCGGTCCGGACACCGCTGCTCACGGCCGCGGACGACGAGGCCCTCACGGCCTACCTCGACCGGCTCGCACCCGGACTGGCCGTCGCCCCCGTGGAGGGCCAGGTGACCTTCCCCGACGGCTCCGTCTCCGTCGACATGCCGGCGCCGGGCAGCACGCTCGACGTGGCCGCGACGAAGCTCGCGCTGCGCCGCGCCTTCCCCGACTCCACCCAGGCCACGGCAGTGGTGCGCCAGGTGCCGCCCGCCGTGAGTGCGGACGTCGTCCAGCAGGTCGGCTCGCAGTTCGGCAGCACGGCGATGTCCCGGCCGCTCACGCTCGTGTCCGGCTCGACGCGCGTGCTGCTCTCCCCGGCCGAGTACGCCCCGATGGTCTCGGTCGTGCCCGACGGGTCGGGCGGGCTCACGCCGCGCTTCGACGAGCCCGGCCTCGCCCGGCTCGTCGCCGGCAAGGTGACGGTGCCGAGCCGGACGGCGAGCAGCGCCCGCTGGGTCTTCGAGCCGAACAACGGCAAGCCCCGCCTCGTGCCCTCCGTCGACGGGCTCACCTTCGACGAGGACGCGGTCGCCAGGCAGGTCGTCGCCGCCATCTCCGGCACCGAGCGCACGGTGGACGTGCGGCCCGCGGTCGCCCAGCCACCCTTCACCACCGAGGACGCCCAGCAGGCCGGCGTCAGCACCCTCGTGGCCGACTTCCGCTCGCCCTTCCCGACGAACGACGCGACGCGCACCAACAACCTCGTCGTCGCGACGAAGCGCATCAACGGCATCTACGTGCCGCCCGGGGGCACCTTCAGCCTCAACGGGATCCTCGGCGAGCGCACCGAGGACAAGGGGTATGCCGACGGCACCGTCATCATCGACGGCCGGCTGACGCGCGGGACCGGGGGCGGCATCAGCCAGGTGTCCACCGTCGTCTACAACCTGGCCTACTTCGCCGGTGTCGACTTCCTCGCGTTCAGCCCGCACGCGTTCTTCATCCCGCGCTACCCGGAAGGCCGTGAGGCCACCGTCTACTGGCCGACGATCGACAACAAGTGGAAGAACGACACCCCCTACGGGATGCTCCTGCAGACCTGGGTCGAGGGTGGCTTCGTCCACGGACGGGTGTGGAGCACGAAGACCTGGGACATCACGTCGGTCAAGGGCCCGCGGCGAAACGTCGTGCCCCCCAAGACGATTCGCACCGACAGCCTGAAGTGCTACCCGCAGCAGCCCAACCCGGGCTTCGACGTCACCGTGACGCGCGAGTGGCGCCGCCCCGGGGCGAGCGCCCTCGTCAGGAGCGAGCCGGTCAGCACCCACTACGTGCCCGAGGACCACATCATCTGCACGAACCCCGCCGCCACGCCGCCGTGACCGAGGCGGGACTGCGACCGTGCTACGTCGGGTGCGCCCCGGTGCTCAGGCGGTCGGACGGGCGAGGTAGGTGTACTCGTGGTGCACACCGAACCCCAGGCCCTCCCAGAACGCGACACCGTCGGCGTTGTCGGCCGAGACCTGCAGGTAGATCGCCGGCATGTTGTTCTCGCGGGCGACCATGGCGATCGCCGAGACGATGGTCGTGGCCAGGCCCTTGCGGCGGTGGTCGGGGTGCACCCAGAGCCCGAAGATGCCGGCCCACCCGGGGTGGATCGCCATGCGCGCCAAGGCGATGATCCGCTTCGACTCGGGATCGGTGACCGAGAGGAAGAGCTGCCCGTCGCTGCCCGTGAGGACCGCCTCGGTCGCTCCCGGCACGACGGTGCGCTGCTCGGCGTAGCTCATGAGCCAGTCGAGCTTGAGCTCCGCATCGGCGGTGACCGGGACCGACGCCTCGGTGAGGGGTGGCACCGCGGCGGACAGGCCCGTCATGACGAGCACCCGCTGCCAGTCGTCACGGCCGCCGCCGATGGCATAGCCGCGCTCGAGCAGCGCTGCGGCAGCGGGGATCCCGTCGACGGCGAACCCACGCTCGCCGTGGACCTGGAAGATCGGCGGACGGTCGCGCTCGGCGTACCACTTCTCGACGAAGTCGATCGCCTTGTCGACCGGCAGGCTCGGGTCGCCCACGACGAGCGCCGAGTTGGCCCGACCCGTGAAGCCGTCGGACGCGCGGAGCACCCAGTCGCCGATGCCGCCGCGGTCGAGCGCCTGCCAGCCCTTGGCCATCAGCTTCTCGAGGTCGTCGGCCGACACGCGCTCGTGCGCGCGGCCGGGGCGGCTGGCGGGCGGCGGCACGTCCTTGGCGGCGACGACGTCCGCACGGATCAGCTTCACCCGCTCCGTCTTCGTGTCGACGACGAGGAAGTCGTCGTTGCGGGCGACGAGCTCGCCGACGAAGTCGGTGGCGGCCGCCTCGGCGCCCTCGGCGAGCCGGTAGCGCACGACGACCCTGCTGCCGATCGTCAGGTCCGCGGTGAGGCGGTGGCCGGTGGTGTCCGCGGCAGCGGTGGGGGAGAGCGGGGTCGCCTCCGAGCCCTTCGTGGTGTCCTCCGAGGACGTCGTCTCCGGGTCGGTCTCATCCGTGGGGCCGTGCGTGGGCTCGCCGTTCATGTCCGGCATACTAGGCCGTGCAGCATCCGCTCCCGAACGCTCCACAGCAGGAGGTCCGCTCCCCATGACCTATGTCATCGCCCAGCCTTGCGTCGATCTCAAGGACCGTGCCTGCATCGAGGAGTGTCCGGTCGACTGCATCTACGAGGGCAAGCGGTCGCTCTACATCCACCCCGACGAGTGCGTCGACTGCGGCGCCTGCGAGCCCGTGTGCCCCGTCGAGGCGATCTACTACGAGGACGACGTCCCCGAGCAGTGGGCCGACTACTACAACGCCAACGTCGAGTTCTTCAACGACCTCGGCAGCCCCGGTGGCGCCGCCAAGCTCGGCATCATCGACAAGGACCACCCGCTCATCGAGGCGCTCCCGCCGCAGGAACACGACGAGTGACCGTGCCCGGCGCGCCCAGCGCGTCCGTGCGGGGGCTCGACCTCCCGGACTTCCCGTGGGACTCGCTCGCGCCCTACAAGGCGCGAGCGGTCGCGCATCCGGAGGGCATCGTCGACCTGTCGGTCGGCACGCCGGTCGACCCCACCCCCGAGGTCGTGCGCCGGGCGCTCGCGGACGCCTCCGACGCCCCGGGCTACCCGCTGACCGTCGGCACCGCCGACCTGCGGGCCGCGATCTGCGAGTGGTTCGAGCGTCGCCGCGGCGTCCCGGGCCTCACCGTCGACGCGGTCCTGCCGACCATCGGCAGCAAGGAGCTCGTGGCCTGGCTGCCCACCCTGCTCGGCCTACGCGCCGGTGACGTCGTCGGGATCCCCGCGGTCGCCTACCCGACCTACGACATCGGCGCGCGCATCGCCGGCGCGACGGGCGTCGTCGCCCAGTCGCTGACGAGCCTCGGCCCGCTCACGGCGGCCACGACGCCGAAGCTGTTGTGGCTCAACAGCCCCGGCAACCCCAACGGCCAGGTGCTAGGCGTCCCGCACCTGCGCAAGGTCGTCGAGTGGGCGCGTGGGCACGGGGTCGTCGTCGCCAGTGACGAGTGCTACGCCGAGCTCGACTGGCGCGAGGGCCACGTCGGCACCGCGACGCCGAGCATCCTCCACCCTGACGTCTGCGGCGGGTCCCACGAGGGCCTGCTCGCCGTCTACTCGCTGTCCAAGCAGTCCAACCTCGCCGGCTACCGCGCCGCGTTCGTCGCCGGGGACCCCGCGCTCGTCGGCGCGATCCTCGAGGTGCGCAAGCACGCCGGCATGATCATGCCCACACCCGTCCAGCACGCCATGGCGGTCGCCCTGCGCGACGACACCCACGTGCAGACGCAGCGGACGGCATACGCCCGGCGTCGCGAGCAGCTGCTCGCCGCCGTCACCCGAGCGGGGCTGCGCGTCGACCACTCCGAGGCCGGGCTCTACCTCTGGGCCACCCGCGAAGAGGACTGCTGGACAACGGTTTCCGATCTCGCCGACCGCGGCATCCTCGTTGCCCCGGGCGCGTTCTACGGCGCGGCCGGTAGCCAGCACGTGCGCATCGCGCTCACGGCCACCGACGAACGCATCGCCGCCGCCTGCTCCCGGCTCTGACGCCGAGGCCGTCTCGCCCCCCGTTCCGGCCCGACCTCGTGCGGTGGTATGGGGTGGACCTGTTTTCTCAGCGGACCCGACGCTGGGGTAACGTCGCTCGCGGATACGTCCGGCGCCGTTGGGCCGGAGTTACAGGAGGCGAGGAACAGTGACGAAGGCAGTGGACGCGACACTCAAGGTCGCAGACAAGGAACTCACGTTCCCGGGAGTCGACGCCGTCGAGGGCAACGACGGGCTCGGGGTGGGGTCCCTGCTGAAGGAGACCGGCCTCGTCACCTATGACGTCGGCTTCGTCAACACCGCGTCGTGCAAGAGCGCGATCACCTACATCGACGGCGACGAGGGCATCCTGCGCTACCGCGGGTACCCCATCGCCGAGCTGGCCGAGAAGTCCACGTTCGTCGAGGTCTCCTACCTGCTCATCTACGGCGAGCTGCCCACGCCTGAGGAGCTGACCCGCTTCGAGGACTCGATCCGCCGGCACACGATGCTGCACGAGGACCTCCGCGCGTTCTTCAACGGCTTCCCGCGCGACGCGCACCCGATGCCCGTGCTCAGCTCGGCCGTCTCGGCGCTCGGCACGTTCTACCAGGACAGCCTCGACCCCTTCGACCAGGAGCAGGTCGAGATCTCGACCGTCCGCCTCCTCGCCAAGCTGCCGACCATCGCGGCCATGGCGCACAAGAAGAGCGTCGGCCAGCCGTACATGTACCCCGACAACTCGCTGTCGTTCGTCGAGAACTTCCTGCGGATGACGTTCGGCTATCCCGTCGAGCCCTACGAGGTCGACCCGACCGTCGCCAAGGCCCTCGACCTGCTCTTCATCCTGCACGCCGACCACGAGCAGAACTGCTCGACCTCGACGGTGCGCCTCGTCGGCTCGGCGCACGCGAACCTCTTCAACTCGGTCTCGGCCGGCATCCACGCCCTGTCCGGCCCGCTCCACGGCGGCGCCAACCAGGCGGTCCTCGAGATGCTCGGCAAGCTCCACGAGTCGGGCGACGACCCGAAGAAGTTCATGGAGAAGGTCAAGAACAAGGAGGACGGTGTCCGCCTCATGGGCTTCGGGCACCGCGTCTACAAGAACTACGACCCGCGCGCCGCGATCATCAAGAAGGCCGCCGACGACATCCTCGAGAAGCTCGGCCAGAACGACCCGCTGCTCGAGATCGCCAAGGGGCTCGAGGAGATCGCGCTGGCCGACGACTACTTCGTCGAGCGCAAGCTCTACCCGAACGTCGACTTCTACACCGGCCTCATCTACAAGGCCATGGGCTTCGAGTCGAAGATGTTCACGGTGCTCTTCGCCATCGGCCGTCTCCCGGGCTGGATCGCCCAGTGGCGCGAGATGATGACCGACCCCGAGACGAAGATCGGCCGTCCGCGCCAGATCTACACGGGTGAGGCCCAGCGCAGCTACCCCGCCTGAGCCGTCGGCTCACCCGAGATCCACCCGATGCCCCCGCCCCTCCTGGGACGGGGGCATCGGCATGATGGGGCGATGGCCAAGTACCTCGTCAACGACGCGGCCGTCGCCCGGTGCCGCGACCTCATCGACAAGCGGCAGTACGTCCTGGACAGCGACTGGGGCCAGGTCCAGCCGGATCCAGAGGCGCAGAACGCCTACCTCGAGCGGCACCCGTGGGACGACTACGCCGCTTGGCACCTCGGCCTGACCGAGGGCGCGAACGACGGGACCAAGGCGCGCTACGCCTTCGTCGTCGGCGACTTCCGGCGGGTCCACCGCACGGCGCTCATCGCCTGCGTCTACCGCGCGAGCGAGTGGCGGCACAAGGACGTCGAGCTCGCCGCGCACGACCTGCTCCAGCACCTCGACCGGGTGTCCGGCTGACCACGACCCGTCCCCCTGGAGCCAGCAGGGTGCCCGCCCGGGGGCGTATGCCGCCGGGCTCAGCCGAGGGTGATCGTGACCGTCGTGCCGTCGGAGCCGGACGACCAGCCCTCGTCGCCCTTCGAGCGGTCCCACACGCGGTCGCCGACACTGACCTTGCTCGCCCCGTAGATCTCGGCGCGCGCCACGGCCCACTGCGCGACGGCCCAGGCAGTCGTGCGGTCGCGGGCCGTCACGGTGAGCACGCCCTCACCGGGTCGGACCGAGGTGACGCCCATCTGCTCGGACAGGTCGGCAGCCACGCGCTGCGGCGTGAGGCTGGTCTTCACCGCGTCGAGGCGGCACGTCAGGCCGGTGGGGGAGTGCCCGGTCAAGGTCGAGGCGAGCACCCGGCCCTGGCCCTCGTGGTCGCGGTAGGCCTCGGGGAAGCCGCTCTTCTGGACGCGCTGGGCGATCTTCGTGATGTCGGCGGTCTCGTAGCCCTGGTACTTCTCGAGGGCGTCGTAGAACGCGTTGGTCGCGTGGACGGGGTCGAGGATCTGCTCCTTCGTGCCCCAGCCCTGGCTCGGCCGCTGCTGGAAGAGGCCGAGCGAGTCGCGGTCGCCGTAGCGCAGGTTGCGGATCTTCGACTCCTGGAACGCCGTCGTCAACGCGATCGTGGCCGCACGCGGGGGCATCTCACGCTTGATCGACAGCGCCGCGATGAGGGCGGCGTTGGCCGTCTGGTCGGGGTCGAAGGTCTCGGTGATCCCGCCGGCCTTGATCGTGCACTGCGGGTTGACGACGCTCTGGATGAGGAAGCGGGCGCCGAACCACCCGGCCGTGCCGACGACCGCCAGCACGAGCAGGATCGGCACCCAGCGGGGGCGGCGACGAGCGCGCGGGCGGCCCCGGGAGTCGGCAAGGGTCGGGCCCGGTCGGTTCTTCGGCATGGGGTCCTCAGGTGGTCCGGCTCTGGTCTGAACCGGTGGCGTCCGGTCTGGGTCAGTCGTTGGCGTGCAGGGCGGCGTTGAGAGTGATGCCCGTCCCCGCGCGGTCGCGGGCCTCGACGGCACCGCTCACGCTGTTGCGGATGAACAGGATGTTGCTCGACCCCGACAGCTCCTTGGCCTTGACCACGGTGCCGTCGGGCAGCGTCACCTTGGTGCCCGCCGTCACGTAGAGCCCGGCCTCGACGACGCAGTCGTCCCCGAGCGCGATGCCGATGCCGCCGTTGGCTCCGACGAGACAACGCTCGCCGATGCTGACGCGTTCCGTCCCGCCACCGGACAGGGTGCCCATGATCGAGGCGCCGGCGCCGATGTCGGACCCGTCCCCGACGACGACGCCCTGCACGATGCGGCCCTCGACCATCGAGGTGCCGAGCGTGCCGGCGTTGAAGTTGCAGAAGCCCTCGTGCATGACCGTCGTGCCCGCCGAGAGGTGCGCGCCGAGGCGCACCCGGTCGGCGTCGGCGATGCGCACGCCCTGCGGCACGACGAAGTCGGTCATCCTCGGGAACTTGTCGACGCCGTAGACGGCGACGTGCTGGCCCCGGGCCCGCAGCCGCATCCGCGTCTGCTCGAAGCCGTCGACGGCGCACGCGCCTGCGCTCGTCCAGACGACGTTCGGCAGGGCGCCGAACACTCCGTCGAGGTTGATGGTGTTGGGCTCGACGAGGCAGTGCGACAGCAGGTGCAGACGCAGGTAGGCGTCCGGCGCGTCGGCCGGGGGAGCGTCGAGGTCGATCTCGACGAGCCGGACCTCGGTGCGCACGCGGCGCGCCTCGTCGGTGCCGACGAGGGCGTCGAGGCCCTCGGGGACGGTCGCGCCGGCCGGGCGCTCCCCGAGCGCCGGCTGCGGGAACCACGTGTCGAGCACCTGCCCGTCGTCCGTGGTCGTCGTCAGTCCGTGTCCCCATGCGTTGCGCTCCGACATGGCCGCAAGGATATGGGGACGGCCCGCACCGGTGAAACGGGGACCCGCACCGTGGTCACCGGACGGTGACGGTCGGACGGTCCCGCGGGCGCCGCGACGTGGTGGCCTCCGGATAACCTTCGCGTATGCCGTCCACCTCGCCGTCCGTCGACCCGACCACCGTGCCCGCCGACACGGGGGCCCGCGCCGCCACCCTCGACCTGTCCGCCGACGTCACGACCCTCACGGCCGCGATCTGCGACATCGAGTCGGTCAGCCAGGACGAGGCGGCGCTCGCCGACGCGATCGAGGCCGCCCTGCGGCCCCTCTCGCACCTCGAGGTCGTCCGCGACGGCAACACCGTCGTCGCCCGCACCTCCCTCGGCCGCTCGGAGCGGGTCGTGCTGGCCGGACACATCGACACGGTGCCGCTGACCGCGGTGCCCAACCTGCCCACGCGCCGCGTCGACGGTGAGCTGTGGGGCCGGGGCACGGTCGACATGAAGGGCGGTGTCGGCGTCATGCTCCGCATCGCGGCGCAGGTGCCCGACCCGAGTCGCGACCTGACCTTCCTCTTCTACGAGTGCGAGGAGATCGACGGGCAGTACAACGGTCTGGCCCGCCTCGCCGACACCTCGCCCGAGCTGCTCGCCGGCGACTTCGCCGTCCTGCTCGAGCCGACCGACGGCGCCATCGAGGGCGGCTGCAAGGGCACCCTGCGCGCCGAGGTCGTCACCAAGGGCGTCGCCGCCCACTCGGCCCGCCCGTGGAAGGGTCACAACGCCATCCACGACGCCGCCGCGGTGCTCTCGCGGCTGACCGCCTACGAGGCCGAGACCATCACCGTCGACGGGCTCGACTACCACGAGGCCCTCCAGGCCGTCGGGATCAGCGGCGGGATCGCCGGCAACGTCATCCCCGACCGGTGCACCGTCACCGTCAACTACCGCTACGCGCCTGACAAGAACACCGAGGAGGCCTTCGCGCACGTGCGCCAGGTGTTCGACGGTTTCGACGTGACGCTCGGCGACGCGGCCGACGGCGCGCGGCCGGGTCTGCTGCTGCCGGCCGCCAAGGCGTTCATCGACGCGCTCGGTGTGCCCGTCAACCCCAAGGAGGGGTGGACCGACGTCGCGCGCTTCTCCGCGCTCGGCATCCCCGCCGTCAACTTCGGGCCCGGAGACCCCAACCTCGCGCACATGGACGACGAGCGCTGCCCGGTCGAGCAGTACGTCGAGGCCGAGGCCGCCCTGCTGCGCTGGCTCGGCTGACCTCTCCGCATAGGGTGGCGCTGTGACCGACCACCAGCCTGCACCCGTCACCTCGGGGAGCCCGCACGAGGACCGGCGCCAGACCGGTCCGGTGACGCTGCGCCGTCACAAGGTGCCCGTGACGACGACCGACCAGCGACTGCTCGAGGCGCACCAGCCCAACGAGTGGCTGCACGCCGACCCGTGGCGCGTCATGCGCATCCAGTCCGAGTTCGTCGAGGGTTTCGGCACACTCTCCGAGCTCGGGCCGGCGGCAGCGGTGTTCGGATCGGCGCGCACGCGACCCGAGGACCCGGCATACGCCATCGGGGTCGAGGTGGGCCGCCTGCTGGCGGAGGCGGGCTACGCCGTCATCACCGGCGGTGGGCCGGGCGCCATGGAGGCGGCCAACAAGGGTGCCTTCGAGGCGAAGGGGACCTCGGTCGGGCTCGGCATCGAGCTGCCCTTCGAGACGGGCCTCAACGAGTACGTCGACCTCGGCATCAACTTCCGCTACTTCTTCGCCCGCAAGGTCATGTTCCTCAAGTACTCCCGCGGCTTCATCGTGCTGCCGGGGGGCTTCGGCACGCTCGACGAGCTCTTCGAGGCGCTGACGCTCGCGCAGACGCAGAAGGTCACCGAGTTCCCCATCGTGCTCATGGGCGTCGCGTACTGGCAGGGGCTCATCGACTGGCTGGGCGACACGGTGCTCGACCACGGCATGATCAGTCCGGCCGACCTCAAGCGGCTCATCGTCACCGACGACCCGGACGAGGCCGTCAAGGCGATCCGCACGTACGAGGAGCCGCGCGCGTGAAGTGGTTCATCCTCCTCGTCGGGATCGTCGTCCTGTGCTCCGTCGTCGCGCTCATTCTCGGGCTCGCCGGTGGTGGCCTCGGCCGCAACACGACGAGCCTGAGCCACGAGCCCCTGCCCGACGAGCCGATCCGCGACACCGACTTCGACGACCTCGTCTTCGACGTGGGCGCCCGGGGCTACCGGATGAGCCAGGTCGACGGGGTCGTCGACCGGCTGAGGCGCGAGCTCCGCGAGAAGGACGAGGAGATCGCCGTGCTGCGCGGGGACGCCCCGGCGGAGCTCGCTCCCGAGCCGGCCCAGCACGTGCCCGGCCCCGCCGAGCCCGCCGAGCCCGCCGAGGCGGAGACGGAGGGGCTCGAGCCGACCCCCGAGCCGGCCGACACGGCTGAGGCTGCCGAGGAGGCCGAGCCGGCCGAGCCGGCCGAGCAGTCCGATCCGACGGTCGGCCGCGAACGCACCACATGACCGAGGTGCTCTCGCTGCGTTCGCGCGGCGTCTTCGTCGACTGGGTGCTCGCGGTCTACGCGCTGGCCCGGGTCGTCACGACGACGATCCTGCTGCTCGTCATGCAGCACCAGGTCCCGTCCGGCATGACCGGCGGCGACGACGTGCCCGTGTCCTACTTCCCGTTCACGGCGCTCTGGGACGGCCAGTGGTACCAGACGATCGCCCAGCACGGGTATCCCTCGGAGCTACCGGTCGGCGAGAGCGGGGCCGTCCAGCAGAACCCGTGGGCCTTCTACCCGCTCTTCCCGTTCATGGCCCGCGCCGGCATGGCCCTGACCGGGCTCGACTTCCCGGCGGTGGGCTCGACGATCGCGCTCCTCTGCGGGGCCGGCGCGGCCGTGCTCATGGGACTGCTGCTGCGCGAGCGCATCGGCGACCCGGCGGCATACCTCGTCGTCGCCCTGTGGGCGAGCTTTCCCGCGTCGGTGACGCTGCAGCTGGCCTACACCGAGTCGCTCGCCATGCTGCTGCTCGTCGGCTACCTCTACGCGCTGGCCAAGGAGCGGTGGCTCGTCGCGACGGCCGTGGCCCTGCTCGTCGGGCTCTCGAGACCGATCGCCGTGCCGCTGGGACTCGTGACGCTCGTCGTGGTCTTCCTGCGCTGGCGGGCGCGCCGTGAGCGCCCGATCAGTCGCGGGACGTATGCCGCGATGCTCGCCTCGCTCGTCGGCTGCGGTGTCGCCGGGCTGCTGTGGCCCGCCATCGCGTGGTGGCGCACCGGCGTGCCGTCGGCCTACACCGACACGATGGCGTCGTGGCGTGGCTCGGGCACCGTCGAGCCGTTCACGCCGTGGGTCGGGATGTCGGAGTATGCGTTCGGCGACACGTGGGGCCCGGTGATGCTCGTCGTCGCGCCGCTCGTCGCCATCGCCGTGGTGGCCGGACCGTGGGCCCGCAACCTCGGCGCCGACCTGCGCACGTGGACGCTCGCCTACCCGGCGTACCTCGCGGCGGTGCTCGACCCCTTCACGAGCATCTTCCGCTACCTCATCCCGCTCTTCCCGCTCCTCGTCGTCGTGCTCGGGGCGGGCTGGGCCGACCGTCGCGGCAACACGTGGAAGCGGCTGCTGTGGCGCTTCGTCCCGCTCCTCGTCCTCAGCGTCGTGGGCCAGTACTACTGGACCGACATCCTGTGGCGCTTCGTCCCCCCGAGCGACTACCCGCCGTGACCGGACACCGGTCTGACCCCGCCGTTCTCGGTGGTTCGACCGGCAGATGATCTGCCGATCAGTGTGCTGATCACCCCACCATCACGCAGACCATGCTGCGGGTCACGCCTGGTCCTCCACACCCATGACCAGCGTGACCCGTCGTCCACAGCGTCGCCCGCCGCAAGCGCGCCACTCGCCTCAGCGGGGCAGGGTGACGGAATGACCCTGACCGACGCGGCAACTGCTCTGGCCGAGGTGCAGCACGGAGTGGTGTCCCGGCGTCAGCTCCTCGAAGCCGGTGTCACGCGCGAGACCCTGCGCTGGCGGGTCGGTCGGGACTGGAGGCTCCTGCTGCCCGGCGTCTACGCGCTTCAGACCGGCCTGCCTTCGGTGTGGCAGCGGCTCGTCGCTGCGCAGCTCGTGGGCGGCGAGGGAGCGTGGCTCGCAGGATCCACCGCCGCCTCGCTGCACGGGATCACGAGCGCCCCGATATCGATGCCGATCCGGGTGCTCGTGCCTGCACCACGCAGGTCCAGGCGGATCTCGTGGGTCGACGTCCGGAGCACGACCCTGCTGGGCGAACGCGTTGTCGAGCGCGGCCCGCTCCGCCTCGGATGCCTCGCCCGCGCCGTCGTCGACGCAGCACATGAGACTCCTGATGAGCGAGCGGCGCGTGGTGTCGTCATCGAGGCGGTCCAACGCCGTCTCGTCCGGCTCGACGACCTGGAGCACTGGGTCGATGCCAGGGGCCGTCGTGGCTCCGCGCGGCTGCGGCGGATTCTCGCCGAGGTCGCGGAGGGCGCGTGGTCGGTGCCCGAGAGCGACCTGCTCGCGCTGGTCCGGACCTCGCGCCGACTGCCCCCGCCGATGGCTAACCCGATCCTCACCGGTCCGGGCGGCGAGACCTTGACCTCGCCCGATCTCTGGTTCGACGACGTGGGCCTGGCCGTGATGGTGCAGTCTCGTCGATTCCATGCCGACCGCCTCGACTGGGAGGCCACCGTGGAGCAGGGATCCGATCTGTCGACGATGCGCGTCGTGGTCGTCGGCGTCACCCCGACTGCACTCGCGCGCGACCCCGAGGCGCAGTTGCGCCGCATCGAGCGGGCTCACGAGGCGGCTGCGCGCACCGGTGTGCGAGCCCCGGTCACCGCCAGCGTCCGCGCCACCGTGCCCCTCGGGGTGACGGGCTGAGCCAGACATGCGTGGTGGTCCGGCTGATCATCGTGCATCTGGTGGGGTAATCACCACACCAGATGCAGCACCATGGGCAGGTTCATCGGGAGACGCGCGCGAGCGGGTCCGGCGGTCAGGTGCCGGTGTAGGTGGGCTTCTCCTTGGCGAGGAAGGCGTCGACGGCGGCCCGGTGGTCGCTGCTGCCACCCGTCAACGCCATGAGCTCGGCTTCGTGGGCCAGGGCAGCGGGCAGGTCTGCGCCCGCCGAGTAGGCGACGGCCCGCCGGATCGAGCCGTAGGCCAGCGTCGGGCCGTCGGCGAGGGTCCGTGCCAGCTCGGTCACCGTCGCCTCGAGCTCGTCGGCGGGCACGACCTTCGTGACGAGCCCCATCGCCAACGCCTCTGCCGCCGAGACCGTGCGCGGCAGGAGCAGCAGCTCCTTGGCGCGGGCGGGCCCGACGAGACGGGGCAACGTCCACGAGGCCCCGGAGTCGCACGAGAGCGCGATGCCCGCGAACGAGGTGTTGAGCCCGGCCTGCTCCGACGCGACCCGGAAGTCGCACGCCAGCGCGAAGCTCATCCCCGCCCCGGCCGCCACACCGTTGAGGGCCGCGACGACGGGCTTGTTCATCGTCGAGAGCGCGATGACGATCGGGTTGTAGTGGTCGGTCACGGTCGTCTCGAGCGTCGACGTCGGGTCGCCGAGGCTGCGGACGTGCTCCTTGAGGTCCTGCCCGACGCAGAAGGCCCGCCCGGTCCCCGTGAGCACGACGCACCGCACGGCGGGGTCCCCACCGACCTCGCGGAGGGCCGCGACGAGGGCGTCCTTGAGGGCGTCGTCGAGGCTGTTCATGGCGTCCGGGCGGTTGAGCCGGAGCCAGGCGATGCCGTCGGCGACCTCGACGAGCAGGGGCTCGGTGGCGGGCGAGGAGGAGGAGTCGGGCGTCTGCGTCATGGGCGCCACTCTGTCCCAATCCGTCCCCGGGCGGAAGCGTGACGAGCCTCGGAGGGCCCGGACGTGCCCTCTGTCACATCCCCAATTAGGTCTCGCAAACGAGACACGGAATAATGGGGCCAAAGACCGAGGATTCCTAGGGAAGGGGAACCATGGCAGCAATGAAGCCGAGGACCGGCGATGGCCCGCTCGAGGTCGTCAAGGAGGGCCGCGGCATCGTGCTGCGGATGCCCCTTGAGGGCGGCGGGCGTCTCGTCGTCGAGATGACCCCCGACGAGGCTGCAGCTCTGCGTGACGCGATCCAGGGTTGTGACGGCGTCAACTGACCCTTCCGCCTGATCCAGGTTCGACGGCCCCTGACCTCACGGTCGGGGGCCGTTTCGCATGCCCGCCCCGGCGGAGGATGGCGTATGCCGTCCGGCCGGCCGGACGGCATACGTGCGCTCAGCGCTTGACGGCCACGAGCAGACCGTCGCCGACCGGCAGCAGCGACACGGTGAACTGGTCGTGCTCGCGGATCGCGCGGCCGACCTCGCGGAGGGTGCGCGTCTCGGCGTCCCGGTTGGCGGGGTCGGACTCCTTGTCGGTCCACGTCATGACGAGGGTGCCGCCGGACCGCAGCAGGCGGGTGGCCTGCGCGAGGTACTCGGGGTACTCCTCCTTGTCGGCGTCGACGACGACGAGGTCGTAGGCGCCGTCGGTCATCCGGGGGAGCACCTCGAGAGCACGACCGGCGATGCAGCGGGTGCGCTGGTGGGCGATGCCGGCAGCCGCGAAGGCGTCGCGCGCGGCCCGCTGGTGCTCGGTCTCGAGGTCGATGGTCGTGAGGATGCCGTCGGCGGGCATGCCGCCGAGCAGCCAGAGACCCGAGGCGCCCGCGCCGGTCCCGATCTCCATGACGGCCTTGGCCTCGGTCGCGGCCGCGAGCATCTGGAGCACGGCGCCGACGCCGTTGCCGACGGCCGGCGCACCGAGCTCCTCACCGCGGTGGGTCGCCTCCTCGACGTGCTCGCTCGGGGTGACGAACTCCTCGGCGTGCGACCACGCGGCGACCTTCTGGGTGCTCATGTTCGTCACCCTACTGTGACGTGCCGGGCCGATTCGGCACCCCGTCGCCCTGAAGCGGGTAAGGATCAGGTCATGGACGAACACGACAAGCCGACCGCGGAGCACCTGCGTCCGGGCGGCGTCGACGACGCCACGGTCGAGGCCCTGGGCAAGCTGTCCGAGGCCCTCGAGGTCGTCGAGGACGCCCGCGGCCACCTCTACGGCTTCCACCGGCTCACGGGGATGGCGGACCTCACCCTGGGCGAGGCCGTCGACCTCTTCCGCGAGGCCGGCCACACCGAGCTCGCCGACCGGCTGCAGACCGAGCTCGTCGGGCGCAACGTCGTGCAGGGACGGTGGACCTTCCAGATCGTCGAGGAGTACGACGACGGCTACTACGCGACCTTCAAGGAGCTCGAGAAGACGGCGCGCGACGACCTCGTCGGTGGCCGACGCCACCTCTTCGAGGCGGAGATGAAGGAGGACCGACGCACACACGGCCGGGCCCACCACGAGGCGGTCCCGCACGACGGCAGCGAGCAGTCCCGCTGACCACCCCGCCCGCCGTCCCGCCACCCCGTCCACAGCAGAACCACAGGTTCTGGCTGGCGATCGGACAGGGCAATCCGAGACGATCGACGGGAACGAAACGAGATCTGACGGCGTTCTTGTGGTTGACCCCTCTCCGTGAAAGGCCCAGCCCCCAGTGAGCACCAGCGTGACGTCCACCTCTCCCACCTCGGTGGAGCAGGCCGACTCGACGTGGACTCCCCCCACGTGGGAGGAGATCGTCGAGCAGCACTCGGCGCGCGTCTACCGCCTGGCCTACCGCCTCACGGGCAACCCGCACGACGCCGAGGACCTGACGCATGACGTCTTCGTCCGCGTCTTCCGGTCGCTGCACTCCTACCAGCCGGGCACCTTCGAGGGCTGGCTGCACCGCATCACGACCAACGTCTTCCTCGACAAGATGCGTCGCAAGCAGCGCATCCGCTTCGACGCCCTGCCCGACGACGCCGCCGGTCGGCTCCCCAGCAACGAGAAGGGGCCGGAGCAGACCTACCACGACGCCCGTTTCGACGACGACGTGCAGCGGGCGCTCGACGCCCTCGCGCCGGAGTTCCGCGCGGCCGTCGTCCTCTGCGACATCGAGGGCCTCAGCTACGAGGAGATCAGCGCGACTCTCGGCGTCAAGCTCGGCACCGTCCGCTCGCGCATCCACCGTGGCCGCGCCCAGCTGCGCGAGGCCCTCGCGCACCGCGCCCCCGAGGTGGCCGCCGCCGCCCGTCCGGCCAAGCCCGAGTCGCGCGCCGCTCGCGCCGGCCTGCGCCTTCCCGGCCGCCGAGTCGCGGCGAGCTCGCGCTGATGGGTCCGGAGGTGATGTCGTGACGCCGCACCTCAAGGGATACGTCCGCGCCTATGTCGACCGCGCCCTGCCGCCGGCGATGCTGCACCTCTACGACAAGCACCTCGTGTGCTGCACCGTCTGCCGCGCCGCCGCCGACCAGGAGCGCCGCATCGTCGCGTCGCTGCGCTCCGACACCGGCGTCCCGATGAGCCTGCGCACCTCCCTCATGGGTCTCGGTGCGGCTCCCTCGGGTGAGCCCCAGCCCGCGCCCGCTCCCTCGCGGGAGCCCAGGGCCCCGCGCATCCCGCTGCCGCCCGTCGGCTTCCGTATGCCGTCGACGCCGTCCTACGAGCCCGTGCCCACCGTTCGGCCCACCGCCCCTGCCCTGCACCGCTCGCCGATGCGTGCTGCGGTGGTGGCCTCGATCGCGGCGGGCGCGTCGGTCGCTGCCGCGTGGGGGCTCGCGATCGCGCCCGTGCCCGGCTCGCGGGCCCCTTCGGTGCGGGGCCCGGTGGCCAACTTCGGGGCCGGCCCCGTCAGCGCCGTGAACTTCGGCGGCTCCGTGCTGCCCGGCAACAGGATCTCGCCCGTCACGCGTCAGACGCAGGGCCTCAACGACGTCGGCGCCGGCAACGTCCCGTACTGGGTCGTCACGACCCGCACGTCGGCCCGTACCGCGTCGCTGGCCGTCGGCCCGACCTCCGCCCTGGTGGCCCCGGTTCGGGTCACCAACGTCCGTTCGGCACAATCAGGGCCATGAGCGACGAGTCGACGACGCCGGACCCCGATCCGACGGCAGCAGCTCCTGAGCCCCGCGAGCTCACTCAGGCCCCCGGCGGTGACCCGGAGGTGGAGCAGACCGGCATCATCGACCTGCACGACACCCGGGCCATCCCGTCCGCGTCGCCGACGACACCGGCCCCCGTCCCGTCCGCCTCGGAGGCGCAGCCGCCGGTGAGCGCCTCCGGCCCGGGCCTCTCCGACACGGGTGACGACGCCTGGTTCGACGTCTTCGGAGGCGAGCACCCGACCGAGGGTGCCGGCGTCCCTGCCCGGGCCGATGCCGCCTGGGGCAGCGACCGCGCCGACTCCCTCGCCGAGGAGGCCCACCGCTCGGCCTACGCCCCGCCCACCCCCGCGGCCGACGCGCCCTCTGCGACCGGGCCCGGTGCGTCCACCCCTCCGGGCGACGTGCTGGCCGGCGCCGCCGCGGCAGCCGGCGGGACGGCATACCTCGGCTCCGTGCCCCACGCACCCGCGGCGGGCGACCCCGACCTCGGCAGCGGTCCGGTGCCGTCCGGGGGCGGCGTCGCACTCACCGACCCGCCGGCGCCGTCCGCCCGCCGCGGTCGCGGCAAGGTGGTCGCCGCCGTCGTCGGGCTCTGTCTGCTCTCCGGTGTCATCGGTGGCATCGCCAGCCAGGTCGCCGAGGACCGCATCAACCTCGCCGGCTCGACCCTGCCCGAGCCCGGTCCGGGCGCCACGCAGCGACCGGCCGGCTCGGTCGCCAACATCGCCGCCGTCGCCCTGCCGAGCGTCGTGACCATCAAGGTCGACGCCGGCAGCGAGGGATCGGCCACCGGTTCCGGCTTCGTCATCGACGGCAAGGGCCACGTCCTGACCAACAACCACGTCGTCGAGCCCGGCGTCAACGGTGACATCGAGATCGTGCTGAGCAACGGCGACACCGAGAAGGCGACCATCGTCGGGCGCGACGCGAGCTACGACCTCGCCGTGCTCAAGATCAACCGCACCGACCTCAAGCCCCTGACGCTCGGCGCGTCCGACAAGGTCGTCGTCGGCGACCAGGTCATCGCCGTCGGTGCACCGCTCGGCCTCGACCAGACCGTCACCACGGGCATCGTCAGCGCGCTCAACCGCCCCGTGACGCCGGGAGAGGGCAGCGAGTCCTCCTTCATCAACGCCATCCAGACGGACGCGGCGATCAACCCCGGCAACTCGGGTGGCCCGCTGCTCGACATGACGGGCAAGGTCATCGGCGTCAACAGCGCCATCGCCCGGGTCCCGGGGACGAGCGGCGCCACCGGCGGCAGCATCGGGCTCGGCTTCGCCATCCCGAGCGACCAGGCCCGGCGCACCGCCGACCAGCTCATCGCGACGGGCAAGGCCACCCACCCGGTCATCGGCGTCAACCTCAGCCGGACGTTCGTCGGTGACGGCGCCCAGGTCCTCGACGCGCCCGACGCGGTGACCTCCGGGGGGCCGGCTGCCAAGGCCGGGGTCCAGGCCGGCGACGTCATCGTCGGCTTCGAGGGCAAGCGCATCCGCACCCCGGACCAGCTCATCGTCTCGATCCGCGCGCGGGCCGTCGGCGACACCGTGAGCCTCAAGGTCGAGCGTGACGGCAAGGAGCTCGAGCTCCAGATGACGCTGGAAGCGGATCCGGCCAAGTAGAGCACGACGCGCCACCGTAGGATGGCGCAGCCGGTACGCGTGGAAGCGAGGGACTGTGTTCGACATCAACGGGTGGGAGCTGCTCCTGCTCGGTCTGCTCGCGATCCTCATCCTGGGTCCGGAGCGCCTGCCCGAGTACGCCGCCAAGTTCGGCAAGTTCGTCCGCCAGGCCCGCGGCATGGCCGACCGGGCCAAGCAGCAGCTCAAGGACGAGATGGGGCCGGAGTTCTCCGACGTGGACTGGCGGGCCTACGACCCGCGCCAGTACGACCCGCGCAAGATCGTGCGCGACGCGCTCTCCGCGCCACCCGACGAGGACGACCAGCCGTCGCCCGTCGTCGACAAGCCCGTGAGCACGCCGCGCGGCCACGACCCGTCGGTCCCGACCCCCTGGGACAGCGAAGCGACGTGAATCTCTGACCCAGAGGCATCTCTGTCGGTGGTCGGGGTTATCGTCACTCCTTGATGCCTGCTGATCCTGCCTCTCAACCGCCCGCCTCCGTCCGGTCCCTGTGGCGCCTGCGCGGCTACCTGCGCCCGCACCGCTGGGCCCTCGCCGTCATGTTCGCCGCATCGCTCGCCGGCGTCGGCCTCTCCATCGCCATCCCGCTCGTGACGCGAGCCATCATCGACGGGCCGATCACCCGGCACGAGCTCGCGCCGGTGCTGCCCCTCGGCCTGCTCGCCCTCGCGCTCGGGGTGCTCGAGGCCGTCCTCATCTTCGTGCGCCGGTGGGTCCAGTCCAACGCCGTGCTCGGGCTCGAGACGGAGCTGCGCCGCGACCTCTACGAGCGCCTCCAGGCACTGCCGATGAGCTTCCACACCCGGTGGCAGTCGGGGCAGCTGCTCTCCCGCGCGACGACCGACCTCTCGGCCATCCGCCGGTTCAGCGGGTTCGGCCTGCTCTTCCTCGTCGTCAACGTCCTGCAGGTCACGGCCGTCACGATCGTGCTCCTGACGATGTACTGGCCGCTCGGGCTCGTCGTCGCCGCGACGGCGGCGCCGATCATCTGGCTCTCGATGCGCTTCGAGAAGGCCTACGTCGTCGTCTCCCGGCGCGTCCAGGACCAGCAGGGCGACCTCGCGACCCAGGCGGAGGAGGGCGCGGTCGGCATCCGCGTCATCAAGTCGTTCGGACGCAGCGACCACATGGCCCGTCGCTACGACGAGGCGGCGCTCGAGCTGCGGGCGACGAGCCTCGACAAGGTCCGCCTCTCGGCGAAGTTCTGGACCTTCCTCGAGGTCATCCCCAACCTCGCCGTCGTCGTCGTGCTCCTGCTCGGCGCCATCGGCGTCGGCCAGGGTGACCTGACGCCCGGCGAGCTCGTCGCCTTCATCACCCTGATGCTCTCGCTCGTGTGGCCCGTGTCCTCCCTCGGCGTCATCCTCGCGATGGCGCAGGAGGCGATGACCGCGGCCGCGCGTGTGCTCGAGATCTTCGACACCGAGCCCGACATCGTCTCCGGCGCGCACGAGGTCGGTGCGCGCCGCGGCCACCTGCGCTTCGAGCACGTCGACTTCGCCTTTCCCGACGCGCCCGACCAGCCGGTGCTGCGTGACGTCAACCTCGACGTCGCCCCCGGCGAGACCCTCGCGCTCGTCGGCGCGACAGGCTCGGGCAAGACCGCCCTCACCGCGCTCGTCCCGCGCCTCTTCGACGTCACCGCTGGGCGCATCACCATCGACGGCGTCGACGTGCGCGACCTCGAGCTCGCCGCGCTGCGCAGCCTCGTCGCGACCGCCTTCGAGGAGCCGACCCTCTTCTCGATGAGCGCCCGCGAGAACGTCACCCTCGGCCGTGCCGACGCCCCCGACGACGACGTGCTCGCGGCCCTCGAGATCGCCCAGGCCGGCTTCGTCCACGATCTCCCCTGGGGCCTCGACACCCGCATCGGCGAGCAGGGGCTGTCGCTCTCCGGCGGTCAGCGCCAACGGCTCGCCCTGGCCCGGGCCGTGCTCTCGCGCCCGGCCGTCCTCGTCCTCGACGACACCCTCTCCGCCCTCGACGTGCACACCGAGAAGCTCGTCGAGGAGGCGCTCTCGAGGGTGCTGTCCGAGACCACCGGCCTCGTCGTGGCCCACCGGGCATCGACCGTCATGCTCGCCGACCGGGTCGCCCTGCTCGAGCACGGGACCATCACCCACGTCGGCACCCACCGGGAGCTGCTCGACGGCGTCCCGGCCTACCGCGAGCTGCTCGCGGCCGACGCCTTCGACGAGGCTGACGCGCCCGGCTCCGGCGACCACGCCAGCGACGCGAACGAGGAGGTACGCGCATGACGGCCCCGACCCAGCAGTGGCGCGGTGTCGCCGCCGACGACATCGACGGTGAGCTGTCGGCCGAGACCTCGGCCCGGCTCGCCGGCCGCTCCCGGCGGCTGCTGCGCGACGTGCTGCGGCCGTGGCGCCGGGCGCTCTGGTGGCTCATGGTCGTCGTCGTCATCGAGAACGCCGCGCGCCTGTCGATCCCGTACCTCGTCAAGGAGGGCATCGACACCGGCATCCCGCCGATCCGCGAGTCGGGCGACCTCGGCCCGCTCCTGCTCGTCGTCGGGCTCGTCCTCGTCGCCACGATCACCCAAGCCGTCTCGCGCAACCTCTTCCTTCTGCGGTCCGGCCTCATCGGCCAGGACATCCTCCTGTCGATCCGGCGGCGGATCTTCCGCCACTTCCAGCACCTGAGCCCGGCCTTCCACGACCGCTACACGTCCGGTCGCGTCATCTCCCGGCAGACCTCCGACGTCGACGCCATCTACGAGATGCTCGAGACCGGGTTCGACGGACTCGTCACCGCGGCCCTGACCCTCGTGGGCACGTCGGTGCTGCTGCTCGTCCTCGACGTCAAGCTCGGCCTCGTGGCGCTGCTCTGCGGCCCGGCCCTCGCGCTGCTGACCAACTGGTTCCGCAAGGAGTCGGCCAAGAGCTACCGCGCCACCCGCGAGAAGGTCGCCCTCGTCATCGTCCACTTCGTCGAGTCGATGAACGGCATCCGTGCCGTGCAGGCCTTCCGCCGTGAGCCGCGCAACCAGGCGATCTTCGAGGACGTCAACGACCAGTACCGCCGCGCCAACCTCGTGGCCTTCCGGCTCGTCGCGTGGTTCATGCCGGCCATCCGGCTCATCGGCAACGTCACGATCGCCCTCGTCCTGCTCTACGGCGGCTACCTCGCCTACCACGGTGAGGTCACCGTCGGGGTGCTCGCTGCCTTCCTGCTCTACCTGCGGCAGTTCTTCGAGCCGATGATGGAGATCTCGCAGTTCTACAACACCTTCCAGTCGGCCTCGGCCGCGCTCGAGAAGCTGTCCGGCGTGCTCGAGGAGGTGCCCGACGTCCCCCTGCCGACCGACCCGATGCCTCTCGGGGCTCCCCGCGGTGAGGTCCGGTTCGACGACGTCCGCTTCGAGTACGTCGCCGGCACCGCGGTGCTGCCCGGCCTCGACCTGACCGTGCCGGCCGGGCAGACGGTCGCGCTCGTCGGCACGACCGGTGCGGGCAAGACCACCATCGCCAAGCTCGCCACCCGCTTCTACGACCCGACCGCCGGGACGGTGAGCCTCGACGGGGTCGACCTGACCCGGCTGGCGTCCGACGACCTGCACCGCGCCGTCGTCATGGTGACGCAGGAGAACTACCTCTTCAGCGGCACCGTCGCCGACAACATCCGTTTCGGTCGGCCCGACGCCACCGACGACGAGGTCGAGACGGCGGCCCGCTCGCTCGGCGCGCACGACTTCATCGTGGAGCTGCCGCAGGGGTATGCCACGCCGGTGTCCAACCGGGGTGGGCTGCTGAGCGCCGGTCAGCGTCAGCTCGTCGCCTTCGCGCGGGCCTTCCTCGCCGATCCGGCGGTGCTCATCCTCGACGAGGCGACGTCGTCGCTCGACGTGCCCTCCGAGCGGCTCGTGCAGCAGGCCCTCGGGACGATCCTCGCCGGGCGCACCGCCATCGTCATCGCGCACCGCCTCTCGACGGTCGAGATCGCCGACCGGGTGCTCGTGCTCGAGCACGGCCGCATCGTCGAGGACGGCGCGCCGAGCGACCTCGTCGCAGCCGGCGACGGCCGCTACTCGGACCTCCACCGAGCCTGGGTCGACTCGCTCGCCTGACCCGCCCGCGCCGAGCCCGGGCCCTCCCGTCGTCCCCTCGCCGAACGCAGCGTTCGGTCGCGAACTCAGTGTTCTACCAACGCTTTCACCACCGAACGCGGCGTTCGGTGGAGAGGCGGTGGGACGGGGACCCGGTCAGCGGGCTTCTCGGAGGGTCAGCGGCCGGCGGGGGTGAGGCCGAGCGAACGGCCGGCGAGGCCGCGGGCGCGAGAGCCGAGGTTGCGGGCGATGCCGCGCAGCGCCACGGCAGCAGCGGTGTCGGGATCGCCGAGCACGACCGGCGTGCCGTTGTCGCCGCCCTCGCGCAGGCGCGTGTCGAGGGGGATCTGGCCGAGCAGCTCGACCGGGGCACCGATGCTCTTCGTCAGCGAGTCGGCGACCGCCTGCCCGCCACCGGAGCCGAAGATCTCCTGGCGGGTGCCGTCCGGCAGCTCGAGCCAGCTCATGTTCTCGATGACGCCGACGACCCGCTGGTGGGTCTGCAGGGCGATCGAGCCGGCCCGCTCGGCCACCTCGGCGGCGGCCTGCTGCGGGGTCGTCACGACGAGGATCTCGGCCGTCGGGATGAGCTGTGCGACGGAGATCGCGATGTCGCCGGTGCCGGGCGGCAGGTCGAGCAGGAGGACGTCGAGGTCGCCCCAGAAGACGTCGCCGAGGAACTGCTGGAGCGCGCGGTGCAGCATCGGGCCACGCCACACGACGGGCTGGTTGCCGGGCACGAACATGCCGATCGAGATGACCTTCACGTCGTGGCTGATGGGCGGCAGGATCATGTCGTCGACCTGCGTGGGCCGCTGCTCGACGCCGAGCATGCGCGGCACCGAGAAGCCGTAGACATCGGCGTCGACGACGCCCACCCGCAGGCCCTGAGCGGCCATCGCGGCCGCGAGGTTGACGGTCACCGACGACTTGCCGACGCCGCCCTTGCCGGAGGCCACGGCATACACCCGCGTCAGGCTGTTGGGCCTGGCGAAGGGGATCTCCTTCTCCGGGGCGCCACCACGCAGCTGCGAGCGCAGCTCGGCGCGCTGCTCGTCGCTCATGACGTCGAGCTCGACATCGACCGAGGTCACGCCGTCGAGGGCGAGGAGCGCGTTGCTCGAGTCCTTGGTGAGCGTCTCCTTCATGGGGCAGCCGGAGACGGTCAGGAAGATCGCGAGGTCGACCTTGCCGGCGTCGTCGATCTCGACCGACTTGACCATGCCGAGCTCGGTGATCGGCTTGCGGATCTCGGGGTCGTTGACCTTCGACAGCGCCGTGAGCATGGCGTCACGGCTGGGCAGTGCGGCGACAGACATGTGTTCCATCGTATGCCGCCGTGCCGGGCACCCCGACCACGGCCGGGGTGCGCTCGCTCACGGTCGGTGTCGGTTGTCCTTGGGCTCGTCGTCGGCGCCGCGGACGATCCCGCGGTCCTCCATCTCCTCGAGCAGCGAACGCAGCTCGGAGCGCACGAAGTCACGCGTGGCCTGCTCACGCAGGGCGAGACGCAGGGAGGCCACCTCGCGGGTCAGGAACTCGGTGTCGGCGAGGTTGCGCTCGTCGCGGGCCCGGTCCTGCTCGAGGGCCACGCGGTCGCGGTCGGCCTGACGGTTCTGCGCGAGGAGGATGAGCGGTGCGGCATACGACGCCTGGAGGCTCAGCATGAGCGTCAGGAAGATGAACGGGAACTCGTCGAAGACGAGCGCCGGGGGCGCGAGGACGTTCCAGGCGATCCAGGCGGCGACGAAGACCGTCATGCCGATGAGGAACTGGGCCGTGCCCATGAAGCGGGCGAACTGCTCGGACAGGACGCCGAAGGCCTCCTGGGTCAGGGTGATCCGGGGCAGGACCCGGGCTCGCTTCTCCTGGGGCTGGTCGAGCTTGTCCCCGCGGACGGCCCGGGCGCCAGGACGACGCTCGGCGCGCTCGCTCACGGCTTCACCCCCAGCTCGTGCCGCTCCTCACGCCAGTCCTCAGGGAGGATGTGGTCGAGCACGTCGTCGACGGTGACCGCTCCGATGAGGCGTCCGTCGTCGTCGACGACGGGCAGCGAGACGAGGTTGTAGGTCGCGAGGGTGCGCGTCACGGTCTCGAGCGACGCCGTGGCCACGACGGGCTCGATCTCCTTGTCGATGATCGACCCGACGGCGCCGTGCGGCGGCTCGCGCAGCAGTCGCTGGATGTGGACGAGGCCGAGGTAGCGGCCGGTCGGGGCCTCGAGCGGCGGGCGGCAGACGTAGACCATCGACGCCAGCGCCGGGGCGAGCTCCTCGCGGCGCACCGTCGCGAGAGCCTCGGCGATGGTCGCCTCGGGTCCGAGGATGACGGGCTCGGTCGTCATCATGCCGCCGGCGGTCTTCTCGTCGTACGCGAGCAGACGACGCAGGGGGGCGGCCTCGTCGGGCTCCATGAGCTGGAGCAGCTCCTCGGCCTGCTCGGGCGGCAGGTCGGCGAGCAGGTCGGCCGCGTCGTCGGGCTCCATCGCCTCGAGGACGTCGGCCGCGCGCTCGTTGGCCAGGCCGGCGAGGATCTCGACCTGGTCGTCCTCCGGCAGCTCCTCGAGCACGTCGGCGAGGCGCTCGTCGTCGAGCGCGGCGGCCACCTCGGCCCGGCGCTTGGGGTTGAGGTCGTGGATGACCTCGGCGAGGTCGGCGACCTTGAGGTCGTCGTAGGTCTCGAGGAGGCGCTCGGCGCTCTGGGCGCCGGCCTGCTCGTGGAGGCCGACGACGTCGCGGATGTCGACGAGCATCGTCTTGCCCGAGCGGCGACGCGTGAGCCGGGACATCGCCTTCGAGGCCGAGGAGACCCCCGCCGGCGCCTGCCGGACGAAGACCCGCGTGCCGATCCAGTCGCGACGCGGGCCCTGCTCGATGGCGAGGTCCTCGACGAGCGAGTCGGCGAAGCCGGCCTCGACGGCCTCGGCCGTCGTGACGCGGACGGTCCGGTCGAACAGCTCGGCGGCGACGAGGACCTCGTTGGTGCGCTGCTCGAAGCGGCGCATGTTGACCAGGCCGGTCGTGATGACGGCGCCGGCGTCGATCGACGTGACCCGGGTCATCGGCACGAAGACCCGGCGGCGACCGGGCACCTCGACGACGAGGCCGATGACGCGGGGCTCGGGTCGGTTGACCGAGAACATCACGACGACGTCGCGCACGCGCCCGACCTGGTCACCGAGCGGGTCGAAGACGCTCAGTCCGGTCAGGCGCGCGACGAAGACGCGGGTGCTCGCACTCATGGCCCAAGGCTATGGGGTCAGCGTCCGCGGCGACGGGTGCCACGTCGCTGGCGCTTCTTGCGCAGCTTCGCGCGTTCCTTCGCGGCGTTGCGCGCGGCCTTCGCCTCGTCCTTGACCCGCTTGCGCTCGGCCTTCTCCTCGCCGCGCCCACCCCAGTGCCACGGGCGCCAGGACGTGGTCGTCGCGGCGGTGCGGGCCGGGGGCTCGCGGTGGTCGTGGGCGGCATATGCGCCGGGGGACTCGAGCGGGCTGTCGAAGGGCACGAGGGCGGTGACGGTGCACTCGGCCGCCCAGCGTGTCAGCGAGTCGTCCACCGAGTTGAGCCGCGACGCGCGGAGGAGCTCGGCGGCGCGCTGCCACTCGGGGGTGCCGGGCTCGAGGACGTGGACGTGTGCGCGGACCGTGAGCAGGCGGCCCCCGGTGTCCTTGCTGCGCAGGATGACCCTGACCTCCTTGGGCAGCCACGGGAGCGGCTGCTCGCCCGGTCCGCTCACGACGAGGGCAGCCCCGTCGTCCCACACGTGCCAGGCCGGCCAGGTGCGGTCGTCGGCGACCTCGATCCAGAGCAGACCGGACTTCGCCATCGCCTCGCCGAGCAGGGCGGTCGCGGAGGCGGCGGCCGCGGCGGACTGCGGGTCGGCCTGCGGGTCGGACTGCGTGGACGGCCCCGTGCGCGGCGCCGTGGGCGCGGAGGGCACCTGTTCGGTGCCCGTCCCCGTGCCCTTCTCGGGGCTCGTCCCTGCGCCCTGCTCGGTCACAGGCTCGGTCGCGCGCTCGGTCACACCGCCACCTTAGTGATCCCGCCCTCATCGGCGGCGCGCGTGACTGTCGTCATAACGCGGGCCGTCCGCCCGTTGCTACGTTGACGCCCATGCGCAGCGCCAAGGACTTCTTCCGGCCGCTCGCGGTGGGGGCGCCGAAGCCCCTGACGCAGGTGCCGGCCCGCCCGTCCCGGGTCATCCACTTCTTCGACCCGAGCAACCCGAAGATGGCCGCGAAGGTGCCGGGTCTCGTCGGCACCGTCGACGTCCTCCTCGGCAACCTCGAGGACGCCGTCAAGGCCGACCGCAAGGAGGCGGCCCGGGCCGGCCTCGTCGAGATCGCGAAGGCCACCGACTTCGGTGAGAACACCCAGCTCTGGACGCGCATCAACGCGCTCGACAGCCCGTGGGCGCTCGACGACCTCACGACCCTCGTCACGGAGATCGGAGACAAGCTCGACGTCGTCATGGTGCCGAAGGTGCAGGGCGCCGAGGACATCCACTACGTCGACCGCCTCCTCGCCCAGCTCGAGGCGAAAGCGGGCCTGACCCGTCCGATCCTCGTGCACGCGATCCTCGAGACGGCGCGCGGCATGGTCAACGTCGAGGAGATCTGTGGCGCCTCGCCGCGCATGCAGGGCCTGTCGCTGGGACCGGCCGACCTCGCGGCCGACCGACGCATGAAGACGACCCGCGTCGGCGGCGGGCACCCCGGCTACCTCGTGCGCACCGACCCCGTCGACGGTGACATCACGGGGGCGCGCGCGACGGCGCAGCAGGACCTCTGGCACTACACGATCGCCCGCATGGTCGATGCGTGCGCGATGCACGGGATCTACCCGTACTACGGACCGTTCGGCGACATCCAGGACGTCGTCGCGTGCGAGGACCAGTTCCGCAACGCCTTCCTCCTCGGCTGCGTCGGCACGTGGTCGCTGCACCCGGTGCAGATCGAGATCGCCAAGCGCGTCTTCAGCCCGTCGGCCGAGGACGTCGCGCACGCGCGACGCGTCGTCGCCGCGATGGGCGACGGCACGGGTGCCGTCATGCTCGACGGGAAGATGGAGGACGACGCCAGCCTCAAGCAGTGTCTCGTCATCGTCGAGCTCGCCGAGCGTCTCTCGCAGACCGACCCCGCGCTCGCCGAGCTGTATGCCGCCGAGCCCGCCCCGCAGGAAGGCTGACTGCCGTGCCCGTCGAGCCCGACGCATACCGCCCCCGACGCTCGGTGCTCTACATGCCGAGCTCCAACGAGCGCGCCCTGGAGAAGGCGAAGACCCTTCCCGTCGATGCCCTCATCCTCGACCTCGAGGACGCCGTCGCACCCGATGCGAAGGAGACGGCGCGCGAGAAGGCATGCGCCGCAGTGCAGTCCGGAGAGTACGGCCGGCGTGAGCTGACGATCCGGGTCAACGGCCTGGGGTCGCAGTGGCACGACGCCGACCTCGCGGCGGCGGCCGCGGCCGGACCTGACGCGATCGTCGTGCCCAAGGTCGGCTCGGCCGACGAGGTGCGCGGCCTCGTAGCCGCGATGGAGGCCGCCGGCGCTCCGGAGCACACGCGGCTCTGGGCGATGGTCGAGACGCCGGTGGCCGTGCTGCACGCCGAGGAGATCGCGCGCGCGTCCGACCGTCTTGCCTGTCTCGTGCTCGGCACGAACGACCTCTACAAGGAGCTCGGCGCGAGCTTCGCGCCCGGGCGGGCTGCGATCCAGACCTCGCTCCAGCTCGCGGTCCTCGCGGCAAGGGCCGCCGGCGTGGCCGTCGTCGACGGCGTCTACAACGACGTCAAGGACTCCGACGGCTTCCTCGCCGAGGCGCGCCAGGGCCGGGAGATGGGCTTCGACGGCAAGACCCTGATCCACCCGGGGCAGGTGGAGGCGTGCAACGACGTCTTCGCGCCGAGCGCCGAGCAGGTCGAGCAGGCGCGGGCCGTCATCGCCGCCTTCGAGACCGCGCAGGCCGAGGGCAAGGGCGTCGTCACCCTCGACGGGAGGCTCATCGAGAGCCTGCACGTCGACACCGCCCACAAGGTCCTCGTGACCGCCGAGGCCATCGCCGCGCTGTCCTGACCGACACCGTCGACACCGCTCGCCGCAGGGCACGGTGCCGTCGCAAAACGAGGTGTGTGCTCGCGCGTGGACGGTGTTGGATCGGGGCATGTCGATCGAGCTGAGCGCGCCGCGAGTCCAGGGCCTCGTCGAGGCCGTGCACGAGATGCGCGAGTGGCAGCAGGACGGGATGCCGGTCCAGCTGCACCCCGGCGACCTCGGCTGGAACTGGAGCTTCGGCGCCGACGTGACCGCGGCGGCCGTTCGCACGTGGAGCCGCGACGGGCGCCTCTTGGCCGTGGGGTTCCTCGACGACCCGCGCGTGCTCCGGATGGCGATCGCGCCGGAGGCCGGTGACGACGACGAGCTGGCGCAGCAGCTGCTCTCCGACGTGTCGCGCTCCGAGCGTGGCGTGCTCCCCGCCGGGGAGGGCTCGGTGGAGGCGCGTTTCGGTGATGCCTTCCGCGCCCGCCTCGCGGGCGACGGATGGGCCGACGGCGAGCCGTGGACGCCGCTCGTCCGAGACCTGACCGAGCCCGTCGAGGACAGCGGACTGCGGGTGGAAGTCGTCGGCGCGGACCCGGCGCCGGAGCGGCTCCGTGACCGGGTGGCGGTCCAGCGCGCGTCGTTCGAGACCTCGACGTTCAGCGAGGAGCGGTGGCGGGAGATGGCGTCCGGGCCTGCCTACGTCGACGCGAGGTGCCTCGTCGCCTACGACGAGTCCGGAGCCGCGGTGGCAACCGCCACGGTGTGGTCGGCCGGCCCGGGGCGACCGGGTCTCATCGAGCCGCTGGGGGCGCACCGCGACCACCGGGGCCGCGGCCACGGGCGCGCGATCACCCTCGCGTGCGCGGCCGCCCTGCGGGAGCTGGGCGCCTCGAGCTCCCTGGTCTGCACCCCGAGCGCCAACGTCGGTGGTGTCGCCGCCTACGTCTCGGCCGGCTTCCGCCGCCTGCCGGACGCCCACGACCTGCACCGCGCTGCCTGAGCCGGGGCGTCAGGACCGAGCGGCGGCCCACGTCATCTCGGCGCTGACGTTGCCGCTCCAGAAGCCGTCGTCGTGGCCTCCCGTGGTGAAGTGGGTCTCGGTGCCCGGGAGGCGCTGGGCCAGAACGCGGTTCGCGGCGATGAACGGGTCGGACACGCCGCAGTCGAGCCTCACCGGAATGCCCCGCAGCCGGTCCAGCCGGTTGAAGATCGAGTGCCGGTCGAAGTCGGCCCGCCCGTCGTAGGCCCGGGCGGGCGTCTCGCTGCCCTTCCGCCACAGTGCTGCGCTCGCGGCGACGACGCCGCTGACGCGAGAACGCCCGAGCTCGCTCGCGATGAGGAGTGCACCGAAGCCGCCCATCGACCACCCGAGCAGGACGACCGGCGAGGACGCCGGCAGCCCGGCGGCCTCCAGCGCCATCGGCACGAGCTCGTCACGGACCATCGCCCCGGTGTCGCTGCCGTCGCGGCGTGGGTGCCAGTAGCTGTTGCCCCCGTCGACGGAGACCAGCGCCATCCTGGAGGGCTCGACGGCATCGCCGAAACCGAGGTTGAACGCGTCGTCGGCGCCCCCTCCGAAACCGTGCAGCGTCACGACGAGCCCCCGGGATCGGCCTGCGCGGGGTACGGCCATCCGCCAGCGTGGGGCCTCGACACCGAAGCGGTCCGACAGCACCCCGTCGCTGAGGGTCGGCCCGTCGGTGGCGGAGCAGCCGCCGACCCCGGTCGTCGCCGTCGCCAGACCGAGCGCGCCGAGCAGGACGACGCGTCGAGACGGGCCGGTGTCGGAAGACATGCGGGGAGCGTAGGACTCAGGCGGCCCACGCGACGGGGCGACGCGCGCCGGGAGGCACCCGGCATACGCGCGCGGGGCGCATCCGGCAGGTGCCGCCGGCACCCGGCATGAGCGCGCCGCCCCGACCGGGTGGGGTCGGGGCGGCGATGCGCTCGTGGGACGGCAGCGCCCGTCGGGGCGTTCCGGTCAGCTCAGGTGGTGCGGCTTGACCTCGCTGCGCTTCTCGGAGTCGTCGCCGGCCTGGAGGTCGTCGCTGGCCGAGTGCGGCGGAGCCTGCCCGGCCGGCACGAGGCGCACGGTGACTGCCTTGGACACCGGGCAGTTGCTGCCCACGGCGGTCGACTCGAGGGCCACGAGCGGGTTGACCTCGGGGTAGTAGGCGGCGACGCAGCCCCGCACCGTGGGGTAGGAGACGACGCGGAAGTCGCGCACGACCCGCTGGGTGCCGTCGGGCCAGGGTGCGACGACGTCGACGTGGTCACCGTCGGAGAACCCCAGGGCGGCGAGGTCGTCGGGATGCACCATGACGATCTCGCGCCCGCCGGAGATGCCCCGGTAACGGTCGTCGTGGCCGTAGATCGTCGTGTTGAACTGGTCGTGGCTGCGCAGCGACTGGAGCACGAGGTGGCCCTCGGGCGCCGACACCATCTGCAGCGGGCTGACCGTGAGGACGGCCTTCTTCGACGGCGTCTCGAACGTCCGCGAGTCGCGCGGCGGGTGCGGCAGCACAAAGCCCCCGGGGCGGTGCACCTTCTCGTCGTAGGCCTCGCAGCCGGGCACGACGCGCTCGATGTGGCGCCGGATCACGGAGTAGTCGTCGGCCATGGCGGTCCAGTCGATCTCGCCCGCGGCGCCCCGTCCGGCGAGCGTCGCCGCGGCGATCCCGCTGATGATCGAGACCTCGGAGCGCAGCTGCGGGCCGGCGGGCTCGAGGCGGCCGTGCGAGAGGTGCACGCTCGACATGCTGTCCTCGACGGTCACGCCCTGCAGACCGCTGCGCTGCTCGTCACGCTCGGTGCGCCCCAGCGTCGGCAGGATGAGGGAGGTGTGACCGACGACGACGTGCGAGCGGTTGAGCTTGGTCGAGATGTTGACGACGAGGTCGACCGACCGGAGGGCGTCGTGGGTCACCTCGGTGTCGGGCGTCGCCGCGGCGAAGTTGCCGCCGAGCCCGACGAGCACCTTCGCCTCGCCGTCGCGCATGGCGCGGATCGAGTTGACGACGTCGAGGCCGCGCTCGCGCGGCGCCTCGATGCCGAACTCGGCCTCGAGCGCGTCGCCGAAGTGGGGTGGCAGCTTCTCCCAGATGCCCATGGTGCGGTCGCCCTGGACGTTCGAGTGCCCGCGCACGGGGCACAGGCCGGCGCCGGGCTTGCCGATGTTGCCCTGGACGAGGGCGACGTTGGCCATCTCCTTGATCGTCGCGACGGCGTGGCGGTGCTGCGTGACACCCATGGCCCAGCAGAGCACCGTCTTGCGCGACCGGGCGAAGAGCTCGGCGACCCGCTCGATCTGGGCGCGGTCGAGCGAGGTGGCCTCGTCGACGAGGTCCCAGTCGAGCTCGCGCACGTGCGCGGCCCACGCGTCGAAACCCTCGGTGTGGCGCTCGATGAAGTCGGTGTCGAAGACGTCCTCGCCGGCGTCGTGCCGGGCCACGAGGAGCGAGCCGATCGCCTGGAAGAGGGCCAGGTCGCCGCCGAGCCGGATCGGCAGGAACTCGTCGGCGAGCTCGGTGCCGACGCCGACGATGCCGCGGACCTTCTGCGGGTTGTCGAAGCCGCGCAGGCCGGTCTCCGGCAGCGGGTTGACGGCGACGATCTTCGCCCCGGCGCGCTTGGCGATCTCGAGGGCGGTGAGCATGCGCGGGTGGTTGGTGCCGGGGTTCTGTCCGGCGATGAGGATGAGCTCGGCCTCGTGGATGTCGTCGAGGCTCACCGAGCCCTTGCCGATGCCGATGACCTCGGCCAGCGCGACCGACGTCGACTCGTGGCACATGTTGGAGCAGTCGGGAAGGTTGTTCGTGCCGAAGGCCCGGGCGAAGAGCTGGTAGGCGAACGCCGCCTCGTTGGAGGCGCGGCCGCTCGTGTAGAAGACCGCCTCGTCGGGCGACGCGAGCCCGCGCAGCCGCTCGGCGATGAGGGCGTACGCGTCGTCCCACGAGATCGGCTCGTAGTGGGTGCCGCCCTCGCGCAGCACCATCGGGTGCGTGATGCGTCCCTGCTGGCCGAGGAGGTAGTCGGTCCAGCCGGACAGCTCGGCCACGGGGTGCTCGGCGAAGAACGACGGGTCGACCCGCCGCAGCGTGGCTTCCTCGGCGACGGCCTTGGCGCCGTTCTCGCAGAACTCGGCGAAGCTGCGCTCCTCCGGGTGCGGGTCGGGCCACGCGCAGCCCATGCAGTCGAAGCCGTCGGCCTGGTTGATCCGCCGGAGGGTCGCGAACGACCGGCGGGCGCCCATCTGCTCCATGCCGCGCTGCGCCGTGACGGCGATGGCGGTGAGGCCGGCTGCCTTGGACTTGATCTTGCCCCGGTCGACCTGGGTGGGGTCGACGTCGTGGGTGGGAGCCGCTGTCGGCCGCACGGGCACGATCGGGATCATGGTGCGGCGCCGGTGCTCGGACATGGTCTAACCCCTCGTCGGATCGGTTGTCACAAGACTCGTTCCCCGTTCGTCCTCGCACGTCACCATGCAGGACTGGCAGTTTCCTGTGAGTCTGCCCCATCGCCCTCGTCCCCTGCGGGATACCTCCGGCCACCTCGCACGTTGGACCAGGCATGGGCGAGCAGACGCGGACGGGGGAGCCGGCAGCCCGGCGCCCCGACCCGGAAGCGCCGCGATCCGGTCAGAGCGGACTGACCCGCCGCCGCCTGCTCACGCTCGGCGCGGTGGGTGCCGTCGCCGCCGGAGGGGCGTATGCCGTGTCGCGCGGTCCCGGCCTCGCGTCCCTCCCGCAGCTGGCGGGCCCGGGTGAGCCGCCGCCGCCGGAGCTGCGCATCGACCCGCAGCCGGTCGACCGCTCGGCCCTGCAGGCGCGGCGGCGCATCGGGGCCGCGGCCTACGTCTACGAGGTGACGGCCCGTCCCGCCACGTACTACGTCACCGAGCCGTTCGGGGCGCGCCTCGACCGGTGGCTGGCCCTGCACCGGCGCCACGTCGGGCAGGTGCCCGACGAGGTGCGCTCCTACGGGGCCTGGGTCCGCGGCTCGGCGACGTCGTGGCACAGCTCCGGGGAGGCCATCGACATCGCGCGGCTGCGCGCCGACGGCCGCGACCTGACGAGCCTGCGCTACGACCTGTGGCGTGACGCACCGGCGCCCGAGCTGCGTCGTCGCCTCGCGCTCTACTGGCGCACGGCCGCCGGACTGCACCACGAGTTCGCCGACGTCCTGACCTACCTCTTCGACGCGGCGCACAGCAACCACATCCACGTCGACCTCGGCCGGTTCGGGCCGGAGCGTCCGCGCCTCATCCGCCGTTCCGACGCCCAGGTGCAGGCCGTCCAGGCGATGTGCCGGCACGTCTGGGGTCGCACCGACGTGGAGATCACCGGCGACTTCGACGACGTGACCCTGGAGGCGACCACCCGCATCCTCGAGCAGGCCGGCAGCCCGGGGGAGCTCGGCGACAGCAGAGAGGCCTGGCAGGCCTTCATGGTCGCCACGATGGAGCGGGCCTAGGCGGAATCGACGTGACGGCGCCCCCGGGGCCGCTCATAGGATCGGGGCCATGGCCAAGACCGTGCTCACACCCCAGTCCGAGGACTTCCCCCGGTGGTACCAGGACATCGTCGCCAAGGCGGAGCTCGCCGACAACGGTCCGGTGCGCGGCACCATGGTCATCCGACCGTACGGCTACGCGATCTGGGAGCGGATGCAGGCCGACATGGACCGGCGCATCAAGGAGGCCGGCGCACGCAACGCCTACTTCCCGCTCTTCATCCCGGAGTCCTACCTCAGCCGCGAGGCCGAGCACGTCGAGGGCTTCAGCCCCGAGCTCGCGGTCGTGACCCACGCCGGGGGCAAGGAGCTCGAGGAGAAGGTCGTCGTGCGCCCGACCTCCGAGACGGTCATCGGTGAGTACATGGCGAAGTGGACGCAGAGCTACCGCGACCTGCCGCTGCTGCTCAACCAGTGGGCCAACGTCGTGCGGTGGGAGCTGCGCCCGCGGATCTTCCTGCGCACGAGCGAGTTCCTCTGGCAGGAGGGCCACACGGCGCACGCCACCGAGGAGGACGCGCGCCTCTACGCGAAGCGGATCCACGAGGAGGTCTACGCGCCGTTCATGCGCGAGATGCTCGCCATGCCCGTCGTCCTCGGTCGCAAGACGAAGCGCGAGCGTTTCGCCGGTGCGACGAACACCCTTGCGCTGGAAGGGATGATGCGCGACGGCAAGGCCCTGCAGATGGGCACGAGCCACGAGCTCGGCCAGAACTTCGCCAAGGCCTTCGACATCACCTACCTGTCCGAGCAGGGCCGCCAGGAGACGTGCTGGACGACGTCGTGGGGCAGCTCGACCCGCATGCTCGGCGGCCTCATCATGGGTCACGGTGACGACCACGGTCTGCGGGTGCCGCCGAGACTCGCTCCCGTCCAGGCGCTCGTCATGGTCGTCAAGGACGGCGAGGGCGTGGTCGAGGCAGCGCGTCAGGTCGTCGCCGATCTCCTCGCGCGCGGGGTGCGGGCCGAGCTCGACGCCCGTGTCGACACGCCGTTCGGACGTCGCGCCGTCGACGCCGAGCTCAAGGGCATCCCGCTGCGGGTCGAGGTCGGTCCCCGCGACCTCGCCGAGGGCTCCGTCACCGTCGCCCGACGCATCGCCGGTGGCAAGTCGTCGGTGCCGCTCGGCGGCGTCGTCGACACGGTGACCGCCGCGCTCGACGAGGACCACGACGCGCTGTATGCCGCCGCGCTCGCCCACCGCGACACGAACACCGCCGCCGTGAGCACCCTCGAGGAGGCCGCCGAGGCGGCCCGCACCGGCTGGGCCACCATCCCGTGGTCGACCCTCGGTGAGGAGGGAGAGTCGCTGCTCGCGGAGTCGGCAGTGACGGTCCGGTGCCTGACGATGCCCGACGGCACCGTGCCGACCTCGGAGTCCGACGCCGGCGTGCTCGCCGTCGTCGGCCGCGCCTACTGACATGGCACGTCGCCGATCCGTCGGCCACCGGCGTGGTGCCGCCCACACCCGGGCCGGGAAGACGCCGGGCTGCGGCATGGTTGACGAGTGCGTGAGGACGGCGATCGAGACGTGAGTGACGAGACGGTGGTCGGCGGACGGCATACGCCCGCGGTTCAGATGGCACCCACGGCGCAGCCGGAGACGCTGACGCCCCTGCTACGCGACCGCGAGAGCGTCATGGTCTACGACCGCTCGCACCTGCTCGGCCCCGACGCCCTGCGCGCGATCCTGGAGGCCGCGCGATGGTCGCCGTCGGCCGGCAACTCGCAGCCCTGGGGCTTCCTCGTCGGCCTGCGCGGCGACGACACGCACGCCGCCATGGTCGAGGTCCTCTCGTCAGCCAACCAGGTGTGGGCTCCGTCCGCCTCGGCGATCATCCTGACGCTGCACCAGGTCGCGACCGACGAGGACCACGAGCTCGCCTACAGCGACTACGCGATGTTCGACCTCGGGCAGGCGGTCGCCCACATCACCGTGCAGGCTCGCTCGATGGGCCTGCAGGTGCGTCAGTTCGGCGGCTTCGACCACGGTGCGGCGACCGAGCGGTTCGCCGTGCCGCCGCACTGGGCGGTCACGACGGGCATCGCGCTCGGACTGCCCGCCGGCCCGGACGACGACGGCGAGATGCCGGACTGGGTGCTGGCCCGGGCGCGGCTGCCGCGGTCCCGCCTGCCGCTCGAGGCCTTCGTCCACTCCGGGAAGTTCGGCCACCCGGCGGACTTCCTCACCGACTGACCGAGAGCGCCCGCACAGACGATGGAGGCCACCCCACGAACGGGTGGCCTCCATCTGGTCTGTGGCCCATCGGTGTGACGACGAGCGTCGCTACCACCGCGACGTCGCCGCCGCGATGAGGTCACCGAAGAGCAGGCCCTCGTCGACCGCATACCCACGACGGGTGAACCAGTCACACATGTTGTGGGTGTCGCGTTCGAGGAACTCCGGGCCGTGCGGGTTGCCGATGACGTCGACGACCTGCGGCCAGTCGATGAGGACGAGCCGCGCGTCGTCCCCCTCGCCCTCGAGCAGCACGTTGTACGGGGAGAGGTCGCCGTGCGCCCAGCCGAGCTCGGCGAGCCGCAGCATCGCCTCACGCAGCTGCTCGAACAGCACGGGCAGCAGGTCCGGGTCCGGACGCACCTGCGCCAGCCGCGGCGCGGCCTGCCCGTCGGGGGTGCCGATGAACTCCATCAGCATCTCGTCGTCGGACATCTGCACCGGGTAGGGCACCGGCAGCCCCTCGTGCCAGAGGCGGACCAGCGTCTCGAACTCGGCGAACGCCCACAGGCCGCTGATCAGCTCCTTGCCGAACGCGGTGCGGGTCCGGATGGCCCGCGTCTCGCGCGACTTCCGCACCCGCCGGCCCTCGAGGTAGCCGGAGTCGCGGTGGAACATGCGGTGCTTGCTCGACCGGTACCGCTTGCCGGCCATGAGCACGTCCCGGTCGGCGGAGCCGGGCACCCACCGTCGGACGAGGTGGACGTCGGCCTCCTTGCCGGTCTTGAGCACCCCGAGGTCGGCCTCGACGGCGCCGAGGTCGGTGATGACCCAGTCGGGGCGGGGCTTCGGGCCGTGCGTGGCTCCGTCCCAGCTCGACCACCGGTCACCTTCGGGAGGGCCGTCGGGGTCGGTGTCGACCGCGTACTGCTCGTCCTCGAGGCCGAGGGTGCGCCGAGCGGTCAGTCTGGTGTCGACGACCGCGAGGTCGTCGTCGTGAAAAGCGTTGAATGACAAGAGAACTCCAAGGAAGAAGAGATGTGGGCAGGCATGCCCGGGGCCGTGATGGTCATGTCACCCTCCTTGGGGTCTGGCGTGTGGCCGTGTGCCACTGCGCTCGCGAAGAGACTGGCGCATCCAGTGGGTCCCGCGCAACGGAATTGATTCCGCGTGGCTTCGAGCGTTTGCCGCGATCTGTATCACCGAGCCCCCCGTTCACCTCTACCGTGGCAAGGAGCAGGGGAGACGTCTCGGAGGGAGCCCAGGTATGCCGTCCGCGTCCTTCGGCGGGGGAGCGGTGCGCGTGCGCGCGCCCCGCGGCTACGACGCGTCCGCCGCGACCGACCGCACCGACCGGGACCTGCCGTCAGGAGACCGGCGGGCGGCCGAGCGGGCCGCCCTCGTCGAGGCCCTGCGCACCGACGACTTCGTCGTCGTCGACCGGATCGACCTGACACCACAGCGATCTCGCGACCTGGGTGGTCCCGCGCCGGCCAACAGGGCGGGCACCGTGAAGCTCGACGTCGACGTGCCGGCCGGCAACGACGCCGTCGTCCTGCTCGAGCGCGACGGGGTCTACTCGTGGCACCTGCCGGTCGATGCCGCCGAGCGCACGCGGTCGATCGACCCCGGCCCCCGCACCGTGTCCTTCGCCCTGTCGATGCAGCCGCAGCGCGCGCGCCGTCCGCGACCGCGGTCACGGGGCCTCGACGGGCCGGGCGCAGGACCGGCTGACCGTGGGCTGCTCGGCGACCTCGCCCACGGCGTCCTCCAGGCGATCGTGCTGCGCTTCGCCGCGCCCGTCATCGTCGGCAAGGTCGTCGAGCGACTCGAGTCAGGCGTGCGCACCGGGCTCGTCCACGTCACGGGGGGAGCGCTCGACGCGTGGAAGCCCGTCGGCTCGCTCGCGGAGGTGGGCCTCCCCACCGACCGCGCGGCACGGGTTCTGCTCCTCGTCCACGGCACGTTCTCGTCGACCACCAGTGCCTTCGGAGCTCTCGCCGTCACGCCCGGCGCGGAGGGCTTCGTCGACACCCTCGTGTCCGCGTACGACGCCGTCATCGGCTTCGACCACCGCACGCTCAGCGTCGACCCGGAGCGCAACGCCCGCGACCTGCTCGCCCTGCTCGCGCCCCACGACGGCGAGCTCGTCCTCGACGTCATCACGCACAGCCGCGGCGGGCTGGTCACGCGGTCGTTCGTCGAGTCGGTGCTGCCGGGTGCCGGACTGCGCGTCGCGGTCGACTCCATCGTCTTCGTGGCCTCCACCAACGGCGGCACCCACCTCGCCGACCCAGAGCGCTGGCACGACCTCGTCGACCTCTACACGAACCTCGTCTTGGTGACCGCCGCCGGTCTCTCCCTCGTGCCCGGCGGGGCCCCCTTCGCGGCCGTCGTCAGCGGTGTCGTCCGTGGCGTCGGCGCGCTCGTGAAGTACCTCGTGTCGTACGCCGCCGGCGACGACGGCGTGCCCGGCCTCGCCGCCATGACGCCCGACGGGCCCTTCGTCACGAGCCTCAACGAGGACCAGCCCGGCCAGCCCCGGCCCGGGACGAGCTGGTACGTCGTCTCGTCCGACTTCCACGTGTCGCTCTTCGACGACCACCACAACCCGCCCGAGTTCCCCCGCGAGCTCGCCGTCCGTCTCGCCGAGGGCTTCGTCGACGGGATCTTCAAGGGGCGCAACGACCTCGTCGTCGACACCGACTCGATGTCGGCGATCGGCCCGCCGACCGGCGGCTACGTGCGCGACACGTTCGCGCTCGGCACCAACGACGTCGTGTACCACGTCAACTACTTCTCGCAGCTCTCCGTCATCGGCGCGATCTCGCAGTGGCTGCCGCTCGGGCTCGGCGCGTCCGACGCGGAGGCGCACCTGCCCGAGTGGATGACCGCGGGGCCGGTGCTCGGCGCCGACGGTGGTGGTGACGAGCGTGGACTCGAGATGGCCGAGGTGGAGGCGCCGACCACCGCCGCCCGGCCCCCGACGGCCGCCCGTCCGCCGTCCGCGACCAGGCCTCCCGGCACGACCGCACGCCCGCCTGCGAGACCATCACCCGGCCCGCGGGCGGAGCCGCCGGTGAGGACGGGCGTCCGGAAGGCGACGCCGACGAGGGCGACGTCGAAGAGGGCGACGAAGACGACGGCGAAGCAGGCGACGCGCCGTGACCGCGAGAGGCCCCCGAGCACTGGACCGACGAGCCCTCTCGAGGGCACGACGGAGGCCGAGCTCGCGGCGGAGATGCCCTCCACGGTGTCCCCGGGTGCCGACGCCACGGTGCGGGTTCGGCTGGCACGGCAGACGCTGGCACCGACGGAGGGCACGGTCCACGTCTCGAGGACGGTCCACGTCGACGCGGAGCGCCCGATCAGTGTGCAGGTCTACGCCAAGGACAACGTGCAGGTCCTCGAGACCGACGCCAAGGTCTTCGGCCTGCCGAGCGGCGACTGGGCCAGCGAGCTGACCTTCCGGGTACGTGCCCTGGCGCCCGGGCCCGTCCGCGTCTCCGTCGTCCTACGACAGGGCTGGGTGCCCGTCGCCACGGTCACCCTGGAGTCGACCGCAGCCGCTGCGGGGATGGTCGCCCCGACGCCCGTCACCGCCACGGTCCACACCGGGATCGACGCCCCAGAGCTCGACGGCCTGCCCTGTCTCGACATCGTCGAGAGTCGTCGCGTCACGGGCGAGCGCGTCTACAGCTATGCGCTCCGGCTCGTGCCGGGCGAGGCCGAGCGGGTCTTCGAGTCGGCACCGATCCTCGGGCGCGACGAGTTCGTGCGCGACCGGATCGCCGAGGTGGAGCGGGTCATCAAGGACCCCGACCTGACGCCGCGCCAGAGGATGTCGCAGCTGCAGAACACCGGCACCATGCTCTTCGACCAGTTCTTCCCCGAGGACATGCAGGCCTACCTCTGGGAGCACCGCGAGCTCGTGCACGACCTCATCGTCTACACGGACGAGCCGTTCGTGCCGTGGGAGCTCGTTCACCTCAAGCCCGCCCGCGGCAAGCGCGGCACCACGCCACGCTTCCTCGCGTCCGGCGGGCTCGTGCGCTGGCAGCTCGGCAGCTTCCCGCCCCGGGCCGTCCGCGTGCGCCGGGGCCACGCACGGTCGATCTGTCCCGTCTACGCCAACCCGATGTTCAAGAACGACGTCGGTGTCGCCGAGGCCGGCTACCTCAAGGACCGGTTCGGCGCCAAGGCCGTGACGGCGACCCCGAGCGGCGTCGAGCGTCTCCTGCGCGGCGGCGGCTTCGACCTGCTCCACTTCTCGGGCCACGGGGCGGCACGTACCGACGACATCGCCGAGGCGAAGGTGCTGCTCAAGGGCCAGCGGCGCGGCACCAGCGTTCGTGAGCAGTACCTCAGCTCGACCGACGTGTCCCAGAACCTCGACTGGACGGGCCCCGACAGCGTCGGCCCGATCGTGGTCCTCAACGCCTGTCAGACCGGACGGTCCGGCGAGCTCTTCACGACGGTGGGCGGTTTCGCCAAGGCGTTCCTCGACGCCGGCGCCTCGGCCTTCGTGTCGTGCCTGTGGTCGGTCCAGGAGGAGCCGGCGCGGGTCTTCGTCGAGACGCTCTACGAGGAGCTGCTCAAGGGCACCCAGATGTCCCGGGCGAGCGCGCTCGCCCGGGCGGCCGCGCGGGACGCGGACGACCCGACGTGGCTCGCCTATGTCGTGTACGCGAGACCCGACGCGGTCCTCGAGACAGTGTGAAAAGGCATACACCCCAGTCGAACCCGCTCAACCGAGGGGTTCCGAGAAGGAAGGAACGGCCATGGCAAGCAGGGCTCTGTGCGTGGGGATCAACGAGTTCGAGTCGCTGCCGCAGACGAGCTGGCTCAACGGCTGCGTCAACGACGCGAACGACATCGCCAAGGCGCTGCGGCCCCTCGGCTTCACCGCGCGCGCGACGACGGTGCTCACCGATGCCGGCGCGACGAAGAAGGCCGTCATGGCGGCGCTGACGACGCTCGTCGACACCGCGAAGGCCGGTGACCACCTCATCTTCACCTTCTCCAGCCACGGCACGCAGGTGCCCAACGAGCCCGGTGGCGACGACGAGCCGGACGGCCTCGACGAGGCCTTCGCGTGCCACGACATCCGCCAGAAGGGCGACCAGTGGGACCGCGACACCGTCATCGTCGACGACGAGCTGCGCGACCTCTTCACCCGCGTGCCCGCCGGCGTCCTGCTCGAGGTGCTGCTCGACACGTGCCACAGCGGCACCGGCCTCAAGGACCTCGACGAGATCCTCCAGGCCCAGCTGCTCGGCCGCAGGCCGCGCTACCTGCCGCCGCCGACTCCCAGAGGGCTCGAGCAGACAAGGTCCATCCGTGCCGTCACCCCGGTGCGCACCGTCGACCGCAAGGCGCTCGTGGAGCTGACGAAGAGCCGCGCCACGGCCTCGAAGCCCGTCCTCTTCGCGGCGTGCAAGCCCAACCAGACGGCGTCCGACGCGACGTTCGACGGCCGCTCCAACGGGGCCTTCACCTACCTCTTCCTCAAGGCCATGAAGGCGAGCCCGACGGCGACCCGCACCGAGCTGCTCCGCACCGTGACGGCCGGGCTCAAGGACGGCGACTTCAGCCAGCGCTCGACGCTCGAGGGCCCGGTCAAGGCCAAGAAGGTCGCCTTCGGCCAGCTCTGGTAGCTGGTGGCTCCGACGAACTCCGGTGACCGAGGACACAGGTGTCGACACTCACACGCGGGCGCACTGACCGCGTGCCCGGCGCGACGGCATACTCGGTCGCAGTTGTCCGAGAGCCCAGACGCAAGGTGGCGATCCGAGCATGTCCCGACTGCAGCAGACCGACGGCCTCACCGAGGAGCAGACCGAGCTGATCAAGCTCGTCCGTGAGTTCGTCGACGAGCAGATCATCCCCGTCGCCATGGAGCTCGAGCACCAGGACGAGTACCCCCAGGCGATCGTCGACGGAATGAAGGAGATGGGGATCTTCGGGCTGATGATCCCCGAGGAGTACGGCGGCCTGGGCGAGTCCCTGCTGACCTACGCCCTCTGCGTCGAGGAGATCGCGCGCGGCTGGATGAGTGTCAGCGGCATCATCAACACCCACTTCATCGTCGCGTACATGGTGCTCCAGCACGGGACCGAGGAGCAGAAGCAGCACTACCTGCCGAAGATGGCGACGGGCGAGATCCGGGGTGCGTTCTCGATGAGCGAGCCGGGCTGCGGTTCGGACGTGGCCGCCATCAAGACCAAGGCCGTCAAGGGCGACGACGGCGAGTGGTCGATCACAGGACAGAAGATGTGGCTGACCAACGGCGGCTCCGCCAACCTCGTCGCCGTCCTCGTCAAGACCGACACGGGCGCCGACTCCGTCTACAAGAACATGACGACCTTCCTCGTCGACAAGGAGTCGGGCTTCGGCGAGACCGCCCAGGGCGTCACGGTGCCCGGCAAGATCGACAAGATGGGCTACAAGGGCGTCGACACGACCGAGCTCATCTTCGACGGGCACCGCACGACCGACGCGCAGATCCTCGGCGGCGAGCCGGGCAAGGGCTTCTACCAGATGATGGACGGCGTCGAGGTCGGCCGTGTCAACGTCGCTGCTCGCGGATGTGGTGTCGCGAGAAGGGCTTTCGAGCTCGGCATCTCCTACGCCCAGCAGCGCGAGACCTTCGGCAAGAAGATCGTCGACCACCAGGCCGTGCTCTTCCGCCTCGCCGACATGGCCGTCAAGGTCGAGGCCGCGCACGAGATGATGGTCAAGGCCGCCCGCAAGAAGGACTCCGGCCAGCGCAACGACCTCGAGGCCGGCATGGCGAAGTACCTTGCGTCCGAGTACTGCTCGCAGGTCGTCGAGGACAGCTTCCGCATCCACGGCGGCTACGGCTACTCCAAGGAGTACGAGATCGAGCGCCTCTACCGCGAGGCGCCGATGCTGCTCATCGGCGAGGGCACGGCCGACATCCAGCGGATGATCATCGGCCGCCGCCTCGTCGAGGACTACAAGCTCAAGGCCTGAGGGCCCCTCTCCACCGCGGCGGGGATGCGAGGATGGACGCATGAGCCTGCAACCGAAGGGTCCGGGGGGACGCCAGGGATTCGCGACACTCTCCCTCGAGTACCCCATGTCGCTGGGTGTGTTCGAGCAGTACGTCGACGCGCAGAAGGCCGTCGACACGCTGTCCGACAACCAGTTCCCGGTCGAGAACTGCCTCATCGTCGGCACCGACCTCAAGCAGATGGAGCGGGTGACCGCACGCCTCACGTGGGGACGTGTGGCTCTCGGCGGTCTGCTCTCCGGCGTGTGGCTCGGGCTCTTCGTGGGCCTGATCCTCTCGCTCTTCTCCCGCCCCTCGAACCCGTTGACCCTGCTGCTCTACACCGCCCTCTACGGCGCCGTGTTCGGCCTCATCTGGTCGGTCGTCGGCTACGCCTTCACCCGCGGTGCACGCGACTTCTCGTCGGTCAGCCAGGTCGTCGCGACCCGCTACGAGGTCTTCTGCGAGCACAAGTTCGCCCAGCAGGGTCGCCAGATCCTCGCCGACGCGGGCATCGACGTCGGCGGCCGGGAGGGCATCGGCATCGCCCCGGTCACTCCGACCTCGCCGCCGACGCAGCCGTCGAGCCCGGACCATCCGGGTCCGCCGCCTCCCGCCGGCTGAGGCAGCTGCAACGAATGCGCTCGCCCAGGTGTCCTTCCCGGTGACGGATCCCCGACGAAGGAGCGCCCGATGCAGTCCCGAAGGCCCCGCCCGTATGCCGTCGGCCGCGTCCTCGTGACCGGCGTCGCCGCCGCCGTGGCGCTCGTCGCGTGCGGCAGCGCCACTGCGCCCCAGCCGGGGGAGACGTCGCTCGCCGCCGGCCCGGTGCGGCCCGTCACCAGCCAGCCCGTCGAGGCAGACGGGGGTCTGCGGTGCCCCGAGTCCATCGACACCGCGGCCCTCGACAAGCCCGTGCCCGTGCCACAGAAGCCGCAGGGCGTCGACGCCACGGGTCGGCTCCTGCCCGACCGCGACCCGACCTCGCTCGTCGTCTGCGGCTATCCGGCTGCCGACATCATGAAGCCGGTCTCGGCCCCGTTCCGCCTGGCCAAGCGCACCGTCGCGAGCGACGCGCAACGGGCGGCACTGGTGGAGGCTCTGACGTGGTCGCCGCGCGACACCGGGGCCCAGCGGGTGTGCACGCTCATGGCCGGCAACGAGACGGCATACGTCGTCGGGGCCGCCTACGGTGACGCGATCGTGTGGGTCGGCGCGCTGGCCGACGCCAACGCCTGCTCGACGTCGACGAACGGCGACTTCCGGTCGGGTCCCGGCCCGGCGGTCGTGCTCGACCAGATGTTCGGCACGCGCACCCCTCCGTCCGCCGGGGTCGCCGCGTGCAACCGGGCGTCGTGGGGACGCCTCGGCGACGACCGGAGCCTGGCCCCGGAGGGCAACCCGACGGCGACCGTGTGCCGTGACGCGGCAGACGGCACGGTGAAGGTGGCGCAGCTGGACGCCGCGAAGTCGGCCGAGGTCGTCGCAGCGCTGCGCGCCCTGCCGACGAAGCCGACGGGGCAGACGTGCCAGCGCCCGGACGACCCGAGCAACGGGCGGTTCACGCTCCTGCTCACGTATGCCGTGGGGCCGCCCGTGCGCCTCACCATCGACCCGGACTGCGCACCGGCCGTGCTCGGCTCGAACCTCGAGTCCGCCGACGCGTCCTCGCTCGTCGAGCTCGTCGAGCAGTGGAGCCCGCGCATCCCGGGCCCCGACCTGAACGGCTCGGTGTCGTCGACGTCGCCCTGACCCACCGAACGCGGCGTTCCGTCTCGACAGCGGTGTGCTGCCGCGGAGCTCGAGACCGAAGCCGCGTTCGGTCAGGTGGGGGAGGGTCGGTCAGTCGCTCAGGCCTCGGCGCCGTCCCAGATGCGGGCGATCCACCGCTCGACCTCGTCGGAGCTGCGCGGCATCGCGGCCGAGAGGTTCTCGCAGCCGTCCTCGGTGATGAGGATGTCGTCCTCGATGCGCACGCCGTTGCCGCGGAACTCGTCGGGGACGAGCTCGTCGTCGGCCTTGAAGTAGAGGCCCGGCTCGACGGTGAGGACCATGCCCGGCTTCAGCTCGGCGTCGGAGTACTCCTCGCGGGTCGCGAGGGCGCAGTCGTGCACGTCGATGCCGAGGTGGTGGCTCGTGCCGTGCACCATCCAGCGGCGGTGGTGCTGACCGTGGTCGGCGTCGAGCGTGCCCTCGACGTCGACGCCCTCGGGGAGCAGGCCCCACTCGTGGAGGTGCTCGGCGATGACGCGGATGGCCGCTGCGTGGACGTCGCTGAACGTGTTGCCCGGCTTGCAGGCCGCGATGCCGGCCTCCTGGGCGGCGTACACGGCGTCGTAGATCTTGCGCTGCGCGTCGGTGAAGGTGCCACTGACCGGCAGGGTGCGGGTGATGTCGGCGGTGAAGAGCGAGTCGACCTCGACGCCGGCGTCGAGGAGCAGCAGGTCGCCGTCCTTGATGTCGCCGGTGTTCTTGATCCAGTGCAGCGTGTTGGCGTGGTCGCCGCTGGCGCAGATGGAGTCGTAGCCGACACCGTTGCCGTGGTGGCGGGCGTGCAGGCCGAAGACGCCCTCGACCCAGCGCTCGCCGCGGCCGCGGCGGACCGCCTCGGGCAGGTCGGCGATGACGGCGTCGAAACCCTTGTGGGTGCCGTCGACGGCGTCGCGCATCTGCTCGACCTCCCACTCGTCCTTGACGAAGCGGAGCGTCGAGAGGAACGCGGCGAGCTGCTCGTCGGCCTCGCGCTGGCGGTCGACGCGGGTCTCGGCCTCGGCGGACTCCTGCGTCTCGGCCGCGGCGGCGCGGGCCTTGTCGACGCGGGTCGCGACCTCGGCGTCGGCGTCGCGCACGACGCGGATCGTCACCTGGCCGGCGTCCTTGCCGACGGCCTCACCGAACTCGTCGATGTGGCGGGCCGTGACGCCGAGCTCGGACTCGATGTCGGCGAGGGTGGGGCGGGCCCCGACCCAGAACTCGCCGTAGCGCGAGTCGCCGAAGAACTCCTCGGTGTCGCGGTCGGCGAGCGGGCGGAAGTAGAGGACGGCCTCGTGCCCGTCGCCGGCCTCGCCGTCGGCGGAGGCGCGCGGCTCGAGCACGAGCACGGCGTCGGGCTCGCGGTCGCTGCCGAGGCCCGTCAGGTGGGCGAAGGCGCTGTGCGGACGGAAGACGTAGTCGCAGTCGTTGCTGCGCACCTTCAGGCCGCCGGCCGGGACGACGAGGCGCTCACCGGGGAAGGCGGCGCTGACGGCGTCACGGCGACGGGCTGCGTGGTCGGCGACCTCGGCCCGGGGGGTCACCCCGGTGTCGCGCGGCGCCCACCCTGTCGCGACGAAGGCCCGGAACTCGTCGGTCGTCGGGCGCTTGCGGCTCGGAGAGGTCTTCTGCTCTTCACTCATCACCCCGCCATGGTGCCACGCGGCACGGGGACCGCCGAACCAGCTTTCACCGCGCCCGCGTACGGCCCGTCCCGCTCCCGCCGGGCACCCCGGTGGGGTACCTGCGGGTCCAGGGCGGTGGCATACGGTCTGGGGGTGGCCCGCACCGACCGACCCGCCCGGCCGACCACCGCCCACCGGAGCCTGCCCTCGCTGAGGGCGAGCACCCGGCGGGCCATGAGACCGAGCGGGCCGCCGACCGACGAGATCCCCATCTGGACGACGCCGGACGGGGTCGACTCGGTGACCGCCCAGGCCGTCATCGACCTCGCCATGCGCGCCGGCGTCGCGATGATCGCCACCGGGGCGGCCGCCGCGGACGTCACGGCGACCGTGCTCACCCTGACCAAGGCGTACGGCCTCAGCTCGGTCCACGTCGACGTCACCTACACGTCGGTCACCGTCTCCTACCACCGCGGCCCGAACGCCGACCCGATCACCGTGATGCGCATCGTGCGGTTCCGCGTGCAGGACTACACGCGGCTCGAGCGCCTCCGCGGGCTCATCGTCGACCTCTCACAGGACCCGGTGCCCGTCGACGAGGCCCGGGTGCGCTTCGACTCGGTCATCACGGCCCCACACCCCTACCGCCGCTGGCTCGTCACCGTCGCCGGGGGCGCGCTCGCGGCGGGTGCCGCCGGCCTCGTGGGCGCAGGGCCGTTCATCATCCTGCTCAGCTTCCTCACCGCGACCGTCGTCGGGCGGGTCCTCAGCTGGCTCACCGGCGCAGGCGTCGCGGCCTTCTTCGCGCAGTGCGTCGGCGCGGCCATCCCGACCGCGGTGGCGACCCTCGTCGTCGCGGCCCAGTCGGCCGGGATGACCTTCGTCGGCGACGTGTCACCCTCGCTCGTCGTCGCGTCCGGCATCGTGCTGCTGCTCTCGGGACTGTCGGTCGTCGGCGCCGCCGAGGATGCCCTCGAGGGCTATTACGTCACGGCCGGCGCGCGGGCTTTCGAGGTGATCGTGCTCTCGCTCGGCATCGCGGTCGGCATCTCCGTCGTGCTCTCCCTCGGCAACCGGCTCGACTACCCGATCGCGATCAGCTCGCAGACCCTGCTCAGCGACGACGTCGTCGTGCAGGTCGTCTGCGCCGTCATCATCGCGGTCTCGTTCGCCGTCATGTCCTACGCCAGCGGCCGTGCGGTCGCCGTGGCCGGGGTCGCGGGCGGCCTCGGCTGGGCCGTCCTCGCGCTGGGGGAGCGGCTGCTGCAGCTCGGCGCTGTGAGCGCGTCGGCGACGGCCGCGCTCGTCATCGGCTTCGCGGCCCGGCTCGTCGCCCGGCACCTGACCATCTCTGCGCTCGCCGTCACGACGGCCGCGATCGTGCCGCTGCTGCCGGGCCGGATGGCCTACGAGGGCATCTCGCAGATCGTCACGAACCCCGACGGCAACGGGTTCGCGGTCGGCGTGCCGACGCTCCTGCTGGCCTTCGGGCTCGGCCTCGGGCTCGCCGCGGGCGTCTCGCTCGGCACCTACTTCGCGAGCCTGCTCGTCGCCAAGAGCCAGGGCGTGCGGCCGCGTCCCGCCGCCGGCGCGACCCTCCCCGCCGACCCCGACCCCGACGCGTCCGGCAGCACCGCGCCGGTGCTCTCCGAGACGAGCGACCTCGCTGCCACGAGCGACGCCGACGCGCAGGCGTGAGCAAGCACACGGCATACGACCATGGGCGTATGCCGCCCGCTCCGGCAGGCTGGGAGCCGCTCGTCCCAGCGGGGCCGGGTGACCACCTTCGACGAGGAGCGGGAATGCAGTTCGGACGCAGCTACGAGGAGTTCGAGGTCGGTGCGGTCTACCGGCACTGGCCCGGCAAGACGGTCACGGAGTACGACGACCACCTCTTCTGCCTGCTGACGATGAACCACCACCCGCTCCACCTCGACACCCACTACGCCGCGGGGTCGACGCAGTTCGGGCAGAACGTCGTCGTCGGGAACTACGTCTACTCGCTGCTCCTCGGCATGTCGGTGCCGGACGTGTCGGGCAAGGCCATCGCCAACCTCGAGATCGAGTCGCTGCGGCACGTCGCGCCGACCTTCCACGGCGACACGATCTACGGCGAGACGACGGTCCTCGACAAGTGGGAGTCGACCTCGAAGGACGACCGCGGCGTCGTCCACGTCGAGACGATCGGCTACAAGCAGGACGGCACCGTCGTGTGCATCTTCCGGCGCAAGGTCATGGTGCCCAAGGAGAACTACCTCGAGGCCCGCGGCGGCGAGCAGCCCGGCCGACCGGTCCCCGTGCCCGACAAGAACTGGCCGGGCCGCGACGCCACCTCCGAGGCACCCACCGAGTCCTGACGAACGGCGCGACCAGCCCTCTCCCGCAACACACCGAGTAGGTCACAACTCACCGCGATCCGATCCCGGTGGGTTGTGACCTACTCGGTGTGTTGTGGCCGTCCACAGCCGGCGCGCCGACGACCCCTCTGTCCACAGGTGCCGTCGCGACTACGAGAACCTGGCCGTATGCCCCAGAGCCTGCTCCCATGGACACACGACTCGAGGCTCTGGCCGGCCGCCAAGGCGGGATGTTCGCCGCCCACGAGGCCCTGGCCGCAGGGGTCACCAATGCCTGCCTGCACCGGGCACTCCGTGCGCGCGAGCTGGTTCGGGTGCGGCGAGGCGCCTACGTCCAGGCGACCGTCTGGCAGCACGCGTCGCCCGACGAGCGCTACCGGCTCGGGTGTCTCGCGGTAGCGAGGTCCAGACCGGGTGACGCGTTGAGCCACCACGCGGCCCTCGCCGTGCTCGGGCTGCCGCTCTGGGGACACGACGCAGCACGAATCGACCTGGTGACCGACACGGTCCAGGGCGTGCGCCGCGGGGCGGTGTGGCTCCATCCGGACGACGGCGTCGTCCTAGCTCCGGTCGCGGACACTCCGAGTGTCTCGCCTGCGCGGGCACTCGTTCGGACGGCCCTGACGATGGGCCAGGACTGTGCCGTCGTGGCGGGGGATGCGGCTCTGCGTCGAGGTCTGGTCACCGAGGCGGATCTGGTCACCGAGGTGGCGCTCATCTCCCCGCACCAAGGGCGCCGGCGGGCCCTGGAGGCCGTGTTGCTCATGGACGGCAGGAGCGAGTCCGTGGGCGAGTCCCGAACTCGTCTGGCGCTGCGTCGCCTCGGTTTCACCCCCGAGAGCCAAGTGGTCCTGCGTGACTCCGGTGGCCATTTCATCGCGCGTGTCGACCTGGTCGTGGACGGAGTTGTCCTCGAGTTCGACGGGCAGGTGAAGTACGCGCGCCAGCGTGACGCCGAGGACGGCTCGGCCGGGCCGGAGGAGGTCGTCTGGCTCGAGAAGCGACGTGAGGACGCGATCCGGCGGCTGGGCCACCCCGTCGAGCGCGTCATCTGGAGCGAGCTGGCCCGCCCGGGGCTCATCGGTGCCCGGGTGCGCTCCGCCAGTGCGCTCGTCGCCCCCTAGCCCCACGCCCGGCCTGACCCTGCTGACTGGTGCAACACACCGTGCAAGTCACCACCCACCGTGATCCGATCCCGGTGGGTTGTGACCTGCACGGTGTGTTGCGGGGAGGGGCGGCGGGGGTGGGCACGGCAGGGTGGGCACGGCGCGCCCCTACGCTTGGGGGCGTGACTCCGACCGGGACCGACAGTGCAGGGCACCCACGACCGGTCATCGACCTGCATGCCCACTCGGCGGTCAGCGACGGCACGGAGACGCCGACCGAGCTCGTCGCCGCTGCAGCCACGGCCGGCGTCGACGTCCTCGCCATCACCGACCACGACACGGTCGGCGGCTGGGCCGAGGCCGCCGACGCCGCCCGCGTCCACGGTGTGACGCTCGTGCGCGGCATCGAGATCTCGTGCGCCTGGCGCCACTCCTCGATCCACCTGCTCGGTTACCTCCCCGACGCCGACGACCAGCCGCTCCGGGACGAGCTCGCCCGCGCCCGCGACTCCCGCTCGACGCGTCTCGAGCGGATGGTCGCGCTCATGGCGGCGGACGGCATACCCCTGGGCTACGACGAGGTGCTCGCGCAGGTCGGCCCCGGCGCCACCCCGGGACGCCCCCACATCGCCGACGCCCTCATCGCCAACGGCACGATCCGCCACCGCGACGAGGCGTTCCGCTCGTGGCTCGGCGACGACTCGCCCTACTACGTCGGCCACTACGCGCCCGACCCGGTACGGGCGGTCGAGCTCGTGCGCGCAGCGGGCGGGGTGCCGGTCATCGCGCACCCTTTCACGCGGACCCGGTCGGGCGACCTCGACGACGCCCTCGTCGCGCGGATGCGCGAGGCCGGGCTCGTGGGGCTCGAGGCGCACCACCGCGACCACGGTCCCGAGGAGGTCGCCCGGGCGACGGCGCTCGCCGACCGGCTCGGGCTGCTCCTCACGGGCTCGAGCGACTACCACGGCGAGGGCAAGCGCAACCGTCTCGCCGAGAACACGACGTCCCTCGAGGTGCTCGACGCGATCGAGGCGGCCTCGAGCGGGGCCACGGAGGTCGTCAGGCCGTGAGCGTCCTCGACACGACCGTCTTCCTCAGCACCTTCATCACCCTGGTCGTCATCCTCGACCCACCCGGCGCGGTGCCGGTCTTCCTCGCCCTGACCGGGTCACTGACGAAGGTGCAGCGCCACGTCGCGGCGCGGCGTGCCTCGCTCGTCGCCGTCTTCGTCATCGGGATGTTCGCGCTCTTCGGCAAGAGCATCCTCGACTACCTCCACATCTCGATCGCCGCGCTCCAGGGGGCCGGCGGCCTGCTCCTGCTCCTCGTCGCGCTCGAGCTGCTGACCGGCAAGGAGTCCGACTCGCTCGCCGACGCCGGCGTCAACGTGGCCCTCGTGCCGCTCGGGACGCCGCTCCTCGCGGGTCCGGGCGCCATCGTCGCGACGATGCTCGCGGTGCAGGGCTCGGACACGACCGGGGCGTACGTCGCCGTCGGCTCCGCCCTCGTCGGGGCGATGCTCGTCGTCTACCTCGTGCTCCGCTTCGCCGGGCAGGTGCGCCGACTGCTGCGTGAGAGCGGCACGATGCTGCTCACCCGCATCGCCGGGCTGCTGCTGTCGGCGATCGCCGTGCAGATGGTCGCCGACTCGGTGCGGGCGTTCGTCAACGGCGAGGGCTGACGGCCGAAGCGCCGGGCCGCTCAACCGTCGACGCGCTCGACGAGCACGGCCGTGCCGAGGCCGGCGGCACCGCTGACGGCCGCGACGCCCCAGCGCCCGCCCCGGCGCTCGAGCGCCTCGACGCACTGGCCGACGAGGATCGCGCCCGTCGCCCCGAAGGCGTGACCCATCGCCATGGTGCCGCCGTCCGGGTTCATCCGGTCCGGCCCGGCGTCGAGGTCGCGGCGGAAGCGGAGGCACAGCGCCGAGAAGGCCTCGGCGAACTCGAAGACGTCGATGTCGCTGGGAGACAGGCCGGCCCTCGCGAGCACCTGCTCGACGGCCGACTGCCCGGCGGTGAGCATGACGACGGGGTCCACCGCCGTCGACGCGGCCGAGGCGATCCGCGCCCGCGGCGCGAGGCCTGAGGCCCGGGCGGCCCGCGCCGAACCGACGAGCAGCAGCGCTGCCGCGTCCGCGACGGCGGGGGAGGTGCCCACCGTGTGCAGGTGCTCGATCCGGTCGAGGGGGCGTATGCCGTGCGCCGCCGCGAGCGCGATGTCGTCCTGGCCGTCCGACCCCAGCTCCGCGAAGGCAGGCGGCAGCGCCGCGAGCGACTCGGCGGTCGTGCCGGGCCGGACGAGCTCGTCGTGGTCGAGGCCGGGGCCGCGGTCGTCGGCCGGTACCGGGACGAGCGACCGGGCGAAGGCACCCATCACGCGTGCCCGGGTCGCCTTGGCCTGCGTCTCGAGGGCATACGCGTCGAGCTGCTCGCGGGTGAAGCCCTCGAGCGTCGCGTTGAGGTCTGCAGCGATGCCCATGTGGACCGAGCCGAGACGGCGCACGAGGGTGGGGTCGGCATACAGCGCGCCGCGGTCGGCGAACATCGGCACGCGCGACACGCTCTCGACGCCCCCGGCAACGGCGAGCGAGAGGTCGCCGGCGCGGACCCGGGCCGCAGTCTGGCCGACAGCGTCGATGCCGGACGCGCAGAAGCGGTTGAGCGTGACACCCGGCACGGAGGTGCCCCAGCCCGCGACGAGGGTGGCCGTGCGGGCGAGGTCGGCGCCCTGCTCGTCGACCTGGGTCGCGCAGCCCAGCGTCACGTCGTCGACGCGCTCCGGGTCGATCCCGGTGCGTTCGACGAGGGCCCGTTGGAGGTGCACGACGAGGTCGACGGCGGTGAGGCCGTGCAGCGACCCGCGCGCGGACGCGCGCCCGCGCGGGGTGCGGACGACATCGAGGACGTACGCGTCGTCGTCGTCGTCCATGCGTCCTCCGTTCGGTCCTGCCGAGCTCACGAGACCTGCCGCTCCTGGTCGCCCGGCCCGGACCCGGAACGGCCGCGTCGCACCCGGCGAGTCACTCTGCTAGTTGTAGTACCGTGCCCGGAGAAGGGCAAGGTTGGGCACCGACGACGGCGTCGGGAGCGGAGGCGGACATGACGGGCGGCAGCTCGAGCACCTCCCCGACGGGGGTCTGGGTGCTCGGTGGCTCGCAGACGGACTTCGCGCGCCACCTGACCCGTGAGGGGCGAGACGTCTCCGACCTCGTGGGCGAGATCGTCGACCGCACCCTCGAGGCGAGCCGCTCCGGCGCGGCCGAGGTCGAGGTCATCCACGTCGGCAACGCCTTCGGCCAGCTCTTCACCGGTCAGGGCCACCTCGGGGCCATGCCCGCGACGGTCCGGCCCGACCTGTGGGGTGTTCCGGCCGCCGGGCACGAGGCCGCGTGCGCGTCGGGCGGGGTGGCGCTGCTCGCCGCCATGGCCGACCTCCGGGCAGGGCACTACGACTGTGCCCTCGTGCTCGGCGTCGAGCTCGAGAAGACCGTGCCCGGCGACGAGGCGGCCACGCACCTCGGCGCGGCCGCCTGGGTGGGGCACGACGGTGAGGGCGCTCGCTTCATGTGGCCCCACGTCTTCAGCGCCATCGCCGACGAGTACGACCGGCGGCACGGCCTCGACGAGGCCCACCTGCGCGCCATCGCGGCTCTCAACCTCGCGAACGCCCGACGCAACCCCAACGCTCAGACCCGCGGCTGGGACGTCCCGGACCTCATCGGCCCCGACGCCACCGACGACACGCGAAACCCCGTCGTCGAGGGCCGGATCCGCCGCTACGACTGCAGCCAGGTCACCGACGGCGCCGCCGGGGTGGTCCTCGTCTCCGACGCGTGGCTGCGCGACCATCCGGGGCGACGACCCGTCGCGCGCATCCAGGGATGGGGCCACCGCACCGTCGGCCTCGGGCTCCGGCAGAAGCTCGACCGTGACCGCGACGAGCTCTACGTCCTGCCGCACGTGCGCCGGGCTGTGACCGACGCGTTCGACCGGGCCCACGTCACCCTCGAGGACCTCGACGGCTTCGAGGTGCACGACTGCTTCACCCCGACCGAGTACCTCGCCATCGACCACATCGGGCTCACCGGTCCGGGGGAGTCGTGGAAGGCCGTCGAGGACGGCTCGATCGCCCTGGGTGGTCGCCTGCCCATCAACCCGAGCGGTGGGCTCATCGGCGGCGGCCACCCGGTGGGGGCCAGCGGCATCCGCATGCTCGTCGACGCGGCCAAGCAGGTCAGCGGGACTGCCGGCGACTACCAGGTCGAAGGTGCCCGCACCTTCGGCACGCTCAACTTCGGTGGCAGCACCGCCACCACCGTCAGCCTCGTCGTCGGCGCCGTCGCCGACTGAACGCGAACTCCCCGAACCACGGAAACCACTGAGAGCCAAGGAGACCCGGATGGATGTCGACATCGTCGGTCGGATGCTGTCGACCCTGCCCGCGGACGACGACCATCCCTACCGCACGGGCCCGTGGCAGCCGCAGACGACCGAGTGGAGGGCGGACGACCTCGACGTCGTCGAGGGTGAGGTGCCCATCGACCTCGACGGGGTCTACCTCCGCAACACGGAGAACCCCGTCCACCCCTCGCTCAAGCACTACCACCCGTTCGACGGCGACGGGATGGTCCACGTCGTCGGCTTCCGTGACGGAAAAGCCTTCTACCGCAACCGGTTCGTGCGCACTGACGGCTTCCTCGCCGAGCAGGAGGCAGGACAGTCGCTGTGGGCCGGTCTGGCCGAACCGCCCTACCTCTCGCTCCGTCAGGACGGCTGGGGCGCCCGCCGCCAGATGAAGGACGCGTCGTCGACCGACGTCATCGTCCACCGCGGCACGGCCCTCACGAGCTTCTACCAGTGCGGCGACCTCTACCGCGTCGACCCGACGTCGGCCGAGACCCTCGGCAAGGCGACGTGGAACGGCCGCTTTCCCTTCGACTGGGGCGTCTCAGCGCACCCGAAGGTCGACGACCGCACCGGCGAGCTCCTCTTCTTCAACTACAGCAAGGAGGCGCCGTACATGCACTACGGCGTCGTCGACGAGGCGGACGACCTCGTCCACTACGTCGACGTCCCGCTGCCCGGGCCGCGGCTGCCGCACGACATGGCCTTCACCGAGAACTACGTCGTGCTCAACGACTTCCCGCTCTTCTGGGAGCCGGAGGCCCTCGCCAAGGGCGCACACGTCGCGCGCTTCCACCGTGACATGCCGAGCCGCTTCGCCGTCATCCCGCGGCGCGGGAAGACGAGCGACATCCGGTGGTTCGAGGCCGACCCGACGTACGTCCTGCACTTCGTCAACGCGTACGAGGACGGCGACGAGATCGTCCTAGACGGCTTCTTCCAGGGCGACCCCGAGCCGCAGGACAACGGCATGGGCAACCGGTGGGAGCGGGCCTTCCGCTTCCTCGCCCTCGACCGCATGCAGGCACGCCTGCACCGCTGGCGGCTCAACCTCCGCACCGGCCTCGTCACCGAGTCGCCGCTCTCCGACAGCATCACCGAGTTCGGCATGATGAACGGCTCGTACGCCGGTGGGAAGTACCGGTATGCCTACGCCGCGACCGGCAAGCCCGCCTGGTTCCTCTTCGACGGCCTCGTCAAGCACGACCTCCACTCGGGCACGGAGGAGCGATACTCCTTCGGGGACAACGTCTTCGGCAGCGAGACCGCGATGGCGCCGCGCGTCGGGAGCGCCGGCGAGGACGACGGCTACCTCGTGACCCTGACGACCGACATGAACGACGACGCCTCCTACTGCGTCGTGTTCGACGCCGCCCGGGTCTCCGACGGGCCGGTCTGCAAGCTCCGGCTGCCCGAGCGGATCTCGAGTGGCACCCACTCGACCTGGGCCCCGGGTGCCGAGCTGCGACGGTGGAGCACGGCGGACACGGCAGCGGATGCGATCGGTCTCTGAGCCGGTGGTCGACGACGTCGACCCCGGCACGGTGCCCACCCGGCTCGATCCCGGGTCGACGAACGCCATCGGACGCATGCTCGGGCTGCTCGGCGACGAGTGGACCCTCCTCATCCTCCAGCGGGCGCTGCGCGGCACGACCCGCTACGGCCAGTTCCTCGACGAGGTCGCCATCTCCAACGCGGTCCTCACCTCCCGCCTCGCGACGATGGAGCGCGAGGGCCTGCTGCGCCGTGTCGTCTACCAGGAGCGCCCCGTCCGGGCCGAGTACGTCCTCACCCAGCGCGGCCGTGGGCTGTGGCCGGTCACCATCGCGATCTGGGACTGGGAGCGGCGATGGGTGCCGCGGCACGCCGCGACGCTCCCGGCGATGCGCCACGCGCTCTGCGGCCAGAACTTCGCACCGGTCCTGACGTGCACCGGCTGCCGCGAGGTCGTGCGCTCCGGCGACGTCCACGCCGAGTGGGGGCCGAGCGGCTCGTGGGAGCGGTCCGTCCCGGAGTCGACGACGCGGCGGCGCTCAGACCCCCGCGTGGACCGGTCCCCCGCGGGACTCTTTCCCGAGACGATGGCGATCTTCGGCAACCGGTGGTCCTCCGCCCTCATCGGCGCCTCCCTCCGGGGGCTGACGCGCTTCGGTGACTTCGAGGAGGCCCTCGGCGCGCCGCCGAGCCTCGTCGCCGAGCGGCTCCGCGCCTTCTGCGACATCGGCGTGCTCGAGGCCAGGGGGCGCCGGACGGGCGGTGCCGACGGCCGCGCCGAGTACCACCTCACCGACAAGGGCCACGCCTTCTACCCGGTCGTCGCCGTGGCCATCGACTGGGCGCACCACTGGTATGCCGCCGAGGAGGGTCCCGCGCTCGTGCAGCAGCACGTGCCGTGCGGGGCTCCGCTCGCCGTCGCGCTCGCCTGTGACCAGTGCTCGGCCGACCTCCACGGCAGCGACATCGAGGTCGTGCCACGCGCGCACCGCCGGTCCGACCGCTAGAGGCGGGCAGCCACTGCCGAGACGAAAGACCCGCAGCAGCAACGCAGCTCAGGCACACGTACACGTACAGCTCGCAGTGACCACCTCACGCCGAACCACGAAGGAGCGCCGAGCCATGGCGAACGCACGGGGACTGCACGCGCCGGAGAAGGTCGCCGACTACCGGGCCAGGGGCTGGTGGGGCGAGGACACCCTCGACGGGCTCTTCGCCGAGCGGGTGCGCGCCCGCGGGGACGCCCTCGCCGTCGTCGACCCCGCCAACCGCGAGGCGCTGCTCGGCTCGGCGCCGCGACGGCTGACGTGGCGCGAGCTCGACGACGAGGTCACGGCCCTCGCCGCGCGGCTGATGTCGCTCGGGCTCGTCCGAGGTGACGTGGTCGCGGTCCAGCTCGCCAACTCGGTCGAGCTCGTCGAGGTCTACCTCGCCGCCTGGCGCCTCGGCGTCGTCGTGTCGCCGTTGCCCGTGCAGCTGCGCGAGCGCGAGGTGGCCGCCATGTGCGCGAGGGCCGGCGTGACGGCATACCTCGGCAGTGCCCGGTTCGGTGACCGGGCCCTGGCCGTGAACGCGGCGACTGCGCTCGGTGGGGTGGAGTCGGTGCGGGCCGTCATCGCCTACGGCCCCGAGGAGGAGACGGCCGACGTGCCCATCGGCGTCCGCGTCTGGCACCCGGGCCCGGGCACGGACGCTGATCGCGAGGCGGTCGAGGCACGCGCCGCCGCCGACCCCAACGAGGCCAACGACGCCGTGACGATCTGCTGGACGTCGGGCACCGAGAGCGCGCCCAAGGGCGTCCCGCGCTGTCACATGGACTGGCTCGCCGTCGGGGTCGCGACCACCGAGGCGCCGCAGGTGACGGTCGACGACGTGCTGCTCAACCCCTTCCCGATGATCAACATGGCCGGCATCAGCGGGATGTTCCTGCCGTGGCTGCTCACGGGCTGCGTCCTCGTGCAGCACCACCCCTTCGACCTGCCGACGTTCCTCGGTCAGGTCGCCGTCGAGCGCGCCACCTACACGTGCGCGCCTCCCGCGCTGCTGTGGATGCTGCTCGGCAACGAGGCGCTGATGGCGACCGTCGACGTCAGCAGCCTGACCCGCATCGGCTCCGGCTCGGCGCCGCTGCAGCCCGCGATGGTGCGCGGCTGGCAGGAGCGGCACGGCATCAGCGTCATCAACTTCTTCGGGTCCAACGAGGGGATCGGCCTGCTGTCGAGTCCTGTTGACTTCCCCGACCCCGACGACCGCGCGCAGTTCTTCCCGCGGTTCGGCGCGCCGGGGGTCACGTGGTCGACCCGGGCCGGGGAGTGGACCGACACCCGGCTCGTCGACATCGTCACGGGCGAGGACGTCACCGAGCCCGGCCACCCGGGTGAGCTGCACATCAGCGGGCCGAGCGTCTTCGCCGGATACCTCCACGGCGAGGAGCTGCAGAGCCCCTTCGACGACCGCGGCTACCTGCGCACCGGGGACCTCTTCGAGATCGCGGGGGACCACGGACAGTTCCTCCGCTACCTCGACCGGGCCCGCGACCAGGTGATCCGCGGCGGCATGAACATCGCCCCGGCCGAGCTCGAGGGACTCATCGCCGACCACCCGGCCGTCGCCGACGTCGCCGTCATCGGCGACCCGGACGAGCGGCTCGGCGAGCGTGTCGCGGCCGTCGTCGTGCTGCGCCCGGGCACGAGCCTCACGCTCGACGAGCTCGTCGGGTGGCTGCGTGAGCGGAGCATCGCCTCGTTCAAGCTGCCCGAGCGGCTCGAGGTGCGCGACGAGCTCCCCCGCAACCCCGTCGGCAAGGTGCTCAAGCGGCTCCTGCGGCAACCTGACGCGCCCGCGGTCCGCGACCTCCCCGACGGTGGCGGAGCCGGGACGCCGGGGGCGAGCGGGTGACGCCGCAGGAGCTGCTCGCGGCGCTGCGGCTCCCCGTCGTGGCGGCGCCGATGTTCCTCGTCTCGGGGCCCGAGCTCGTCGTCGCGGCGGCCCGGGCGGGCATCCTCGGCGCTTTCCCGACGCAGAACTGCCGCACGCCTGAGCAGCTCGACGAGTGGCTCGGAGCGATCGCCTCGGGCTCGGGTGAGGCACCGTGGTCGGTCAACCTCGTCACGCACCGGAGCAACACGCGCCTGGCCGACGACCTCGCCCTCGTCGCGGCGCACCGACCGCCCGTCGTCATCACTGCGCTCGGCTCGCCGCGTCCGGTCATCGACACGGTCAAGGCGTACGGCGGGCTCGTCGTGGCCGACGTCATCGACCTCGTCCTCGCCCGCAAGGCGATCGCGGCGGGCGTCGACGGCCTCGCCTGCATCAGCGCCGGGGCCGGGGGACACACCGGGCACCTGTCGCCCTTTGCCTTCGTCTCCGCCGTGCGCGACCTCTTCGACGGTCTCGTCACCGTGGGCGGGGGCATCGCGGACGGTGCCGGCGTCGCCGGCGCCGTGGCCGCGGGTGCCGACCTCGTCTACATGGGCACCCGCTTCCTCGCGACGACGGAGAGCCGGGCCGCCGACGACTACAAGCAGATGGTCGTCGCGCACGGCCCCGACGACCTCGTCGTCAGCGACGGCATCACGGGAGCCGATGCGTCCTGGCTGCGGCCGAGCCTGCGGGCCCACGGGCTCGACCCCGACCACCTCGTGCACGACGGGGTCCGCAGCTACGACGCGGCCGAGTCACCGGCGAAGAAGTGGTCGCAGCTGTGGGCCGCCGGGCAGGGGCTCCAGAGCATCCGGTCGGTGCTCCCGGTCGCCGACGTCGTCGACGAGCTCGAGCGCGAGTTCCGGGCCGCCGCGGCACGCCTCGACCGCGTCGCCTTCCGCCGCCACTGACCGGGGCTGGGGATGTCGTCGGGTGGATGTCGCGGGCGGGTCGTAGGGTGTCGGCGTGACGACGGGACCGGCTGAGCAGACGACCTTTGCGGGCATGCCCACGCCGCTCTACTCCGGCTCGCCGTCGCGGCTGCTCGCGTGGCTCGACTGCCCGAGGCGCTACCGCATGCAGTACCTCGACCGACCCCGCCCACAGGCCCGTCCGCAGCGCGCCCACACCTCGGTCGGCATCGCGACCCACAACGCGCTCCGCGACTTCTGGGACCTCCCGGTGGGCCAGCGGACGCCGGCCGGCGTCGCCGAGCTAGTCCGCTCGTCGTGGATCGACGTGGGCTTCCGTGACCCCCAGCAGTCCGCCGGATGGCGGCTGCGGGTCCGCGACGCCGTCACCGAGTACCTCCGCTCCAGCGACCGTGACAACCAGCCCGTCGGCATCGAGCGCAGCGTCTCGCTCAAGACCGACGAGGTCGCCATCACGGGCCGCATCGACCGGCTCGACGACCGCGCGGGGGAGCTCGTCGTCGTCGACTACAAGACGGGCCGCCAGGTCCCCACCGACGACGACGCGCGCACCTCGCTGCCCCTCGCGTTGTATGCCGTCGCAGCCTCCCGGATGTTCCGCCGGCCGTGCCACCGGGTCGAGCTGCACCACGTGCCCTCCGGCACGATCGCCGCGCACGAGCACACCGACGAGTCCCTCGCGCGCAAGATCGCCGAGGCCGAGTCGATCGCCTCCGACCTGCGCCGGGCCGACGCCGAGTTCAAGGAGCTCGGCGTCGAGTCGACGAGGTTCGCGCCCCGCACCTCCGCGATCTGCTCGTGGTGCGACTTCCGAGCGCACTGCCCCGAGGGCCAGCAGATGGGCCCCGAGAAGTCCGACTGGGCCGGCCTCGAGCCCGCCGGCTACGAGACGACCCCACCGGAGCGCGACGATGCCTGAGCCCACCACTGAGCCCACCACTGAGCCCACCACTGAGCCCACCACCCGGTCCGCACCCGAGCGCGACCTGCGGCCGGCGTTCCTCGCGGCCACCGACCACGTCATCGCCATCCTGTCCCGGGACGACGTCGCCGCCGCCTGGCACCAGGCGAGCGCGCTGCCCGAGTGGAGCGTCGGCGGCCTCGTGGCCCACCTCGCGAGCCAGCCCGTCACGGCCCTGACCCTGCTGCGCGCCGATCCCGTGACCGACGCCATCCTGCTCGACGAGCACTACGCGCGGTCGGCATGGGTGTCAGGCGGCCTCGACGACGACGTCAACGTCTCCATCCGGTCCGGGAGCGACGAGCAGGCCGATGCCGGCCGCGACGCCGTCCTCGGGCGGGTCGTCGCAGCGCGGGCCGAGCTCCCCGACGTGCTCGCCGGCCAGCACGCCGACCGAGCCGTCCTCATCCCGTGGACGGGCTGGGCGCTGCGCCGCGACGACCTCCTCACCGGCCGGATGATGGAAATCGTCGTCCACGGTGAGGACGTCGCCGCGAGCGTCGGCTTCACCGCCCCGACGCTGTCCGACGAGGTGCTCGCGCCCGTCATGGCCCTGCTGACCCGACTGGCCGCGCGCCGGCACGGGCAGGGCGCCCTGGTGTCCGCTCTGTCACGTGCCGAGCGCGCCCCGCGAACGATCTCGGCCTTCTGACCTCGTCGCAGGCCGGAGACCCGACCCGGCAATGTCGGCGTCAGTGCCACCGACCCCCGTAGGTGGTTACTGTCGTGCCATGCCAGACCTGTCGTCGATCCGCAGGGCCTATGCACGTGGAGGGCTGCCGGGGGTCCTGAGGGCCACCCGGGCCTGGACGTCGCGACTGGTGCGGTCACGCACCGCCTCGCCCGGGCCGCCGGCACGTCCTGCACCCTCGGCGTCGGTCCCGCCGGCAGAGGTGAAACCTGGTGCAGCGGGCGCCGTCACGGCACAGACCGTCGACCTGGACGGGGCCAACGCGTTCTTCGAGAAGCGACGCGCAGCCTATGAGACCCTGGCCGACGCCGTGGCGCCGTACCTACCGACCGACGGCGTCCTCTTCGACGTCGGAGCCAATGTCGGCTTCTTCACGAAGGTGCTGGTCGAGCGAACCGGCTTCTCGGGTCGCGCTCACCTGTTCGAGCCCGTGCCCAACCTGGCCGAGCTCTGTGCCCGGACGGCGGGCGAGCTGCCCTGCGATGCGACGGTCCACCGCATCGGCCTGAGCGACGCCGACTCGCACCTGGAGATCTTCGTCTCGAGCGATGGCAACCTCGGCTGGAACACCATGGTCGAGAAGAAGGCACACGGCAAGGCGATGATCCCCGTCGACATCGAGGTCGCCCGGTTCGACGGTCTCGCGATCACGGACGTGCCCGACCTCGTCAAGATCGACGTCGAAGGTGCGGAGTACCGCGTGCTCGCAGGGATGTTGCCGTCCATCGCGCTGTGGTCACCACTGCCGGTCATCCTCTGCGAGGTCGGTTGGGGTGCCGGGCACCCGGAGTGGCCCCAGGAGCTTGCAGCCTTCGACGCGCTGAAAGCGCTCGGCTACGGGACCACGCTGGTGAACGGCGACGAGGTGGACGTCCGCGACCTGCGGAGCACGACGGACGTCCTGTTCATCCCGGGCCCCCGCGCCTGACACACTGTCGGGCATGGGGACCCGCAGCCGCAGCAGCGACGTGAAGAGGGCACCGACCGTCGTGGCCCTGGCCAACCAGAAGGGCGGCGTCGCCAAGACGACGTCGGTCGCGAGCATCGGCGCCGCGCTCGCCGAGCTCGGGCAGCGCGTCCTCCTCGTCGACCTCGACCCGCAGGCCTGCCTCACCTTCTCGCTGGGCGTCGACCCCGACACCGTCGAGCGGTCGATCCACGACGTCCTCACCGGCTCCGCCGAGCTCGGTGACGTCGTCGTCACGTGCGAGGAGGGCATCGACCTCGTGCCATCGGCGATCGACCTCGCGGGCGCCGAGGCCATGCTGCTGCCGCGACCCGGTCGCGAGTACGTCCTGCGCTCGGCCCTCGAAGGCGCCGACACGGCATACGACGTCGTGCTGCTCGACTGCTCGCCGAGCCTCGGGGTGCTGACGCTCAACGCGCTGACGGCCGCCGACGCCCTCATCATCCCGATGCCCTGCGAGATGCTCAGCCACCGCGGCGTCGGACAGCTGCTCGACACCGTCGCCGACGTGCAGAAGATCCTCAACCGCGACCTGGAGGTGTGGGGCATCCTGCCGACCCTCTTCGACGGTCGCAGCAACCACGCGCGCGAGGTGCTCGCCGACGTGGGGGAGCGCTACGACCTGCCCGTCCTCGAGCCACCGATCCCCAAGACCGTGCGCTTCGCGGAGGCGCCCGCCGTCGGCCGCTCGATCCTCACGACGGCCCGCACGTCGAAGGGCGCGCAGGCCTACCGCGAGGTCGCCGCCTCGCTGCTCGCGAGGCTGTGAGCAAGGTCCCAGACGTTCGACCGGACCCGCCGACGGGGAATGAATCGTGGTGAGGGCGCGCTGCACCTGAGAGCGTCGCCACCCACCACGAAGGAGAATCCCCTTGATTTCCACCCCCGCACTGGTCGCACCGAGCGCCGGAGCCGCCTTCGAGGCCCGGACCGTCGAGCACCGCGACCTGCGAGACGACGACGTCCTCATCGACATCAAGTTCGCCGGCATCTGCCACAGCGACATCCACCAGGTCCGCGAGGAGTGGGGCAGCGCGATCTTCCCCATGGTCCCCGGCCACGAGATCGCCGGTGTCGTGTCCGCCGTCGGTGACGGTGTCACGAAGTACCAGGTCGGCGACCGCGTCGGTGTCGGCTGCATGGTCGACTCGTGCGGCGAGTGCGAGTTCTGCAAGGACGGCGAGGAGCAGTTCTGCTCCAAGGGCGCGGTCATGACCTACAACGGCAAGGGCTACGACGGCGAGCCGACCAAGGGTGGCTACGCCCAGCAGGTCGTCGTCTCCGAGCGCTTCGCCGTCGGCATCCCCGACGGCATCGAGCTCGACGTCGCCGCCCCGCTGCTCTGCGCCGGGATCACCGTGTGGTCCCCGCTGAAGCGCTGGGGCGCCGGCCCCGGCAAGAAGGTCGCCGTCATCGGGCTCGGCGGCCTGGGCCACATGGCCGTCAAGCTCGCCGCTGCCATGGGCGCCGAGGTCAGCGTGCTCAGCCGCACCGACGCCAAGAAGGGCGACGGCGAGGCGCTCGGCGCGACGCACTACTTCGCGACCGGCGACGAGGGTGTCCTCAAGGGCCTCAAGGGGACCTTCGACATCATCATCAACACGGTGAGCGCCGACCTGCCGATGCAGACCTACATCGGCCTGCTGCGCCCGCTCGGTGTCATCGCCAACGTCGGGCTGCCCACGGGCAACTACGACTTCGCGCCCGGTGCCGTCGTCGGAGGCAGCCGCGTCGTGGCCGGCTCGAACATCGGCGGAATCCCCGCGACCGCCGAGATGCTGGCCTTCTGCGCCGAGCACGGCATCGGCGCGTCGGTCGAGACGATCTCGGCCGACGAGGTCGACGCGGCCTACGACCGCGTCGTGGCCGGCGACGTGCGCTACCGCTTCGTCATCGACACCGCGACGATCAACGCCTGATCCAACCGTCGCCCCACCGAGGGCGTAGGCCGTACGGCCGGGTCCCACGAGGGCCCGGCCGTCCGCGTTCCCGGAGTCACCTGCCCCTCGAGGCGTGGGTGGCGACGTCAGTCGGCTGCGGCTGATGGTGTGGCCGTCGGGTCGAGGGCGGGGAGGCCGTCGATGGAGGTGGCGTTCTTCGTCGCACGGTAGGTCGCCAGGCCCTCGTCACCCCGGTTGCCCGCCCACCGGGTCAGTAGGTCCCGGTCGCTCTCGTGGCTCATGAACGGCACGGCATAGCCGCACGAGTCTGAGACGCGTTCGACGTCGATGACGACGACTCCCCGGGCACCGGGGTGTTCGGCGAAGAGTCCACGGTACGAGTCGAACTCGCTGTGACCGAGCGCCACGTAGCGACCGGTCCCGTGCAGCCGCACGATGTTCGGCGGCCCCTCGAACGCGCAGAACATGACGGTGATGCGACCGTTCTCGCGCAGGTGGGCCACGGTCTCGGAGCCGCTGCCCGTGAGGTCGAGATAGGCGACCTCGTGCTCGCCGAGCACCGCGAAGGTGCCGTCGAGGCCCTTGGGGGAGAGGTTGACGTGCCCGTCGGACGCGAGCGGCGCCGTCGCGACGAAGAAGAGGTGCTGCGCCTCGATGAAGGCGCGCAGGCGCTCGTCGATCCGATCGTGCAGCTTCATGGGTGGGCCTCCTCGGTGCCGGCGTCTCGCCCCAGCGTAGGAGCCCGTCACGACGCCGACCCGGGCTGACCGCAGCGTGGACCCGACCGGGTGTGCGGGCGGCCACATGGGTGTGCGAAGGCCCGGGCGGACACCGTGTGGTGTCGGCCCGGGCCTCTCACGTGCTGGATGCGACGTCAGCCGATGTGGCTCGACGTCGCGCCGTCACTCGGCAGCGGCTGTCGCGGGCGCGGACTCGCCGTGACCCGCACCACCGCGGCCGGCACCGCCACGACGGCGACGGCGCGGCGGACGCGACCCACCCTCGGCGGCGTCGGACCCACCGTCGGGGCCGTTGCCGGCAGGAGCCGACGACTCGGAGCCACCGGCCTCGCCTGCGGCACCGGCGGCTGCAGCGCCGGCGCCACGGGTGCGACGGCGGTTGCGGCTGCGG